>CAKRRU010000084.1 GCA_934394515.1 uncultured Acetatifactor sp.
GATCGATGGCTCATCTCCATTACGGACATGCCGGTTCCTCTATAATCCAGCATTTCATCGGCTGCTTCCTGTAATACTTCCTCCGGAAGTACGGCAGGACCTGCGGAAAAGTTATACACTCTTGCCATTTTCAAAGACCTCCTCGATATTTTCTAAATTTTTTATAAAATGAATAGTTATAGAATAAGCTTTTCATTCGCTTTAGTCAACTACATTGTTAAATTATTTTCAATTTGTTCGTCTTGCAAGGACAAATTGTCTGAAAATGTCTTTATAGTTAAATTAGATGTTCTCAAATCGCCGTAGCCCCGGCGGCATATAAGAAACGCTGACATCGTTTCCACTCGGAAACAGAGCGCAACGGTACATAAGCGGTCAAAGTACGCCCGCAATGCGTCCAAGGGACGCTATGGGCCGGCGTCTGTTTACGGTCAGCTTATTCTTATATGCCGCCGGGGCTACTGGGTTATGGAAAATTTTAGGGATATAGAACTTTCAAATTAATCACAATCAATAGAACATCACAACCGGTGTTCCGATCTGTACCATATTGTAGAGTTCTTCCATTTTGTCCCGTGGGGTATTGATACAGCCGTGGGATCCGGCAGTCTGGTAGATCTCTCCGCCAAATTCCTTGCGCCAGCCGGCATCATGGATGCCGATACTGCCTTTTACCGGTACCCAGAATTTCACAGGGGAGGCGTATCCCGGTCCGCGCAGGATTCTGTCCTTTTGTTTGTTGTAAACGAAGTTCACGCCTTCCGGGGTTCCCATCCGTCTGCGCATATTGCCGGTGACCACATCTGTCTCCAGGCACAGTTCTCCTTTTTCATAGTAGTACATCTTCTGCTGTGTCATATCCACTTCGATATAGGTATCACCGATATCATTTTTTCCGTAGCAGAAGGCTTCTCTCTCATAAGTCGGAATATGTGTCTGCAAAGTTCCCGTATGTACGCCCTGGTCCAGCAAATGTTCCATCAGGTATTTCACTTCTTTTTTCTGATTCAGTTTGCTGCCGTAGGTACCGCCTTCAATGGTGATGATATCCCCTCTGGTGCTGTGAAACTGTCTGGTTCTTCCATAGCCGTCATATTCCTGTGCCAGCTCAGCCACATAGTTCTCCACTGCTTCTTCATCCAGTACAAAGCTGCCATGTTCCTCCAATACCGGAAATCCGTTCTCTTTTTTCAGGAAAGAAGCACAATCGGCTGCGGTAACGGGATGTCTTTCCTCCCCAAAGCAATATACGATGTCACAGTTCTGGTATCTCTCGATTTCCTTCCAGAGATTGCGCAGACTCTTTTGCGATTCATCCGGTGTGATCTCATAGTAGCATCCGCTCTCCTGTAGATTCAAAGACTCCTGTCCGTTTGCAACAGCTTCCTGCAACGCCAAAAAAGCCTTTTCCAGATCGATCCGGTCACAGAGTCCGTCTGTAAAGACGTAGGCTCCTTCCTCGTTCTGATAAAGGCTGTAATCTTTTTCTCTTTGCTGTTCCGTGCGCACGAATTCCAACGCATCGAACGCTTTTTGCAGCGCCTGCGCATCTACTGTTACCGCCGGTGAAAGCTGCCGTCCGGAATGAAACAGGACATTATCCACCCATAGATAAGGATTCTGTTCCTGTCTGTAGTTTTCGAGCACCTTGCTGTAGTCAGCACGGTAATCCGCATCTTGCAGAGAAATCGTATATTCTTCCCCGGCTTTGCCCGTGATTACAATGTCCGGAGCTTCTGTACGTGACAAAAGCTCCGAATTCACTTCTTCGACAGTCTTACCGGTGCAATAGACTCCGTTGATCCATGTATTCAGAGAAAAGCCTCCTCTATAATAAAAAGCCAGGGCAAAATACACGGTAAACACGAGCAAAAGTACTGCCAGCACTGCAAAAAATATTTTTTTCGTCGTCTTTTTCATCAGGACTGCCTTTTCAAATCATCTCCGTCAAATACTTCACTGATCGGCGCTCCCGCCGGAACCATAGGAAATACCTTATCATCTTCCGGTATCATACACTCGATCATGACCGGTGCCTTCAGGGCAATAGCTTTTTCAATCGCAGGCGCTACCTCTTCCTTTTTGGTTACACGGATTGCGGTACAGCCGAGTCCTTCCGCTACCTTGCAGAAATCCACCTTGTCATTCAGTACGGTCTGGGAATATCGTTTGCCGTAGAACAGCGTCTGCCACTGTCTTACCATACCCAGCACGTGATTGTTGATGACCACCTGGATGATCGGAATATTGTAACGGCTGGCAGTCGCCAGTTCATTCATATTCATGCGGAAGCATCCGTCACCGGCAATATTGATGCAGATCTTATCCTGCTGTCCCACCTGCGCGCCGATACATGCGCCCAGGCCGTAGCCCATGGTGCCAAGGCCGCCGGAAGACAGGAAGGTACGGGGCTTCGTATAATGATAATACTGTGCTGCCCACATCTGATGCTGACCCACATCTGTAGTAATAATCGCCTCGCCGTTTGTCACACGGTCGATTTCCTGCATAATATAAGGGCAGGACAGATTTTCATCATCATATTTCAGCGGATATTTTTCTTTTAATTCTTTTATATGTGCCATCCATTCCGGATGTTCCTGTTTTGACAGGCAGGCATTTAACTCTGCCAGTGTCTTCTTCAGATCTCCTACCAGGGAAGCATCCACACGGATATTCTTGTTGATCTCTGCGGCATCCACATCCAGCTGGATAATTCTTGCATTTTCCGCGAACTTTTTCGGATTGCCCGTCACACGGTCGGAGAATCTGGCTCCCAGTGCCACCAGAAGGTCACATTCACTGACACCCAGATTCGAAGTCTTGGTACCATGCATACCGATCATACCGGTATATCGCCCGCTTCTGCCGTCAAATGCACCCTTACCCATCAAGGTATCACATACCGGTGCGTCAATTAACTCTGCAAACTGCGCCACTTCTTCGCTTGCTTCGGAGATAATCGCACCACCGCCCAGATAGATGTAGGGTTTCTTCGCCTTATGGATCATCTCAGCTACCAGCATCAGTTCTTCTCTGGTGTAACGGGTCATTCTCTCCTCCGGCTGAATCGTCATCGGTGTATATTCACAGGCTGCCGCCGTAACATCTTTGGTAATATCGATCAGCACAGGGCCGGGTCTGCCGCTTCTGGCAATGTGAAATGCCTTGCGGATCGTATCTGCCAGGATTTCTACATTTTTCACGATATAACCATGCTTGGTGATCGGCATGGTCACGCCGGCGATATCCACTTCCTGGAAACTGTCTTTTCCCAAAAGAGGCAAAGTAACATTTGCCGTGATTGCCACCATGGGCACGGAATCCATGTATGCCGTAGCGATTCCGGTGACCAGATTCGTAGCACCCGGGCCACTGGTCGCCATACAGACACCTACTTTACCCGTAGCTCTGGCATAGCCGTCTGCCGCATGCGCAGCTCCCTGTTCATGGGAAGTCAGAATATGTGTGATTTCGCCACTGTGCTTATAAAGTGCATCATAAATATTAAGTATTGCGCCTCCGGGATAACCGAATACGGTATCTACTCCCTGCTCTTTCAGGCATTCTACCAGAATTTCCGATCCTGTTAACTGCATTGCAAAGTTTCCTCCGGTCTTCTATAATATCTTTCGTTTTCCTAATTTTTCTGTGAAGGTGCTTCCAGTACCGCGCCACGGTTACCGCTGGTCACCAATTCATGATATCTTGCCAGATATCCTGTCGTGATCTTGGGCTCTCTGGGCTGCCATTTTGCCCTTCTGGCTGCCAGTTCTTCGTCGGATACCAGTACATCCAGTTTATTCTCGGGAATATTGATACGGATGATATCTCCCTCTTCCACCAGGGCAATCGGTCCGCCCACTGCCGCTTCCGGAGATACATGCCCGATGGAAGCGCCTCTGGAGGCACCGGAGAAACGTCCGTCCGTGATCAGTGCCACGCTGGAGCCAAGCCCCATACCTGCGATGGCAGAGGTCGGGTTCAGCATCTCACGCATACCGGGACCGCCTTTGGGTCCTTCATAACGGATGACAACAACATCTCCTGCCACGATTCTGCCGGATTTAATGGCATCGATTGCATCCTCTTCGCAGTCAAATACTCTGGCAGGTCCTTCATGTACCAGCATCTCGGGCGCTACGGCGGATCTCTTGACCACACCGCTGTCCGGTGCCAGATTACCCTTCAGTACCGCAATACCGCCGGTCTGGGAATAAGGATTTTCCACAGGGCGGATAACTTCAGGATTCTTGTTTACACAGTTCTTGATATTTTCGCCTACGGTTGTACCGTTCGCGGTCAGACAGTCGAGATTTAATAAGCCCTTCTTGGACAATTCATTCATTACCGCATACACACCGCCGGCCTCGTTCAGATCTTCCATGTAAGTAGGACCTGCAGGTGCCAGATGACACAGATTCGGTGTCTTGGCAGAAATTTCATTGGCAATCTCCAGGTTCAGTTCCACACCTGCTTCTCTTGCGATAGCAGGCAGATGCAGCATGGTATTGGTAGAACATCCCAATGCCATATCCACGGTAAGTGCATTCCGGAATGCTTCCGGCGTCATGATATCTCTGGGACGGATATTTTTCTCTACCAGTTCCATGATTTTCATGCCGGCATGCTTTGCCAGCCGGATACGCTCGGAATATACCGCAGGAATCGTACCGTTGCCGCGAAGTCCCATACCGATTGCCTCGGTCAGGCAGTTCATGGAGTTCGCCGTATACATACCGGAACAGGAACCGCAGGTCGGACATACCTTTTCCTCAAACTCAGCCAGTTCGTCCATTGTCATGGTGCCTGCGGCAACGCTTCCTACTGCCTCGAACATGGAAGACAAGCTTCTCTTCTGTCCGTGTACATGACCGGCTAACATCGGACCGCCGGATACGAAGATCGTAGGGATATTGACTCTGGCTGCTGCCATCAGAAGTCCCGGAACGTTCTTGTCACAGTTAGGGATGCATACCAGACCGTCGAAGCCGTGTGCCATAGCCATACACTCGGTACTGTCGGCGATCAGGTCTCTGGTTACCAGGGAATATTTCATTCCCACATGTCCCATAGCAATACCGTCACATACAGCGATTGCAGGGAATACCACAGGCATACCGCCCGCCATGGCAACTCCCATTTTGACAGCTTCGGTGATCTTGTCCAGATTCATATGTCCGGGCACAATCTCATTGAAGGAGCTGACGATACCGATCATGGGGCGTCTTCTCTCTTCTTCGGTAAATCCCAATGCGTTAAACAGGCTTCTGTGAGGAGCCTGGGCTGTTCCTGTCTTTACGGAATCACTTCTCATATTTTTGTCCCTCTTTCTCTATTCTGATTCTACTTTTTTCACTCATTATATCACGATTCGCATCTTCGATGCTCTCCGCTGCTTTGCAGCTATCGTGATCAAATTCGCCGTTCGTCAATCACGCAGGCGTGTTGACTCTCTTGCGCTCATTATATCATAAGCTCACGAATTCGTGCTTTCGCACTCTATATCCTACTTCGCACTCTACATCCTGCTTCGCAGGATTATTCGTTCGCTATATCATACACGTTCAGCCAGCAGGGTTCCCATTTCGGTACACCCTACCTGTGTGCAGCCTTCGGACATGATATCAATGGTACGATAGCCGTCCTGCAGTACTTTCTTCACGGCAGCTTCGATGGCATCAGCTTCTTTATCCAGATCAAAACTGTAACGAAGCATCATGGCTGCGCTGAGTACGGTCGCGATGGGGTTGGCAATATCTTTGCCTGCAATATCCGGTGCAGAACCGTGGCTGGGCTCGTACAGACCAAACTTTGTATCATTCAGGCTCGCGCTGGCTAACATTCCGATGGAACCGGTCACCATGCTTGCTTCATCGGACAAAATATCTCCGAACATGTTCTCCGTCAAAATAACATCAAACTGTGCAGGATCTTTTACCAGCTGCATGGCACAGTTGTCCACCAGCATATGCTCCAGCGTCACATCCGGATAATCTTTCGCCACTTCCTCTACCACTTTCCTCCAGAGTCTGGAAGAATCCAGTACGTTTGCCTTATCCACGCTGGTTACTTTTTTCTTGCGCTTTCTGGCAATATCAAAGCCTTTGATCGCAATACGACGGATCTCATTCTCATCATAAGTCAGAGTGTCGATTGCTTTTCTCACGCCGTTTTCTTCTATCGTCTTGCGCTCACCGAAGTAAAGACCGCCTGTCAGTTCCCGCATGATCAGCATGTCAAAACCGGCTTTGCTGATTTCTTCCTTCAGAGGGCATGCCGCTGCAAGCTCATCATATAACACTGCGGGTCTTAAGTTGGCAAATAAGTTCAATGCCTTACGCAGTGCCAGAAGTCCTGCCTCCGGACGCTTTTCGGGAGGTAATTTGTACCAGGGAGATGTCGTGGTGTTGCCGCCGATGGATCCCATCAGCACCGCATCTGCCGCTTTGGCATCCGCAATCGCCTCTTCCGTCAGAGGTACTCCGTGTACATCAATGGATGCTCCGCCCATCAAAATATCTTTATAGATCATTTTATGACCATATTTATCCGCAACTTTGTCTAAGACTTTTTTCGTCTCCCTGACGATCTCCGGACCGATGCCGTCGCCGGGAATACAGGTAATATTCAATTTCATAGCGTTATCTTCCTCATTTCTTGCAAGATTTCCTGTATTTTCCGTTGGAAATACTTATTTCATAATAACTGATGACTGTTAGAATTTCAATATTGAAAATTAACATAAATGCAGATCAGTGCATTAAAATAGATCAATATTTTGGGGTGGTTTCTGCACAATTTGCTTTCCGCAGATACACAAAAGGAGCAATACCAACCATGGCATTGCTCCCCTTTTTCGTACTTCTTAGTTCTCGCCGGGCTTCTCTACTTTGCTGATTGCGGATTTCTCCATAGGAATACGGCAGTTTTTATTGTTACCGAACTCTACGATAACGGTATCATCCGTAATATCGATTACGATACCATAGAAACCGGAAGTGGTCAGAACGCAGTCACCTGTCTCTAAGTTGGACAGCATTGCTGCGACTCTCTTCTGTTCCTTCTTCTGCGGTCTCATAAAGAAAAACCACATTGCACCGATCAAAACTGCATATACAAGAAGCATAACGACCATGCTGGTTCCGGAACCTGCAGCAGCAGCCTGTGACTCAGTTAATAAAATACCCATTTGTTCCTCCATTCCGGCGTATCACGCCTGTAAAACATTTCATCAAGTAAGTATGATACACAAAAAAAGCTTACCGGGCAAGTCTTTTCTCGTAAAATCATATAAAATTCCTATAAACTGTCCGCTCAGCAAGTTCCTGCTTCTGCGGTAATCTTCTTTTACTCCAGAGGCGTCGCCATAGAATCCAGTTTATGTTTTTTGTACTCGGCAAACCGTCCGGCATCCAGTGCGTCACGGATCTCCGTCATCATCGTATTATAGAAATACAGATTATGAAGCACGCACAGGCGCATGCCCAGCATTTCTTTTGCTTTCAGCAGATGGCGGATATACGCTCTGGAATACCGCTGACAGGCAGGACAGCCGCAGCCTTCTTCGATGGGTCTGCTGTCCAGCTCATATTTTGCATTGAACAGATTGATCTTCCCGTGATTGGTATACAGATGACCGTGTCTGCCGTTTCTGGTCGGATATACGCAGTCGAAGAAATCAACACCTCTCTCCACGCCTTCCAGAATATTGGCAGGCGTGCCGACACCCATCAGATAGGTAGGCTTATCCACCGGCAGATAAGGTACCACTTCATCCAGAATATGATACATCTCCTCATGGGTCTCACCTACAGCCAGTCCGCCCACAGCATAACCGTCCAGATTCATCTCTGCGATTCTTTTGGCATGTTCGATACGAATGTCCTCATAGACAGCACCCTGATTAATGCCAAACAAAAGCTGATGGGGATTCACCGTATCCTCCAGGCTGTTCAGACGCTTCATCTCCGTCTGGCATCTCTGCAGCCATCTGGTCGTACGTTCCACGGAATTCTGCACATATGCCCGATCTGCCTTACTGGGAGCACACTCATCAAAAGCCATGGCAATGGTAGATCCCAGATTCGACTGGATCTGCATACTTTCTTCCGGTCCCATAAAAATCTTGTGTCCGTCAATATGAGAGCGGAAGGTAACGCCCTCTTCCTTGATCTTACGGAGTCCTGCCAGGGAAAATACCTGAAATCCGCCGGAATCGGTCAGAATCGGTTTGTTCCATGACATAAATTTATGCAGGCCGCCCATCTGTTTGATGATCCGGTCTCCCGGTCTTACATGTAAATGGTAAGTATTGGATAATTCCACCTGCGTTCCGATCTGTTCCAGATCCGCCGTGGACACTGCTCCCTTTATCGCCGCCACTGTTCCTACATTCATAAATACAGGAGTCTGGATCACACCATGTACGGTAGCAAATTCGCCTCTTTTGGCACGTCCTTCCTGTTTAATCAATCGATACATCTTTGACATATTCCTCCCAAAATTCTTCTAACGAGATTCCCTGTTCCATGATTACCGTTGCTGCATTTTTGCCTACATACCGGAAATGCCATGGTTCATATTCGATACCTGTGATATTTTCTTTTCCCTTCGGATATCGTAAAATAAATCCGAAGCTGCAGCTGTTTTCCGCCAGCCACTTGCCCGCTTCCGTATCACCGAAGCCCTCGTCCAGTGACATATAACTGTTGCAGACAATATCCAGTGCCAGACCGATCTGATGCTCACTGGCTCCCGGCACCGTAACCGCCTGACTGGAAAGCTGATATGCTTCCATATAAGACATACCGCGGCTCATATAGCGTTTGATCTTACGATTAAACAACATCTGCTGATATTCCAGGTCACGATACGGAGAACAGATAGTCAGATTAACGCCGTCCTTTTCCGCCGTCTCCAGCATAGCCAGCAGATCCTCCAGAATTCTCTTATCGCACTGCATCTTCCCTTTGATTGTTCCCAGCTGGAACGAATAATCATCCGGAATCGAATTCTGCTTGTTGATCAGCACCAGACGCCAGTCGTCCGAGCGGAACTCTTGTTGTTCACCGTTTTCCGAATTTTCTGCATTGTCTGTATTGCCTGCCTCGTCTGTATTTCCTATGTTTTCCGTATTCTTTTCTTCCTCACTGTTTTCGCTCACAATCGCTTCCGAATCTTGTAAAATATCCGAAGCATCGTATTTATCCACCACCGCATATCCGTGGGATGTGTCACCGTAGTCCGACTGTTCCATAACATCTTCATCCTGCAGCAGCTCCAGTCCTTCCATATCCGGCACCGTTTCCTCTGCCAGTGAGATGTTCTGTGTCTCTGCATTCTTCAGTTCATAATCAGTGCCCACATCTTCCGTAATGAATGCCGGGAAAGAAAAGCTGCTGTAGACTGCGAACAGAAAAAAGGTTCCCAACATCATGGCAAAACGTTTCCCGTTATTCCTGATATAATCTCTCGTATGAAAAAAAGACATCACAAAAAACAGCAACGGCATTGCTACCGTCCTGTTCCATTTGCTCTTCTTACCGAATTTCAGAAGTTTCGCTCTGGCTTTTTCTTCCGTAGTTTTTTCCATACGTATGTTGACCTTTTTGCTTCTCGTTAGTACTTCGGACATATCATAGCATATTTCAGGTGCCGATGCACTCTTTTTCTATAAAAAAGTTGCGATTTTTTCGGTAATTGCGTATAATTTTAGAATGCAGGCGCGAAAAGAGGCGTAACTTTGATTCTATTCTATTGCAGGTTAATACTTTTGCCCGGCTGCTGTTTTACCGTATCAATCAAATTCATTTGGGGCAGGCAAGTCATGCCTGCATTACCTGGAAAAGGAGCCTTACTATGGCCGGTTCATCATTTGGAACAATATTTAAAATCACAACCTGGGGAGAATCCCACGGAAAAGCATTGGGCGTCGTCGTAGACGGCTGTCCCGCCGGTCTTCCTCTCTGTGAAGAAGATATTCAGGAATACTTAGATCGCCGCAAACCGGGCACCAGTGCCATTACCACGCAGCGCAAAGAAGCCGATCTCGTAGAGATCCTCTCCGGGGTATTCGAAGGGAAGACCACCGGTACACCGATTTCTCTGATGGTACGCAATACTTCGCAGATTTCGTCGGATTACACCGAGATTGCCGAGAATTACCGTCCCGGTCATGCGGATTATTGTTTTGACGCGAAATACGGTTTTAGAGATTACCGGGGCGGCGGACGTTCTTCCGGTCGTGAAACCATCGGACGTGTAGCTGCCGGAGCCATTGCTGCCAAGATTTTGGAACAACTGGGGATTACTGTGTTCGCCTATACGCGTTCGATTGGTCCCGTAGAAGCTGATCTTACCGTACTTGACCGCACCGTTGCGCGCTCCACGATTACCGCTATGCCGGATGCTACTGCCGACAAGCAGGCGGTGGCTTATCTGGAAAAAGCCCGTGAAGCCTGTGACTCTGTCGGCGGTTGCATGGAATGTCTCGTAGAAGGACTGCCTGTCGGCATCGGCGATCCGGTCTTTGAAAAACTGGATGCCAATCTGGCAAAGGCGATGATGTCCATCGGTGCCGTGAAGTCTGTAGAAATCGGTGACGGTGCCGCGGTTGCCCATCTTACCGGCAGCGAAAACAATGATCCATTCCGCATGGAAAACGGCAAGGTCGTGAAAACCAGCAACCACTCCGGTGGCACACTGGGCGGCATGAGCGATGGAAGTCCGCTCTTAGTCCGCGCTTATGTGAAGCCGACCCCCTCCATCTTTCAGCCCCAGCAGACCGTGAACCGTTCCGGCGAAAACACCGAGCTCACAATCCGCGGCCGTCACGACCCCATCATCGTCCCCAGAGCCGTTGTTGTCATGGAGTGCATGACCGCGATCACTGTGCTGGACGCTATGATGGTGAATATGTCCGCACGGATGGACTCACTTGAGATGTTTTACAAAAGCAGGAAGTAACTTGAAAGTTAGTGAAGCAAATATTTTTCTATACTCCACGCAGATGGCTGACTATTTTTAGTCGGGATGCTTTTATGGGCACAGAAGATAAAAATATTCTCCTGTACCCTTGGCATTTGAAAAGAAGGGTACAGCGGATAAAAAGTCTTCTCTGTACCCGTGAAATTTAAAAAGAAGGGTATAGAGAATGAAAAAGTCTTCCCTGTACCCTTTGGAGTTTGAAAAGAAGGGTACAGCGGAGCAAAAAGTCTTCCCTGTACCCTTGGAATTTGAAAAGAGGGGTACAGCGGAAGAAAAAGTCTTCCCTGTACCCTTGGAGTTTGAAAAG
>CAKRRU010000085.1 GCA_934394515.1 uncultured Acetatifactor sp.
AGGTTAAGAAGATCCAGCCCATCTGTTTTGAAAATGCTTGCTGGGCTTACACTGTAGGCGCTGCAATCGCAATCAAAAAAGGCTGCAGAAAGGCATCTGAAGCAGCTGCAGCAATCGGTGAAGGTTTACAGGCGTTCTGTATCCCCGGTTCCGTTGCTGATACCCGTAAAGTAGGTCTTGGCCATGGTAACCTGGGCAAGATGCTTCTGGAAGAGGATACCGACTGCTTCTGTTTCCTGGCCGGACATGAGTCCTTCGCAGCAGCAGAAGGTGCTATCGGTATTGCAGAGAAGGCTAACAAAGTTCGTCAGAAGCCTTTACGTGTTATCCTGAACGGTCTTGGTAAGGACGCTGCAAAGATTATTTCCCGTATCAATGGATTTACCTTTGTTGAGACTTCTTATGATCCTTACACCAACACCGTTACCGAGGTAGAGAGAATCGCTTACTCCGAGGGACTTCGTGCAAAGGTTAACTGCTACGGCGCTAACAGCGTTCCCGAAGGTGTTGCTATCATGTGGAAGGAGAACGTAGATGTATCCATCACCGGTAACTCTACCAATCCTACCAGATTCCAGCATCCTGTAGCCGGTACTTACAAGAAGGAGAGACTGGAAGCAGGCAAGAAGTACTTCTCCGTAGCTTCCGGCGGCGGTACCGGACGTACTCTGCATCCCGATAACATGGCTGCAGGTCCCGCTTCTTACGGTATGACTGATACTCTTGGTCGTATGCACTCTGACGCGCAGTTCGCAGGATCTTCCTCCGTACCCGCACACGTAGAGATGATGGGCCTGATCGGTATGGGTAATAACCCTATGGTAGGCGCTACCGTAGCTGTAGCTGTATCCATCGAGGAAGCAGCAAAGGCCGGCAAGTTCTAATATAAAAAACCTTATAGAATAAGATTTTTCAGGGCTCCCGATATTTTTCGGGAGCTCTTTTTGACAAAAAATTACTTTGTAATCGAATGCATGTTCTGATATAATAAGTGCAGTGGGTCGGAAAGGAGGCATCTGATGGACGGACAATCGCATACGTATATTGCAATGGATCTGAAGTCCTTTTATGCCTCTGTGGAGTGCGCTGACAGAGGTCTGGATCCGTTAAACACAAACCTTGTGGTAGCGGATGCCACCCGGACGCAGAAGACAATCTGTCTGGCAGTGTCTCCTTCTCTGAAGGCTTACGGAATTCCGGGACGTGCCCGTCTGTTCGAAGTGGTCTCCAAGATGCGGGAGGTGAATGCTTTACGAAAGGTCAGGGCTCCGGGTGGCATATTCTCCGGACAATCAGCCTTTGCGGATGAATTACAGGCGCATCCGGAACTGGAAGCCGGATTTATTACGGCAACGCCCCGTATGTCGAGATATCTGGAATACAGTACGCAGATCTATAATATTTATCTGAAATATATCGCACCGGAAGACATTCATGTGTATTCGATCGATGAAGTATTCCTGGATGTGACACAGTATTTGCATACTTACCGGATGACGGCAAGGGAGCTTGCTTCGAAGATTGCAACGGAAATCTATGAGAAAAAACAACTGACTGCAACTGCCGGCATCGGAACGAATCTGTATCTGTGCAAGGTGGCAATGGACATCCTGGCGAAACATATGGAGCCGGATTCAAACGGTGTCCGTATTGCGGAACTGGATGAAGTCAGTTACAGGGAGCAGTTGTGGGATCACAGACCTCTGACAGACTTTTGGCGTGTGGGGGCAGGGTATCGGAAGAAACTGGAAGCCGCAGGTCTGTTTACCATGGGAGATGTCGCGAGATGTTCCATTGGAAAAACACAGGATTACTACAATGAGGATCTGCTTTATAAGATGTTCGGGATAAATGCGGAACTTCTGATTGATCATGCCTGGGGCTACGAACCTGTGACTATGGATCTGATCAAATCCTACCGTCCGGAGACAAACTGCATCAGTTCCGGGCAGGTATTACATTGTGCCACAGATTTTACACAGACGAAGATTGTCGTCCGGGAAATGGCGGAACAACTGGCAATGGATCTGGTGGAGAAAAAACTCGTCACAGATCAGATTGTGCTGACGATTGGTTATGATATAGATAACCTGAAAATCCCCGATATTGCTGACCGTTATCACGGAGAGATCACAGTAGACCGTTACGGCAGAAGCGTGCCGAAACATGCACTCGGTACCGGGAATCTGGGGGCACAGACCGCATCGGTCAGTAAGATTGCGGAAACCACCATGACGTTATATGAACGCATTGTAGATCCGATGCTGCTGTGCAGGAGAATCACATTGGTGGCCAATCATTTAAAAGATGCCGATAGCGTTAAAAATGAGCCTGTGTATGAACAATTGAATCTGTTTTCCGCAGGACTTTTGAATGGAAATACAACAGGTGACGGGCAGGCCGTGCCGGAATCCACGGAACGGAAACAGGAAAAGGAACGTCTTGAAAAAGAGAAGCATTTGCAGGAAGCAATGCTCCGTGTAAAATCAAAGTACGGGAAAAATGCCATTCTGAAGGCCGCAGATCTTCAGGAAGGAGCAACCACAATAGACACAAACCGTCAGATTGGCGGTCACAAAGCGTAAAACCGTCCGGTGATACGATAAGTAAAGAAGATATCTGTAGGCGAAGTGACATGGCAGAGTACAGGAGATCATAGTAATGAATGATAGATATAAAGATATGCTTTTTCTCTCGCATCCGGATTCTCCAAGGCATCCCAGAATGCCTTGGCAGGATCGTGCTGCACAGTTTTCTCCCTTTGCAGCACTGACGGGATACGAGGCAGCCCTTAAGGAAACGGCACGGCTGACAGACCGGTTTATAGAACTGGATGAGGATAGAAAACAGGAGATCGACAGACGGCTTTTTTATCTGCAACAGCATAGGGAAGAGCAGATTCCAGTAAAAATTATTTATTTTATCCCTGATGCCAGAAAGGAAGGAGGCAGCTACCGCACAATGGAAGGATACGTGCGTAAAATAGAGGAAACCAGCAGAAGCATTTGGATAAAAGGCATTGAGATTCCCATAGACAGGATCTATAAGATTGTTTTTTTATCATGATGCCAGGAAAATTTGCACGTTATCAGCACTTATAATATGAAAATTGTACTGGTAAAATATATGGGCTTCCTGTATAATGTACTTTAATGACTTGGATCATTACTGAGTCTAAGAGAAGAGGGAGGGAGGAAAGACAAATGTACTATTGCAAGAATTGCGGCGAACCCTACATGACAGATGAAGCTGTAATGTGCGTAAAGTGTGGTGTAGCCAAGGGACAGGGAAGCAATTATTGTCATAATTGCGGAAAGCCTTTAGCACCGGATGCAGCAGTATGTTTAAACTGTGGTGTGGCTAACAAGCAGGCTCCGGCAGCAGATGCTAAATCCAGGCTGGCGGCAGGACTTTTAGGTATTTTCCTTGGAGCGTTCGGTGTACATAATTTTTATCTGGGCTATACCGGAAAAGCAGTGACACAGTTAGTACTTACTATTGTAGGATTTATTCTTTGCTGCGTTGTTGTCGGATTCTTTATCATATTTGGAGTCGGAATCTGGGGACTGGTAGAAGCTATTATGATTCTGACAGGTAAGATTGACAAAGACGGCAAGGGAAATCCGTTGACAGATTAATTGATCAGAACCCAAAAGGTAGAAAGAGGACAAAATGGACGGACAGAATTTTGAAAATGATAACAACGTTACAGTAGATACTACGGCAACAGAAGTTGCTCCGGCAGAACCTGTACAGGAGACACCGGCTGCAGAACAGCCTGTTAACAATTATCAGGATTATACAGCAAATGTACAGCCTCAGGCAACAGCGACAGTGTCCGGGCAGGCAGAGAACAATGAGACCAACGTACTGGCAATCGTCAGCCTGGTACTGGGTATCCTTTCGATCGTTTTAGGATGCTGCACCGGATGGATCGGTGCACTGTTCGGTATCGGCGGTATCATCTGTGCTGTATTTGCTAATAAGCAGAGCAGTACCGGACTGGCAAAAGCAGGACTGATCTGTTCTATCGTCGGTATCGTACTGGGAATTATCATTACGATCTTAGCTGCAGTATTTTCTGTAGCATTTATGAGTGAACTTGCAAACTATTATTAAAAAAAGGCGGAGTCTGGAAGACCGGCTTTATATTGCGGGATGGATTTTCCTACTGGCCGGAAGCATTGGGATTTTCCTGTATCTACATATCATTGTTCCATGGCTTGACGGATACACCTGTGTAGTCTACCGCCTGTTTGGTATTTATTGTCCCGGCTGTGGCGGAACGAGAGCAGTAAGTGCATTGCTTGGGGGACATCCGCTGCTGGCAACCTGGTATCATCCATTGGTAACTTACACGATTGTCATTTTCGGAGGATTTATGTTAAGCCAGACTCTTGCCAGATTACATATTGGCAGGATCAGAGGCTGGCGCTTTCACGAATGGCATCTGTACGGAGCTGTAGCAATTATGATTGGGAATTTTATTCTGAAAAATATTTTGCTTCTCGGCTTTCACATTACACTATGACTGTATTTGCATTTTTACATATACAGAATATTTTATCGCACAAAAGTGCAGAGGGAGAAAAACATGAATAAGAAAACTACGGGTATCATTGCTTACATCACATGGATCGGCTGGATCGTTGCGTTTTGCGCAGGCGACAAAGAGGGTGCTAAGTTCCATCTGAATCAGGCACTGGTGATTCTGATCGGTCAGATCGTTGCAGCAGTAATCAACTACATTCCTTACGTAGGTGGTATTGTTGGCACTATCCTGAGCATTTTCCTGTTCGTATGCTGGCTCATGGGTCTGATTTATGCTTGTCAGGATCAAGAGAAGGAAGTTCCCCTGCTTGGCCAGATCAAGATCTTAAAATAATAAAAACAATAATAAGTGATAAAAAGAATCCCCGATGTTTCTCACATCGGGGATTCTTTTTATGCGGTAATTACGATTCGGAAATTATTCTGCGGCAGAAGTTGCAGTAACAGTTTCTTCCGCAGTAGTCAGATTCACATCTTCCGGCTGTTCACCATGCAGGAAGGTGATGATGATCTGGATTCGTTTATAGGCTCTGGCATAATTTTCTCTGGCATAATCGGCAGTTAATTCATTATAGCCACCGTTGCTGTAGGCGTCATGATAACTCTCTACCGCAGTGGTCATATATTCACTGGCCTCGTCGGCAAGGGACTCCAGATAATCAAATTCTTCCGGAAAATCCAGGTCTGCGAAATCCTGAAAGGCAGTATCTAACTGATCCAGATATCCAAGAAGTTCATCGGTGGCATTATCAGACTGAGCATCCACATTATTGATCTCGGTATCTATGTCGGAAATCTCTGTACAAAAGGAATCAATTTCCTCTTTGAACTGCGTCAGCTTGGGATCCTTTCCGCAGGCAGTAAGTGTCAGGACCGTCAGTATTCCTGCTGTCACAGCAAGTAATTTCTTTTTCAAAACAGTATCCTCCAAATGAATTAATCCAACTAAAATTTATCATATTCTTCTGTTTTACGCAACCTCATAATGTTAAAACGTCCCCTTTACGAATAAAAGGACATTGTGGTATGATTAAAAGAATTAAGAAACAGGAAAAGAGAGCTATGACAAGAGAAGAATTCAGACAGTTAAGCAAAGATCATATCTTATATCTGGACGGCGCTACCGGTTCCAATCTGGTAAAAGCCGGAATGCCTTCGGGGGTCTGTCCCGAACAGTGGATACTGGAACACCGGGAGGTTATGCTGCAATTACAGAAAACGTATGTGCAGTCGGGAACCAATATTCTGTATGCACCGACATTTACTGCCAATCGTGTGAAGCTGGCAGAATATCATCTGGAAAATAATATGACTTCCATGATCCATGACCTGGTAGCGATTTCAAAAGAAGCTGCCGCAAGTACACCGGGACAAACGGTGCTCGTGGCCGGTGATATCACTATGACCGGTGAGCAGTTAAAGCCCATGGGGAAAATGGAACTGGAAGAGTTGATCGATATTTATAAGGAGCAGATTCTCTGCATGGTGGATGCCGGAGCAGACCTTTTGGTAGTGGAGACCATGATGAGTCTGGCAGAGACCAGGGCGGCACTGATCGCCGCCAAAGAAGTCTGCACCCTGCCGGTTATCGCAACACTTACTTTCGAAGCAGACGGCAGAACACTGTTCGGCACGGATGCAAAAACTGCGGCTATCGTACTGGAAAGTCTGGGTGCCAGTGCTGTCGGAGCCAACTGCTCTACGGGACCTGCCCAGATGGAACAGATTATTTCCGATATGCTATCCGTCACAACGATCCCTGTGATTGCCAAGCCGAATGCGGGACTTCCCTATCTGGATGAGAACGGCAGCACCTGTTATAACATGGAGGCGGAAGAGTTTGCAGAGGAAATGGCGGTACTGGTCAATGTGGGAGCTACCATTTTGGGCGGCTGCTGCGGTACGACACCGGAATTCATAAGGCAGATTCATGAACGCTTCGGCACAGATGCAACGGTAACGGTACCCAGAAGACCAGACGGTATCCGGTATCTGACTTCGGAACGTGTTACAGTCGGCTTTGGACTGGATGACGGATTTTTCGTCGTAGGAGAGCGTATCAATCCTACGGGCAAAAAAGCTCTGCAGGCACAGCTTCGGGAGGGCAGCTTTGAAAAAGTCATACAGTTTGCCGAAGAGCAGGAAAACTGCGGTGCAAAGGTACTGGACATCAATATGGGAATGAGCGGTATTGATGAAAAGGCCAGTATGCTTCGGGCACTGGAAGAAGTCAGCGGTGTGACCAATCTGCCGCTTTCACTAGACTCCAGTTATGTTGAAGTCTTAGAGGCCGCTCTTCGCAACTATCCCGGACGGGCACTGGTTAATTCCGTTTCTCTGGAGACGGAAAAATTTGAAAAACTGCTTCCTGTTGTAGCTAAATACGGTGCTATGTTTATCCTGCTTCCTCTGTCGGATGCGGGATTGCCTAAGGATATCGGGGAAAAGAAAGAGATCATTCATAAGATTTATGACCGTGCCGTGTCACTTGGAATGCGCAAGGAAGATATTGTGGTAGACGGTCTGGTGGCAACGGTAGGAGCCAATCCCAAAGCGGCGCTGGAGACCCTGGAGACGATCCGGTACTGCAAAGCAAACGGATTTGCCACGATCTGCGGCTTGTCCAATATTTCTTTCGCCATGCCGGAGAGAGGATTTGTCAATACGGCATTTTTAACGCTGGCTATCCAGGCAGGACTTACCATGGCTATCGCAAACCCGTCCCAGGAGCTTCTTATGAGCTGTGCGCTTGCTGCGGATCTGTTATTGAACAAAGAAGATGCGGCACTGCGTTACATAGAATATGCCGGCGGCGTTAAGGAGCGCAGAGAAGAAAAAGAGGCCGAGCTTGCGAAAAAGATGGCACTTCTGGAAAAACAGGGGGGACAGTCCGGACAGACAGGCAGTACCGGCAGTGAAAAAAAAGAAACCGTGACAGAGAATGCACCTCAGATCAATGAAATGCAGGACAAGCTGAAAACGGCGGTCCTGAAGGGAAATCGTAACGGTATCGTAAAGATTACGAAGGAAGCCCTGGAAAGCGGAGAAAAACCAACGGAACTGTTAAATCAGGTATTGCTTCCGGCTATCAATCAGGTGGGAGAATATTTTGACCGGGGAAAATACTTCCTGCCGCAGCTGATCGCCAGCGCGGAGGCGATGAAGAATTCCATCGAGGTACTGGAACCCCTGTTACAGACGGGAAGCACCGGTGAAGAGATGCCGGTAGTCGTCATTGCCACGGTAGAAGGCGATATTCATGACATTGGTAAAAACCTGGTGGCACTGATGCTTAAGAATCATGGCTTTCATGTGATCGATCTGGGTAAGGATGTGCCGCAGGCAAAAATCCTGGAGACAGCAAAAGAGCATCATGCGGAGTTCATTGCATTGTCAGCACTCATGACCACCACCATGCAGAGAATGCGGGAGATCGTGGCAGCTGCAAAGGAAGAGGGTATTACAGCCAAGATCATTATCGGCGGAGCCGTGATCACGCAGGAATATGCGGATGAGATCGGAGCAGACGGTTATTCCAAGGATGCGGCGGATGCGGTGAAGCTTGCAAAAAGTCTGATGGAATAACGCAATTTTGAGTATAGATGAGTATAGATAAAGGAGCGAATCAAAATGATTGGAGCAGATGCGATTATTAAATGTCTGGAAGCGGAAGGGGTAAAAACTGTTTTCGGATATCCCGGCGTTGCGATATGTCCTTTTTTCAACAGTATTCTGGATTCTGAGATCAAAACAGTGCTGATACGTACGGAACAGAATGCAGCTCACGCAGCCAGCGGGGCAGCCCGTATGACCGGCAGACCCGGGGTATGTGCGGTGACTTCCGGCCCCGGTGCCACTAATGTGATTACCGGCATTGCCACGGCATTTGCAGACAGTATTCCGTTAGTCTGCATTACAGGCCAGGTCAACAGTGAACTTCTGGGAAGTGATGTGTTCCAGGAAGCGGATATCACCGGTGCTGTGGAATCATTTGTGAAATACAGTTATCTTGTGAAAAATGTAAACGATATTCCCAGAGTCTTCAAGGAAGCATTTTATATAGCCAACACCGGAAGAAAGGGACCTGTACTTATCGATATTCCCATTGATATTCAGAATGCCGTCATCAAGAACTTCCATTATCCGGAAGAGGTGAATCTGCGTACTTATAAGCCTACGGTTAAGGGACATGCGGTGCAGATCAAAAAGGTCATAAAAGAGCTGGAAAAAGCAAAGCGCCCCATTATCTGCGCCGGAGGCGGTGTCCTGCTCAGCGAGGCCGAGGAAGAGCTGCGCAGCTTTGCGGAAGAACACGGGATCCCCGTAGTATCTACCATGATGGGGATCGGTGTCATGCCTACCGAACATCCGCTCTATTACGGGATGGTGGGGAATAACGGCAAGGCTTACGCAAACCGTGCCATGAACGAGTCTGATCTGCTGATCATGGTAGGTGCCAGAGTGGCAGACCGTGCTGTCAGTCAGCCGGATCTGATCACCCGGAATAAAATTCTGGTACACATTGATGTGGACCCTGCAGAGATCGGTAAAAATGCCGGTCCGTCAATCCCTCTGGTAGGAGATGCAAAACATATTTTCCAGGATTTCCAGAAAGAAGAGTTCAGCTGTAACTATGAAGACTGGCTCTCTACCCTGAACGAATATCGCGCTACCATGGAAAAGAAGAGAACACCCAATCCCGATTATGTAGATCCGGCGGCGTTCATCCGGAAGCTTTCCGGAAAAATGCAGGAAGATGGCATCTATGTGGCAGATGTCGGACAGAATCAGATCTGGTCCTGCAGCTACCATATCGTGAAAAAGGGAAAATTCTTAACTTCCGGCGGTATGGGAACCATGGGTTATTCCATTCCCGCAGCCATGGGAGCCAAGACGGCAGCTATGGACAAGCAGGTGATTGCAGTATGCGGTGACGGTTCTTTCCAGATGTCCATGATGGAACTGGCGACCATAAAACAGCACCATATTCCGGTAAAGATCATTGTGCTGAAGAATAATTACCTCGGTATGGTACGTGAGTACCAGCATTATACCTATAAAGATCATTATTCCGTAGTAGATCTGTCCGGAAGCCCCGATCTGGAAAAACTGTCTGCAGCCTATGACATTCCTTATCTGCGTCTGACCAATATGGAACACGTGGATGAAGTCCTGGATGCTTTCCTGGCGGAAGACAATACCATGTTGCTGGAGTGTCTGATCGATCCGATGGATCTGGTAAAATAACGGAAGGGAGCTGTGCATAAATGAAAAGAATATATTCCGTATTGGTAGAGAACCGGTCCGGTGTCCTGTGTAAAGTAGCCGGTCTGTTCTCCAGAAGATGTTTTAATATTGACAGCCTTGCCGTGGGAGAGACCGATGACCATGCAGTCTCCTGTATGACCATTGTAAGCTCCGGTGACGAGCGTACTCTGGAGCAGATCGAGAAGCAGCTGAATAAGAAGCTGGATGTCATTAAGGTAAAGACTTTAGCCCAGGAGCAATGTTATACCCGGGAATTGATGTTATTAAAGGTTAAATATAACAAGAATAATCGTAGGGATATCATAGAAATCTGCGACATTATGAAAACTGAGATCGTAGATATGTCCAAACACTTTATGATGCTGCAAATCTGCGATGCACCGGAGAAAATCGATACTCTGATCAAGATGCTGCAATCCATCAGTATTGTGGAAGTAGCAAGAACCGGCACCCTGGCATTATCAAAATGTGCCGAAAATGATGATTAAAATACATCAATGATAATGTTAAATTCACTAATTGACATTCTGTAATCATCTTGCTATATTAAGAATACAGTTGCTGCAAGAGAAGCAAAAAAGTAACTGATGAAATACGAAAGGTTGTGTAAAGTTTTCATGCAGAAGAGAGTATTTCAATTGTTGGTTGATAACACATCGGGTGTATTGAGCCGTATTTCCGGATTGTTTTCCCGCCGCGGTTATAATATCGAAAGCATTACGGCAGGTGTGACGGCAGATCCCCGTTTTACCAGGATCACCATTGTGACTTCGGGAGATGACGATATTCTGGAACAGATCGAGAAGCAGGTAGGTAAGCTTGTGGATGTCCGGGATATTAAAGAACTGGATCCGGATGACAGTGTGTACCGTGAACTGGTACTTGTCAAGGTCAAGGTAGATCCCGAAAAACGTCTGGAGATCCGACAGGGCGTGGAGTTCCTTGCCAACAATTTCCGTGCAAAGATCATTGATGTGGGTGCAGAGAATCTGATCGTTGAATTTACGGGTAACCACAGTAAAGTAAATGCACTGATCCAGCGCTTTACGGAAGAATATGAAGTGCTGGAACTTGCCAGAACCGGTATCACGGGACTGGGCAGAGGCATTGAAAATGTTACATACATTGAAGAATGACGGTACAATATTTATAAGTTTTGTTAGCTCTAGGGATATCCCTATCAGTTATAAATTTTTTAACACTCATAACGGAGGAGAAGAAAAATGGCTAAGATTTTTTATCAGGAAGATTGTAATCTCTCTTTATTAGAGGGTAAGACTATCGCAATTATCGGCTA
>CAKRRU010000086.1 GCA_934394515.1 uncultured Acetatifactor sp.
TTCTCTTCCTGTACCCTTATTTTTCCCGGGCGAGGGTACGCAGTTCCATTTTTCTCTTCCTGTACCCTTATTTTTCCAGGGTGAGGGTACACAGTTCCATTTTTCTCTTCCTGTACCCTTATTTTTCCAGGGTGAGGGTACACAGTTCCATTTTTCTCTTCCTGTACCCTTATTTTTCCCGGGCGAATAAGAACCATGCGACTCAAATTTCAGATGTCTTTGAGTATCAAAAAAGCAGCACCCGGTATGATATCGGGCGCTGCTTTCTTAATTACTTTCGATAGTTACTGTAACTATGCCAATTCATTTTTTCGCGTTTTACACGCATTTCTTGTTTGAGTTCTTACCCTTCCGCAATAGCATTACCGGTATACAACTGGTAATATCTGCCCTTCTGGGCGATCAATTCGTCATGGTTGCCTCGCTCAATGATACGACCCTGCTCGAGAACCATGATGCAGTCACTGTTCTTGACGGTGGAGAGTCTGTGGGCGATCACAAAGGTGGTTCTGCCCTTCATCAGCTTATCCATACCGTCCTGTACGATTTTCTCGGTACGGGTATCGATGGAGCTGGTAGCCTCATCCAGGATCAGTACCGGAGGATCCGCTACTGCCGCTCTGGCGATGGATAAGAGCTGTCGCTGTCCCTGGCTTAAGTTCGCACCGTCACCGGTGAGCACTGTCTGGTAGCCGTTGGGGAGCTGTCGGATAAAGGTATCCGCATTGGCCAGTTTTGCCGCTGCGATGACTTCCTCATCTGTAGCATCCAGCTTACCAAAACGGATATTTTCCATAACGGTTGCGGTGAACAGATGGGTATCCTGCAATACGATACCTAAGGATTTTCTCAGATCCGCTTTCTTGATCTTGTTGATATTGATGCCATCGTAACGGATCTTACCGTCCTGAATATCGTAGAAACGATTGATCAGGTTAGTAATCGTAGTCTTGCCGGCACCGGTGGAGCCTACGAATGCGATCTTCTGACCGGGCTTTGCATACATCTCAATGTTATGCAGCACAATCTTCTCATCATTGTAACCGAAGTCCACATCATCAAATACGACTTCCCCCTGCAGCTCGATATAATCTACCGTGCCGTCTGCCTGATGTACATGCTTCCATGCCCACATACCGGTTCTCTCGGGGCATTCCACGATCTTGCCGTCTACCTTCTTTGCACGTACCAGAGTGACATAACCTTCATCAGTCTCAACCTTCTCATCCAGCAGATCGAAGACTCTCTTGGCACCTGCCTGTGCCATAACGATACTGTTTAGCTGCTGACTGACCTGACTGATCGGCATGTTGAAGCTCTTGTTGAAGGTTAAGAAGCTTGCCAGCTTACCAAGAGTCAGTCCTGCGAAGCCGCCCAGTGCCATGGCACCGCCGACGATTGCACATACCACATAGCTTAAGTTACCTAACTGTGCATTGATCGGTCCCATGATATTTGCGAACTTATTTGCATTATAAGCACTGTCACACAGTTCATCATTCAGAGCCTTGAACTCTTCCAGACTCTTGTCCTCATGGCAGAATACCTTGACTACCTTCTGGCCTTCCATCATCTCTTCGATGTAGCCGTTGACTTTACCGATATTCTTCTGCTGCTTTACGAAATATTTTCCGCTTAAGCCTGCTACCTTCCTGGTCACGACCATCATCAGTGCCACCATGGTCAGGCTGACCGCAGTCAGCGGAATACTCAGTACCAGCATACTTCCTATTGTCCCTACTACAGTGATAAAGCTTGAGAATACCTGCGGGATACTCTGGCTGATCATCTGACGCAGGGTATCGATATCGTTGGTGTAGATAGACATGATATCGCCATGGGAGTGCGTATCAAAATATTTGATTGGCAGTCTCTCCATGTGCTCAAACAGGTCATCACGAAGGCTCTTCAAAGTTCCCTGCGTCACCGTAACCATAATTCTGTTGTAAGCATAGGTAGAACCTACACCGATCAGGTAGAAGCATGCTACCCTGATGATCTCATGCAGCAGACTGGTAAAATCAGGATTCTGTTTACCGATCATCGGCATGATGTAATCATCGATCAGCGTCTGCATAAACAAAGTACCCTGAATATTAGCAACAACGCTCAGTACGATGAAGATCAATACCATAATAAAATGAAAACCATATTTCTGAAAAACATAAGACATCAGTCTCTTAAATACTTTTCCCGGATTCTCAATACGTGTACCGCCCTGCATTCTTCTGCCGGGTCCGCGCATTCCTCCGCCCATAGGTCCTGGCATTATGCTTCACCTCCGTTCTCATCAAAATCACCGCCACCCGTCTGGGTCTGGGCTTCATAGACTTCTCGGTAAATCTGGTTGTTCTGCAACAATTCTTCGTGCGATGCAAAGGCATCTACTTTACCGTCATTCATGACGATAATGCGGTCTGCATCCTGAATACTGGAAATACGCTGTGCAATGATGATCTTGGTCGTACCGGGAATCTCCGTGGCGAATGCCTTACGGATCTTCGCATCGGTAGCGGTATCCACGGCACTGGTGGAATCATCCAGGATCAATACCTTAGGCTTCTTAAGCAGTGCTCTGGCAATACACAGTCTCTGCTTCTGACCACCGGATACATTGCTTCCGCCCTGTTCAATGTAGGTATGATACTTGTCAGGCATCTTCTCAATGAATTCATCGGCACATGCCAGCTTGCAGGCACGGATGCATTCCTCTTCAGTCGCATTCTCATCACCCCAACGCAGGTTCTCTAAAATTGTTCCGGAGAACAATACATTTTTCTGCAATACGACAGATACTTCGTTACGCAGCGTCTCCAGATCATAGCTTCGGACATCCTTGCCGCCGACATAGACAGCGCCTTCATTGACATCATACAGACGGCTGATCAGGTTCACCAGACTGGTCTTAGAACTTCCGGTGCCGCCCAGGATACCGATGGTCTCGCCGGCCTTGATCTCAAAGTTCAGATCATCCAGTACCGGCTTCTCACTCTGCTTATTATAACGGAAGGTAACATTCTCAAAACGGATGCTGCCGTCGGTCACATCAAAGTCAGGATTTTCCGGATTCACAATATCAGCCTTCTCCTCCAGTACTTCCGCGATACGCTTTCCGCTGGCGGCACTCATGGTCATCATGACGAAGATCATGGCTAACATCATCAGATTCATCAGAATACTCATGCAGTACGTCAGCAGACTCATCAGCTCACCGGTAGTCAACTGACTGGAAATGATCATGTGTGCCCCCAGCCAGCTGATGCCCAGAATACATGCATATACGGTAAACTGCATTACCGGCCATACATAAGTCATGGTGCATTCTGCTTTTTTGAACAGCTTGTAGATGTTATAGCTTGCCTTGTGGAACTTATCGATCTCATAATCCTCACGGACATAAGCTTTTACCACACGCTGCGCAGCTACATTTTCCTGTACGCTGGCATTCAGATCATCATATTTTTTGAACACCTGACTGAAATACTTGGATACCGCCTTCATAATGAAGACGATAACGATTCCCAGGAATACAACTGCCACCAGATAAATGCTTGCCACTCTTGCATTGATCAAAAATGCCATCAGCATCGCGCAGATCAGGCTGACCGGTGCACGGAAGCACATACGCAGCAGCATCTGATAAGCATTCTGGATATTGGTAACATCTGTGGTCATACGGGTTACCAGTCCGGCGGTGGAGAACTTATCAATATTGGAGAAAGAGAAGGTCTGGATGTTCGCATACATGGCCTCTCTTAAGTTGCGGGCAAATCCGGTGGATGCTTTCGCACCGTACTTACCTCCCATGATACCGGCGAACAATCCGACAAGTGCTGCCAGGATCATATAACAACCGATGACAAAAATATGTTTCATATCTCCCGCTTCGACACCGTCGTCGATGATGGATGCCATCAGGAGCGGAATCACCATTTCCATGGCTACTTCCAGGATCATGAAAATCGGCGTGGCAATGGATGCGCGCTTATATTCCTTGATCTGTTTTGCTAATGTTTTGATCATAGCTGGTTTCCTTTCTGCTTTTCTTATTGTTATTTCTATGTTATTTCTTTGTAATTTCTATGTTATTTCCTTGTTATTTCTTGGCTGCTTCTTTACTGTTTCTGATTTTTCTACTCTGACAAATACTCGGTGATCTGCCTGTCAGGAGCATCCGTTAACGTCACGCTCTCCGTCCATTCCCAGATTCTGCATCATTTTATCTAAAATAGTTAAGAATGTCCGTTTCTCTTCTTCGGTAATACCATCCTCCAGCTCCCGATTGAAATCCCGGATTTGTTCCTCGATCAGATCATGATGTCGGATTGCTTTCTCTGTTAAAAGAATTCGTTTCAATCTAGCATCTTCTGTCGATGCCACCCGGACAAGATATCCCTTCTGTTCCAGACTCTGCAGCATTACCGTCGCCGTAGATCTGCGGATGCGGAACTCCCTCTCCACATCCTTCTGATATACATCACCGTTCCTGCTCTTATGATACAGATATCCCAGAAGCGGTCCCTGCATTCCGTTAAATTCATGACCATCCTGCTGGGCAAAAATCACTTCCATCTTCCGACGGATCATGTTGTTGGCGGCCTTGATCTCGAATCCCAGCTGGCGGTTCGTCAATACATCTTCCCCGTTCATTCTGCCTCCTTTATTTCTATACACTTCAACCCATAAACTGCTGAAATCAACTTCCGCATTTCAGCATAGCATGAAAAAACATACACGCAATGCTATTTTGCAAAAAATGTTAGATAGCTAACTTTTTTTGTTAGCCATCTAACATTATAACGCAATCTTTTCTCTTTACAAGAAAAAAAGTATAAACTTTATATAAATTGCTGTTAGTCCTTTACAATTCTCGCTTTATCTGTTTTAATCTGATTATGCATCTGTCTACTATAACTATTTCTTTTATTTTCTATATTTTCTCAAAGGAGGAGTTTCTTATGTCTTTATTTTTTTCCGATTTCATTCGTACCAGAACTGATCTTACACAGAAAATCTCTGATATTCGACAGCAGTTGATGCAATTACCCCATGGAAAACTGATCATTTCGCATAATGGAGAAAATATCAAATGGTATTCCAGTGATGGTCATTCTAAAAAATATATTCCTAAATCCGATCGTGCACTTGCTGAGCAATTAGCACTACGAAAATATCTCACGGTCCTGCTGGAAGAATTACTTCAGGAGAAAACGGCTATCAGCTTTTATGACAGACATCGCCCAAAGGCAATAAAAAGTTCCATATTATTACAGGATGCTTCTCTCGGATATAGCGAATTGTTAGCTTCCTATTTTCAATTATCCACCACACACACAGCCTGGATGCAGGAGACTTACGACCGCAATTCCAAAAATTCTGAAAACCTCATCTATAAAACTGTCAACGGCATCAGCGTACGTTCAAAATCAGAAGCTATCATTGCCATGCTTCTTTATACAAACAAGATTCCATTTCGTTATGAATGTGCCCTTAACCTCGGCGATATTAAAATTTATCCTGATTTTACAATCCTTCATCCAAAAACGGAACAATTGTATTATTGGGAACACTTTGGTCTGATGGATTCCCCCGGATATCGTCAAAATGCCTTTTCCAAACAGCAGCTTTATGCTGCACATGGCATTCTTCCTTCCGTTCACTTGCTTACAACCCATGAAAATCAGGCAAACCCGCTGAATACGGAGCTTGTGGAAAAAATGATCTATTACTATTTCCTGCGGTAACTTCCTTACATGTTTTGTTCAAATGTCATTGTTTCAATTTTCGTGGGTCTATACAGAATTTTTCTCTTCTGAGTTCCATTTTTTCCGCTTTTTAATAGTCTTATTTTGTTAAATGGGTCTATACAGAAAAAATACTCCTCCAGGTACTCATTTTCACAAAATCAAGTATCCCTGACGATATTTTTTCTGCATAGACCCATATGCTTCAAATTATAAAATTTATTTACCCTCTTGAGTATCTCAGGGCTACGTTTTTCTATATAGACCCACAATCGCCCTTTCTGCCTGGCTTACATGCCACTTCGTTCCTCGGGATGTCTATCACAGGACATCTTTTTAACAACGGATCCTGTCATCCTGAAATTCACACTTAATCCTCCAGCACCCGGTTCAGCACTTCATCTTCCAGCACCAGCTTCTTTGCGGCTTCTCTGTACTGCTCCTCATGAAGATAGGTGTGGCGGTGGGGTTTGATTGTGGGTGCCATGTCAATTGCCTTGATGAAATCAGACTTCTTCATATGCAGCGTAGCCACATAATCCCAGAAACCGGTCTCCCGTAGCACTGTGCCTACACGGATATAACGGTGATCCTGCACTTTCGCCATGATATAAGTGGCAACACCTACCTGAATACCATGCAGCTGCGGTACTTCCAGAATCTTGTCAAGTGCATGGGAGATCAGATGCTCACTGCCGCTGGTAGGTGCGCTGCTGCCGGCAATCTCATTGGCAATACCGCTCATGGCCAGGGAATCCAGAAGTTCCTTCAGGAACAGTTCATCCTTGATGCTCTCATACGGGGTCCGCACAAAGCTGTTCACGGCTTTTTTTGCGATCATGACCGCGAAATCGTTCACCTCACCGCAGCCTGCCTTTTCCTCGAAGATCCAGTCGTAGAGAGCCGTGATCTTGGAGATCATATCACCGATACCGGAATAGATGAACTTCTCCGGAGCGGTACGAATCACCTGTGTATCCACGATAATACCGTAGGCCAGTCTCGCCGGAACCGATGTACGCTTCCCTTGCACTAAAAGCGAGGCACTGGCACTGGAGAATCCGTCACTGGAGCTGGAAGTCGGTACACTGATGAAAGGAAGGTTTCGCAAGAAAGCTGCATACTTTCCGGCATCGATCACCTTGCCTCCGCCGATGGAGATCACTGCCTTGGTCTTGTTGGGAATTGCAAATGCCAGTGTAATAATGTCGTCAATCTCCACCGTATCCAGCTCATTATATTCCAGGACATCGACCCCTGCTTCCTTCAGAGAATTCATAACCGTTTCCCCGAACATATCAATCAAACCGTTGCCGAAAAACAGCACGACCTGATCCAGATTCTCTGCCTTTAAGTAACCGCCGATCCTGCCTAATGCTCCGTTCCCGATCTTCAGAATCGAAGGAATCGCCATTTCTTTTCCTATCTGCATGATAACCCTCATTTCTGCGCACGCCGTTTGTATATAACGAGTTTGTGTCATGTGCGCACAGACATAAACCCCGCATGTGAAAATTTTTCTTCACATTATATTCTCACTTCTTACCTCAAATCATCTACACAATCATTCACGTATCCATGATTATGTCAGCAAATATTGCATTCGTCTTACATGCAAACTGTCGTACAAGAATTTCTCTGAAAAATTTTTCTTGTATTTCATACAAAAATAACTTTGCCAGGAGAAATCTCCGGACAAAGTCATTCTACACTTTTTCTTATTTCATTTCAACATGGCCGTGCACATATTCCGGCGGCACTGTGTACCCTGCCTTGACTCTTAAGAAGTTATTGCAGTTATCCTATTGATCCGATGCCGATTCCGAGCAACTGCAGCACCCAGCAGATCAGCCCCAGCACCCAGCTTGCAAAGATTCCGTACAGGATCACAGGTCCCGCAATGGTAAAAATCTTACAGCCAATACCGAAGACCTGCCCTTCCTTCCGGTACTCCACTGCGGGCGCTGTCACGGAATTAGCGAATCCGGTGATCGGTACCAGGGCACCGGCACCTCCCCATTTGGCGATCTTCGGATAGATATGGAGTGCCGTAAGCACTACAGACAAAAACACAAGAATCAGTGAGCACCAGCTTCCGGAGGTCTGCGGGTCCATCCCCAGCACATTACCGGTATAATTGAGGATGCCTTGTCCGATACAACAGATGATGCCTCCGGTTAAAAATGCTTTTCCCATCTGTGCCCAGAGATTATGGGTCGGCGTGACGGATTTGACATACTGTTCATATTCCTGCTTCTGCTGTGCGTCCGGCTGTACCGACGTTACTGTAGACTGTGTCCCCCTGCCCTGCGGTGTTTCCCGCTCATTACGTGAACTGCCCTTTCCATTACTGCCATTCTCACCTGCAATATCCTGTCTCATACGCCTACCACGCCTTTCCCGCTTTTTCAAAATATCCGTTCACTAAGCCTGCACTTCAAAGCATCACAAAATCGTGAGCCTTAAAATGCAACTGTGCTTGTTCCTTCTGCCATTGTTTGGCTTTGGATAACTTCTGCTTGCATGATTTATATGATGACAGAATACCCGTTTTTCTCTGTTTTATGCATCCGGCATTCCATACCTGACATCTTTCGGCATTCCTATTATGCTTCCGAAATCCGGTAAAATTGCCACATCACAATGGGAAGATTACCCTATTTTATGTTTTCCGTTATTTTCCGTCGATTCCTTGGTATTTTTTCGATTGTAGGCAGTTACAGTATTTGACGTTTTCTCCTATTCATGTAATAATGAATTCAATCTGCGAAATTCATTTTCGCAAAAACACAGAGATGTCCGGACATAACCGCCCGGTATCTCAACATTTTTATGAGGGAGCGTATTGTACGAAAACACAGTTTTCATACACAAGTTTTGTGTCGGTGTGTACCTGACCGCGGCTTGCTATACGCAGAAATGAGGATAAGTATGAAAAGAAGTACCCGGAAGAAACTACAGACCTTTCTTAGTCTGCTGATGATCCCTGTCTTTCTGACGGGATGTCGCGTGAGGACCACTCCGATCGGCGTATTTGCGCAGATCATGGAGTATGCATCAAATGCCGGGATCAGTTCTTCCCAGTCCTCTTCGTCTCACGACGCACACCATTCCGAACCGTCTTCCACGCCACTGCCGCAGACAGACTATGATTCTTTAGATTCTACAGGCACCGTGCAGACGATCATGGTCTATATGGTCGGATCCGATCTGGAATCCGCTTACGGCAATGCCAGTCTGGATCTGGACGAGATGGAAGCAGCCGGCGTGGATACCGCTCACAACAATATTCTGGTCTATGCGGGCGGTGCTTCCGAATGGTGGGATCGTGGTTTATCCGGTGAGGAATGCACCGTGCTCTTACTGACTGAGGACGGTTTTGTCCCCGTAGATACTTATCCGGCGGAAAATATGGGTGATCCGCTGACCTTAAGCAGTTTTATGAACTACGGTTTTGATTTCTTCCCTGCCGATTCCTATAGTCTGATCCTCTGGGATCACGGCGGCGGTCCGGTACTCGGCTACGGTGTGGATGAGAATTACCGGGATCTGCTGACACTGGATGAATTGTCAGAGGCATTGGGGGATTCCGTCGGTGCCCACATGGCGAAACTGGAGTGGGTGGGATTTGATGCCTGCCTGATGAGTTCTCTGGAAGTAGCTTCCGTGATGGCTCCTTATGCGAATTATCTGATTGCTTCCCAGGAGACAGAGCCCGGCTGGGGGTGGAACTATGATTTCCTGTCCGACCTCTCCGACGAAGTCATTCCGGGAGACAAGATGGGCGAATCCATCATAGATTCTTACATGAGCTACGGAGAATATGTATTTGATCGTTATCCCAGACTTTATTCCGATCTGACGCTCTCCTGCATTGATTTGAACGCTTATGCCGATGCGGAGGAAGCATTGAATACTTATTTTGCGGAACTGGATACTTCTCTGAATGTGAAGAACTTCCCCGGACTGGTACGTAATCGTGCCCGTGTCAGAGACTTCGGCAGCTATTCTTCAGATATGAATTACGGCATGGTGGACGTCCTGCATCTGTTAGAACTTTTGGGCGGCAATTCCGATACAGCTAAGGCCGCTGCTTCCGCTGTGGAAGATTGTATCGTTTACTCCGATACAAATATGGAAAATGCCGGCGGCGTATCCATCTGCTATCCTTACCAGACCGATGAGGACTATCGTGATGCCTGTATCAAAATGCAGGAGTATCTGGATTTTGCTCCGGATTATACCAGATTTTTGCAGGATTTCTATGCCATTCAAAATGGTGACACCCTGTTGGCAGATCGAGGGATCTCAGACGCTGAGACTACCGTAACGACCGAAAATAACGGCACGTATGACGAATCCGACATCACACTGCAGCTTACCCCCGAACAGCAGGAAAATTTTGCTTCCGGCGGATACTATATTCTCTGCAAAGCAAAAGAAGAAGGTTATATTACCACGGAAGAAGATCCCCGAGCCGATGAGATGTATCTCTATATCCAGGGCAGTAAAGGTGTCACTCTGGATGAGAACGGTGTACTTCATGCCGCTTACAAAAACAATACCGTCTATATGCAGGATAAGGACGGATTATCCGACATTCCCATGATTCTGAACGAAACTGACATCAGCGATGTGGAAAACCGTTATTTGTCTTATGTGGTTTTGATGAATTTCGACAACTGGGAATCCAAAGCGGTACAATTACAGCTCGTAGTCAACGATGCATATCCTGACGGCATTCTCCGAAATGCAATTCCGATCGACAATGATGAAGACGACTTGCAAAGCGCCAGTAAGCAGCTGATCGATCTCGATGACTATTCCGTTATGTCCGTTGCTGCGCGCTGCAGCTACGTGACCCGCGATGATAATGGTAATCTCCTGGATTTCTTCGACTGGGAAAAATCCGAATGGATGATGGGATTTGAGGTGGATCTGACCTCCGATTACAAGACTGTGATACAGCCATTGGAGCGACCGGAGAACTATGTATGTGTCTTCTTCATGAAGGACTCACAGGGGAATGTGTCTTACTCAGAGATGATTCCGTTGAAGTGAATTGAGAGTTAGTCAATGATCATTGGCTAACCGGACGAACTCCCGGAACGAACAGAAGGGCTCTCTTTCAGTTGTAAGGTCTACGAGTGTGAATTTTCTAAGAAAAGTGATTCAGCGGTTCTAAGCCGGACGGGGCCGCCTACACGCGCCGTCCATGGCGCGAATCGGCTGACGCGGACATCGTGTCCGCTTTCCCCCTGTCTTTCTACACTTTTCAAGAAAATATCAACACTCTCCGACAAACAACTGAAAGAGAGCCCTTCTGTCCGTCCCGGGAGTTCTG
>CAKRRU010000087.1 GCA_934394515.1 uncultured Acetatifactor sp.
ATGGTCATGTGTCCTTTCGCCGTGAAAAATATGTTCCCAGTGGCGGCCCTGACGGTGGAGACGGTGGTCACGGCGGCGACGTGATCTTTGTTGTAGATGAGGGGCTGAATACCCTGATCGATTTCCGGCACATCCGTAAGTACAAGGCCGGAGACGGTGAAGAGGGCGGCAAGAAGAACTGCCGCGGTAAGGATGGGGAAGATATCATTATCAAAGTACCTGCCGGAACCGTCATTAAAGAAGCACAGAGCGGGCAGGTAATTACGGATATGTCGGGGGACAACAAGCGTGTTGTTCTCTTAAAAGGCGGTAAAGGCGGCAATGGTAACCAGCATTATGCTACCAGTACTATGCAGGCTCCGAAATATGCGCAGCCCGGACAGGCAGCGCAGGAACTGGAACTGCTGCTGGAACTTAAAGTAATTGCCGATGTGGGATTGGTGGGATTTCCTAACGTGGGAAAATCTACTTTCTTATCCAGAGTAACCAATGCCAGACCGAAGATCGCCAATTATCATTTTACAACGCTGAATCCCAATCTGGGTGTTGTGGATCTGGAAGGCACCGGTGGATTTGTCATTGCGGATATTCCGGGACTCATCGAGGGAGCTTCCGAAGGCGTGGGCCTGGGACATGAATTTTTACGTCACATTGAGCGTACCAAGGTAATCATCCATATCGTGGATGCAGCCGGTACGGAAGGACGAGATCCGATTGCGGATATTTATGCGATCAACAAGGAATTAGAAGCTTATAATCCGGAGATCGCTGCAAGACCGCAGGTGATCGCGGCAAACAAGGTCGACGCGATTTATACAGAGGACGGATCGGATCCGGTAGCGGCGATCCGCGCAGAATTCGAGCCGAAGGGAATCAAAGTATTCCCTATGTCCGCAGTAACGGGACAGGGCGTAAAAGAATTATTATATGAAGTGAATGATATGTTGTCCAATATCGGGGAAGAGACGACTGTATTTGCACAGGAGTATTTCCCCGAAAGCATGACCGGATCTGTGGATGACGCCTATACGGTAACCTACGACGAAGAAGAGGATGAGTATGTTGTGGAGGGTCCCAAGATCGAAAAGATGCTGGGATATACGAATCTCGACAGCGAGAAGGGATTTACTTTCTTCCAGAATTTCCTGAAGGATGCCGGTATTTTGGACGAGCTGGAAGCACTGGGCATTCAGGAGGGCGATACCGTACGCATGTATGGTCTGTCTTTTGACTATTATAAGTAAGCCGTTGACAATAGAACTAAGATCCGACAGTAGAGAAGCCTTGCATGGAAGATAAAATCAATGTAAAAGATCTACAGAGGATGGAAAGGAAAACAATATGACAAGCAAGCAGAGAGCCTATTTAATGAGTCTGGCAAGTAACCTGAATCCTATTTTTCAGGTGGGAAAATCCAGTCTGACTCCCGAACTTACCGCTGCGATCGGTGAGTCCTTTAACAATAATGAACTGATCAAAATCGGCGTTTTGAAAAACTGTTTTGACGATCCCAGAGCAATCGCAGAGATGGTGGCGGAACGTACCCATTCCCAGGTGGTACAGGTCATCGGTAAAAAGATCGTATTATATAAACCGGATAAGGATAAGCCGAAGATCGAACTGCCTCGTTAACAGAAAAATACGGTGGATGCTTTGCTGTGCCGGATAACGCACAAAAGGGATGGGATAGGCATGAGCAGGATAGGTATAATGGGAGGAACCTTTAACCCGATTCATACAGGACATCTGATGCTGGCGGAACAGGCTCTGGAAACGGGCAGACTGGATCAGATCTGGCTGATTCCCACGGGATGTTCTTATCTGAAAAAAAGGGAAGGAATCACGATCCTTCCGGCAGAAGACAGGTATAATATGGTTTGCCTGGCAATTGCCGATAATGAGAGATTTCGCTGCCTGGATATGGAGATAACACGAGCGGGCAATTCCTACAGCTATGAAACCATGGAACAGTTACAGAAGGAATATCCTGAGAACAGGTTCTTTTTTATCTGTGGTGCGGACTGCCTGTTTACGATGGAACACTGGAAATGTGCAGACCGTCTGTTTGCAGCCTGTGAGATCTATGCAGCTGTGAGAGGGGATGCGGACGTCGCAGGCATGCAAGAGAAAATCCGTGACCTGCAGGAACGTTTTCAGGCAAGAATACGGCTGCTTCCCTTCAGACGGGTAGAAATTTCTTCCTCTGAGATCCGTTCCAGAAGAAACAAGGGACTTTCCGTGCGTTATCTTGTACCGGAAGCAGTGCGGAAATACATGGAAGAAAAGAGGCTTTATCTGGATGAGTGATACTTTAAAAAAGCTGACAAAAGAAATGGAACAGGTACAGACCCCCAGGCGATTTACGCATACATTGGGCGTAGAGTATACAGCAGCCGCGCTTGCCATGCGTTACGGGGCAGATCTGGAGAAGGCACAATTAGCCGGTCTTCTTCATGATTGCGCCAAATGTATGGAAAATGATAAGCTGTTGTCTGCCTGTGAGAAACATCATATCCCGGTAACAGATGTCGAAAGACGCAATCCTTATCTGCTGCATGCGAAAGTCGGCAGTTTCCTGGCAAAGAAAGAATATAAGGTAGAAGATGAAGAGATTTTGAACGCTATCTTGTACCATACGACGGGACATCCGGGAATGACGCTTTTGGAAAAGATTATTTTTACCGCAGATTACATCGAACCGGGCAGAAAGCAGGCACCTAACCTTACGGAAATCCGCAGGCTGGCATTTACGGATCTCGATGAAGCGGTGAAAAAGATTTTGGCGGATACGTTGGAATATTTGAAATCCGGAGAAGGCGAAATGGATCCGATGACAGAAGAGACATATCAATATTATAAGTAAACATGTGCAAAAAGCAGAGTGACGAAAGTCTATCCTTGGTTTGGACAAAATTTTGAAAGAGAGGAACAGGAATGAACGAAGAATCCAGAAAAATGGCGAAAATTGCCATAGAGGCATTAGAAGATAAAAAAGCGGAAGATATCAAAGTTATTGATATCAGCCAGGTATCTACGATCGCTGATTATTTTATTATCGCAGGTGGCAGCAACTCCAGCCAGATCCAGGCTTTGTGCGATAATGTGGAAGAAAAACTGGGAAGAGCCGGTTTCCCCGCAAAACAGACAGAAGGTTATGAAACTGCCAACTGGGTCCTTCTGGACTTTGGAGATGTGATTGTCCATGTGTTTGACAAGGAAAACCGTCTGCTCTATGATCTGGAACGCATCTGGAGAGATGGTGTGCAGATTCCCAAGGAAGAACTTTAATTTTCAGAATTTCCCAAATGGAGAAAGAAACTGATCAGATACAGACCGCTGATACCTACGAGCACATACACGATCCGGCTCAGCCATGACATGTCACCGAACAGGAAGGCCACAAGGTCAAACCGGAACAATCCGATCAGCCCCCAGTTGACTGCACCGATGATAGCTATCGTAAGAGCGGTTCCGTCTAAACATTTATTTCCCATATAATCCTCATTTCTGCGCACGTTTTTGTATAATGGATTTGTGCCGCGTACGCACGGACACAACCATAATCCGGTTCCATGTGAAAATCGTTTTTGCACACGGAACAACTGATATTGTGTCTGTACAAGGTTTCCGCCTTGTGCAGACATTTTTTTGAAATTTTCTAAACAGGTTCCAGTGATAGTATTTCCTACAAAAACAAAAGTATACATTTTTAAGCTGAAAAAAATCACATTATTGATCTTATTTAATGCCATAAAACATCAAATAAGATAAATACAGACCATTGACAAACAAAATCGAAGCGTGTAATATACAAAAATAACAATTGTGCATTTGTATTTTTGTATACATTGTTAAAAAGGAGGAAGATATTATGAAGAAGTTTAACAAGTTTTTAAGTGTTGCCGTAGCTTCTGCTATGGTAATGTCTATGGCCGGCTGCGGTAACGCAGACAATGGTTCCGCTGCAACCGGTACCGGTGCGGCAACCGAGAGCGCAGCAGCTGACAACGGTGCAGCAAGCGGCAGCGTATTTAAGATCGGCGGTATCGGACCGACCACAGGCGGCGCAGCAGTTTACGGACTGGCAGTTCAGCATGGTGCAGAGATCGCAGTAGAAGAGATCAATGCAGCAGGCGGTATCAACGGTTATCAGATTGAGTTCAAGTTCCAGGATGATGAAGCTGATGCAGAGAAATCTGTCAATGCTTACAATGCATTAAAGGACTGGGGTGCACAGATCATCGATGGTTCTACTACCAGTGGTGCCTGTATTGCAGTTACCGATAAGACCAAGGAAGACAATATGTTCCAGATCACTCCTTCCGGATCTGCTGTAGAGTGCGTTCAGTATGACAACAACTTCCGTGTATGCTTCTCCGATCCTAACCAGGGTCTTGCATCCGCACAGTACATTGGTGAGAACGGTCTGGCTGAGAAGGTGGCAGTCATCTATGACAGTTCCGATGTATATTCTTCCGGTATTTATGAAAAATTTGCAAAAGAAGCCGAGAACCAGCCGTTTGAAGTGGTAGCTGCCGAGGCATTTACTGCTGATAACAAGACTGATTTTTCTGTTCAGTTACAGAAAGCAAAGGATGCCGGAGCAGATATGGTATTTCTTCCTATTTATTATCAGGAATCTGCACTTATTCTGACCCAGGCTGCTGCAATGGGATATGCTCCCAAGTGGTTCTCCTGCGACGGTATGGATGGTATCCTTGGTGGTGTAGATAACTTTGATGTATCTCTGACCGAGGGCGTTATGCTGTTAACTCCTTTCGCTGCTGATGCAACTGATGATCTGACCAAGTCCTTCGTTTCCAAGTATAAGGAGAAATATGGTGAGACTCCCAACCAGTTCGCAGCAGACAGCTATGATGCGATTTATGTAATCAAGGCTGCAATCGAGAAGAGCGGTGTAACACCTGATATGAGTGTTTCTGATATTTGTGACGGTATGAAAGCTGCCATGACAGAGATCACCGTTGATGGTCTGACCGGTAACGGTATGACCTGGACCGCTGACGGCGAGGCTAACAAGGCTCCTAAGGCTGTTGTGATCGAGAATGGTGCTTACAAGGCTATGTAATTTGCTGAAGAAAGTTTCCAAAGAGGGTTACCGCAGGGTAGCCCTTTTTCCTTTTCGATGGAACAGTTGCTATTAATGCATTGTTCTGTTATACTTATTTTTGAATTTGTTTTATTAGAAAACAGAAGATTATTTATGGAAGATTTGTGCAATCGCATGAATGGAGGTAGTTCACATGAGTTTTATCGGTTATCTGATCAACGGTATCAGCCTGGGAAGTGTCTATGCGTTGATCGCATTAGGTTATACCATGGTATACGGTATTGCCAAGATGCTGAATTTCGCACATGGTGATGTCATTATGGTCGGTGCATTTATTACCTATACAATGTGCAGTACCATGGGACTTTCTCCCGTAATCGGTGTCCTTGCAGCTGTTATCGCCTGTACATTGTTGGGAATGGCCATTGAAAAGGTGGCATACAAGCCCCTCAGAAAGGCATCTTCACCGTTGGCAGTTCTGATCACCGCTATCGGTGTCAGCTATCTGCTGCAGAATGTAGCGCTTTTGATCTTTGGGGCAAATGCCAAGGCATTTACTTCTGTAGTATCTGTTCCGGCCGTAAAGCTGGCAGACGGCCAGATCAATATCACCGGAGAGACGATTGTGACGATTGTGACCTGTCTGGTCATTATGGCGGGTCTGATGTTTTTTATTAACAAGACGAAAGCCGGTCAGGCAATGTTAGCCGTATCTGAGGATAAAGGGGCTGCACAGCTGATGGGTATCAATGTGGACGGCACCATAGCACTTACCTTTGCCATTGGATCCGGACTTGCTGCAGTGGCAGGTGTACTGTTATGTTCCGCATATCCTTCCCTGACACCTTATACAGGTTCCATGCCCGGTATCAAAGCTTTCGTAGCTGCCGTATTCGGCGGTATCGGATCTGTTCCCGGCGCACTGGTAGGCGGTATTCTGCTCGGTATTATTGAAATCTTCGGCAAAGCCTATATTTCTTCCCAGATGGCGGATGCAATTGTTTTTGCAGTTTTGATCGTTGTGCTTCTGGTAAAACCTGCCGGATTGTTTGGCAAGAATATTCAGGAAAAAGTATAAGGGAAGAGGCAGGTGTAGATTATGAAGAAATTATCCAATAAGAAAATGAACAAAACCTTCCGGGATAACCTTATTACATACGGCATGGTAATCGCAGCTTATGTGATCATGCAGATCCTGGTATCCGCCGGAAGTGTGAGCAGTCTGATTCAGGGACTGTTGGTACCTCTGTGTACTTATGCGATCCTTGCAGTATCCCTGAACCTGACCGTAGGTATTCTGGGTGAACTGAGCCTTGGTCATGCAGGATTTATGTGTATTGGGGCTTTCACCAGTGCCTTTTTCTCCAAAGTTATGGAGAATAGCGGAATGCCTTCCGGACTTCGCTTTTTCATCGCAATTCTGATCGGTGCCTTTTTTGCCGGTATTTTCGGACTGCTGATCGGCATTCCCGTACTTCGTCTGAAAGGTGACTATCTGGCCATCGTGACGCTGGCTTTCGGCGAAATTATTAAGAATCTGGTAAATATTCTGTTTGTAGGACGGGATGAGAACGGTTTCCATATTTCCTTTACCAATACTATGGATCTGAATATGGCAGAGGACGGAGATGTTATTGTCAAAGGTGCACAGGGCATTACCGGAACCCCACATGATTCCAGCTTTACCATCGGTATAGTATTGTTACTGATCACATTGTTCATTGTATTGAACCTGATCCATTCCAGAGACGGCCGTGCAATCATGGCTATCCGTGACAATACCATTGCAGCGGAATCCGTAGGTATCCATATTACCAAATATAAGCTGATGGCGTTCTCCATCTCCGCAGCATTGGCAGGTGTGGCCGGTGTACTGTATGCACATAATCTGTCTACTCTGACTGCACTGCCCAAGAACTTTGGATATAACATGTCCATTATGATCCTGGTATTCGTGGTACTGGGTGGTATCGGTAATATCCGTGGTTCTATTATTGCGGCTGTGATCCTGACCCTGCTGCCGGAGCTGCTGCGCGGACTGAACGATTACCGTATGCTGATCTATTCCATCGTATTGATCGTAATGATGCTGTTCAACTGGGCTCCGAAATGTATTGAGTGGAGAGAAAAAGTGGCAGCCAGATTCAAGAAGTCTGTAAAAAAGGAGGCTGAATAATCATGGCATTATTAGAGACTAGGAATTTAGGCATTTCTTTTGGCGGACTTCGTGCGGTGGATGATTTTAACATCGCCATTGAGAAAGGTGCTCTGTACGGTCTGATCGGCCCCAACGGTGCCGGAAAAACCACGGTATTTAACTTACTGACCGGTGTCTATAAACCGACAGAAGGCATTATTACTTTGGATGGCAAGGACATTACCGGTAAGAAGACGATTGAGATCAATCAGGCGGGAATTGCCAGAACTTTCCAGAATATCCGTTTGTTCAAGGATCTGTCCGTTATTGATAACGTAAAGGTCGGTCTGCATAACCATATGGGTTACAATACCGTCACCGGTATTTTCAGACTGCCGAAATACTATAAAGTAGAAAAACAGATGACAGACGAAGCCATGGAGCTTTTGAAGGTATTCGGGCTGGAAGATGCGGCAGAGACACTGGCAGATAACCTTCCCTACGGTAAACAGAGAAAGCTGGAGATTGCCAGAGCACTGGCAACGAAACCGAAGCTGTTGCTCTTAGATGAGCCTGCAGCCGGTATGAACCCCAACGAGACGCAGGAGCTGATGGAGACCATCCGTTTTGTGCGGGAACATTTTGATATGACGATTCTTCTGATTGAGCATGATATGAAGCTTGTCAGCGGTATCTGTGAAGAACTGACAGTATTGAATTTCGGTCGTGTCCTGTGTCAGGGCAAGACCAGTGATGTACTGAACAATCCGGAAGTTATTAAGGCTTATCTGGGTGAATAGGAGGCGATACGGCTATGGCAATGTTAGAAGTAAATGATATCAAAGTATATTACGGCATGATACAGGCCATAAAAGGAGTTTCCTTCCATGTAGACGAGGGCGAAGTAATCGCTCTGATCGGAGCAAACGGTGCAGGTAAAACAACGATTCTGCATACGGTATCCGGATTGCTGACTCCGAAGGAAGGAACCATTACCTTTGAAGGACAGGATCTGGTGAAGATTCCCGGACATAAGATCGTATCCATGGGTATGGCACATGTACCGGAAGGACGTCGCGTATTTGCACAGCTTTCCGTGTTACAGAATCTGATGATGGGTGCCTATACCAGAAAAGATAAAGAAGAGATCGCACAGACGCTGCAGACGGTATTTGACCGTTTCCCCAGACTGAAGGAACGTCAGAACCAGATGGCAGGTACCTTGAGCGGTGGTGAACAGCAGATGCTGGCCATGGGCAGGGCTTTGATGTCCCATCCCAAGATCATTTTAATGGATGAGCCTTCCATGGGACTGTCTCCGATCTTCGTAAATGAGATCTTTGACATTATTCAGGAAGTAAGCAAGAGCGGTACAACGGTTCTGCTGGTAGAGCAGAATGCGAAGAAAGCGCTGTCCATTGCAGACAGAGCTTATGTACTGGAGACCGGTAAGATCGTTTTGGAAGGAAAAGCAAGCGACCTTCTGAACAACGATTCCATTAAGAAAGCATATCTGGGTGAATAAACCTTAAGATTAGTTGCTGTGGGTGGAAGCAGCAGAGACAGAAAGGTATGGTGATGGGGATGAGTAATGTAGTCATTACAATTGCAAGACAGTATGGAAGCGGAGGACGTACCATCGGAGAAATGCTGGCGAAGAAGCTGAACGTTCATTATTATGACAAGGAACTGATGAAGCTGGCCAGTGAGGACAGCGGTATTAACGAAGCGTTGTTCGTGAATGCGGATGAAAAGGTGAAAAACACTAAGCTATTCCATATTGCAAAGAAAGAATACCATGGAGAACTGATTCCTCCGGAAAGCGATGATTTTACCTCTACAGATAATCTGTTTAACTATCAGGCGAAGATTATCCGTGATCTGGCGAAGGAAGAGTCCTGTGTCATTATCGGTCGTTGTGCGGATTATGTCCTGAAGGATTATCCCAATGTCCTCAGCGTATTTATTCATGCGCCGAAGGAATATTGTCTGGAAGGAGCTGCGAAGAAACATAGCATGAGTCCGAAGGAACTGGAGCGTTTTGTAGCGAAGACGGATAAGCACCGTGCGGAGTATTATAAGTACCATACCGGACGGGAATGGACGGACGCCAGGAACTACGATCTGTGCCTGGACAGCTCAAAACTGGGATATGAAAGATGCGTGGATGAGATCATTTCTTATATGAAGGTACGGTTCCCGGAGGAGTAAGGTCCGGCAAATTATATAATACGTTATTTCATTTCATGGAGCTGTAATAAAAAATTCCCCTGCAACAGGATTGTGCAGGGGAATTTTTTATTTGATCATAGGATGATATCACACTGGTTATTTGTAGAAGCGGAACACGCCGAACACGGTGCCGAGGATCTGACAGTCATCGACGATGATGGGATCCATGGTGTCATTCTCCGGCTGAAGACGGATATGTCCCTTTTCCTTATAGAAGGTCTTAACTGTAGCGGAATCATCGATCAGAGCAACCACAATCTCACCGTTATGAGCAGTGCGCTGAGAATGTACAAAGACACGATCTCCATTGAAGATACCGGCATTGATCATGGATTCTCCGCGAACATTCAGGATGAAAGATTCTCCCTTGGGTACCACGTCGGCGGGAACCGGGAAGTAATCCTGAATATTCTCCTCAGCGAGGATAGGCTGTCCGGCAGCCACATTGCCGATCACTGGGAGGCTGATCATCTCAGTGCGTACCATCTGGAAGCTGTCATCACAAATCTCAATGGCACGGGGCTTGGTCGGGTCTCTGCGGATATAACCGTTTTTCTCTAAGGTCTCTAAATGAGAATGAACAGAAGAAGTGGACTTCAGATTCACGGTCTCACAGATCTCTCTTACTGTAGGCGGATAGCCTTTTTTCAATATCTCATCTTTAATATAATCCAGGATCTCCTGCTGCTTGGCTGTAATCTTGCCATAACCCATATCATATCCTCCATACTATATATTGTTAATGTTTTTGGAATTCAATGTCTGCAGTGCAACTTTTATCTATGATATTACGTCAATATATATGAAAACAGAAAGGAAAATCTGACTTTCATAAATCATTTACAAAACAATTATAGCATAGGGAATTCTAAAAAGCAAACATATATTCCAAAAATATGTTCGATTTTCGCCTTGACATCAGAATACATGTTCGATATAATACAAACATAAAGAACAAATGTTCCCGAACAAATTTTCTGATATGAGGTATATGGTTATGAGAGAGCAGAAGAGTGTATATAGAATGACAGACAGAGAATTAAGAGCATATAAGAGACAGCAAAAAAGAAGAAAACAGCTTCAGCGCAGAATCTGTACTATGATGGCAACGATTTGCATGATTGTGGTTTGTGCGGTAGCTTTCCATGGAATCCGTTCTATGGCCAGCAACGGTGAGAATCAGCTGAAATTCAAATATTACACACAGGTAACGGTTGCTTACGGAGAGACCTTATGGGATTTGTCCGACAGTTATATTGATTATGAAGAATATAAGGATAAGACGGAATATATCGAAGAAGTACAGAGTATCAATCATCTGGCGGAAGAGGACAGCATCCGTGCCGGACAGACCCTGATCGTGCCTTATTATTCTTATGACTTTGTGAAGTGATAAGAAAATACACCGGATCACATTGAGTTTGAATAGTAAACAGAGCTTCATAAATGGCGTAAACAAGCCATTTGTGTAGCTTTTTCTTTTATCATGA
>CAKRRU010000088.1 GCA_934394515.1 uncultured Acetatifactor sp.
TTTGAAGTTACCATATTACTTATGATTGTACCACAGGCGGTCGCTTCTGTGAAGCGAAAAAGGCTACAATCTCCTGTGCCGTACGCTCATTCATTTCGGGAATTTCCATCAGTTCTTCCACGGATGCCTGTCTGATCTCCTCCAGTGACTTAAAGTGACGCATCAGGGCTTTCCGTCTCGCCGGTCCTACGCCCGGGATATCATCCAGTACGGATCTCACCTGGGTCTTACTGCGCAGGGATCTGTGATACTCGATGGCAAAACGGTGCGCTTCATCCTGGATCCTAGTGATCAGTTTGAAGCCTTCCGAATGGGTATCTATCGGGAGTTCAATGTTATGGTAATACAGGCCTCTGGTACGGTGGTTGTCATCCTTGACCATACCGCAGACCGGAATGTCAATTCCCAGTTCTTCCAGTACGGACAGCGCAATATTCACCTGTCCGCGGCCGCCGTCCATGAGGATCAGATCCGGGAACTTGGTAAAGCTGCCATACTCCTGATCCATCTCCTGTTCTTCCAGTTCTCTGCTCTCTTCCATGCCATGGCGGAACCGTCTCGTCAGTACTTCCCGCATGCAGGCATAGTCATCCGGACCGGAGACGCTTTTGATCTTGAACTTACGGTAATCGCTGCGTTTCGGTTTTCCTTTTTCATAGACCACCATGGAGCCTACATTTTCAAAGCCGTTGATATTAGAGATATCATAGGCTTCCATCCGGGCAGTGCCAGTTAACGGCAGCTTTAACAGATCGGAGATCTCTTTCACCGCACCGATGGTTCGTCCTTCCTCACGTTTCAACTTTTCTCTGTCCTGGGACAGTACCAGCTTCGCGTTCTGCGCTGCCAGCTCCACCAGTTTCTCCTTGCTGCCGATCTTAGGCACCTTCAGGTAGACACGACTGCCTTTTCGCTCCGACAGCCATTTCTCGATCAGTTCCGCATCCTCGATCTCATATTGCAGCATCAGCTCTCTGGGGATAAATGGGGTCCCCGCATAGAACTGTTTTACAAAATCCTGCAAAATTGCCGGTTTATTACTTTCCGGCACATGTGTCATATAGTAATGTTCTCTGCCGATCAGTTTGCCATCCCGGACGAAAAATACCTGCACCACCGCTTCCGTCTCATCCTGATACAGTGCCAGGATATCCTTGTCCTCACCGACACCTTCCGTGATTTTCTGCTTCTGGGACACCTGACGGACACTGGAGAGCAGGTCCCGGTATCTCGCCGCATCCTCGAATTCCATAGCTTCGGCAGCTTTGTTCATCTTCTCTTCCAGGTCTTTTAAAATCGGGCTGTAGTTGCCGTTCAAAAATTCCAGTGCTCCCGCCACCTGCTGCCTGTATTCCTCTTTGCTGACATATCCCTGGCAGGGTGCCAGACACTGCTTGATATGATAATTCAGGCAGGGACGCTCGATGCCGATATCTCTGGGCAGTACCCGGTTGCAGGTACGCAGCTGGTACAGCTTGTTCAGCAGTTCAATAGTATCTTTCACCGCAGCTGCGCTGGTATAGGGCCCGAAATACCTGGATTTATCCTTTTTCATGGTACGGGAAAACAGAATCCGCGGATACTCCTCTCCGACCGTTACCTTGATATACGGATAGGTCTTGTCGTCTTTCAAAAGCGTGTTGTACTTCGGAGAATTTTCCTTGATCAGGTTGTTCTCCAGCACCAGTGCCTCCAATTCCGAATCCGTCACAATATATTCAAACCGGGCGATGAGCGACACCATCTGGTCGATGGCTGGTCCTCTGCCGATATTTTCCCGAAAATATGACCTTACACGGTTGTGCAGGTTAATGGCTTTCCCGACATACAAGATGACATCCTTGTCATCACGCATGATATAGACTCCCGGCTTCTTGGGGAGCTTCTTTAATTCTTCTTCGAAATTAAATCCCATAAGTACTCCTTTTTTGCTCCAACGCCAAACCGATCAATCTATCTGCCTGATCCGCCATAAACAACGGAATATTCAGCATATCATCATCCAATTTTAAATTTTCCAAAGAGAATTGTATACGGAGTTTCACCTTATCCGGGAACAATTCTTTGAATTTTTTAAGACTTTTGCCGGATATGTTGGCTTCTGATTTCACCTCTACTGGGAAAATATCATTTTCTCGCTGAATAAGAAAATCCACTTCATACGGGGGATTGTTCTGTGTCCAGTAACGGGGAGTCACCTCAAATTGTGTCATCAATGTCTGCAGCACAAAATTCTCGGTCAATGCGCCTTTAAACTCCGTGAACAGACGATTTCCCTCACCAAAAGCAGTAGGTGCTAACTGTGCCAGGCGGCGAAGCAATCCCACATCTACCAGATAAATTTTAAAAGCTGACAAATCATCATAAGCTGATAATGGAAGTCCCGGCGCAGAGCTGCGATAGATTTTATGAACCAGTCTCGCATCTACCAGCCACTGCAAAGCATCCTCATATTCACGGGCTCTGGCTCCTTCTTTTACAACCTTATAGATAAATTTCTTATTTTCTCTTGCCAGTTGGGAAGGTATTGATTTCCATACCATAGAAATCTTCGGAAATTCACCGGTATCCGGATGTTTTGCGAAATCACGCTCATAGGCTCCGATAATATCGGACAATGCTTCCTGCATAGCAGAAACATCACGGGTATTCGTCCACATAAAAACAGGTTCCGGCATACCGCCTGTTACATAGTACATCTTCAGTTTTTCGTACAAAGGATTAAAAAAGGCATCCGGGATCGGCTCAAGAGCATCCACGCTGTCCAAATAGGCAGCCAGATTTTCATCTCCGTTCGCAATTAGAAATTCAGTAAATGTCATAGGATCGATCTGCATGAAATTCACCTTGCCCACGGGGAAAGAAGAAGGTTTTGCCAGTGCAATACCCAGCAGTGAACCTGCGCAGGCAATGTGATACTGTGGCGCATTCTCACAAAAATATTTCATTGCATTGATTACTTTGGGGCAATCCTGCACCTCGTCAAATATGATTAATGTTTTTTCCGGTATAATCTTCTGTCCGCTTGCCAGCATCAGATTTTGCAAAATGCGGTTCACGTCTTTGGTCGTCTCGAAGAACTGCTTGTATTCCTCGTTTTCATCAAAGTTAAAGTATGCCGTATTTTCATAATAACGTTTACCGAATTCCTTTAGAATCCATGTTTTTCCCACCTGACGCACACCTTTCAGGATCAGTGGCTTACGATAGGGAGAATTCTTCCAGGTTAATAATTTTTCCATAATAAATCGTTCCATAAGCTTCCCTCACACTTTTATGAAGTTTTTTGTGCATTTCATCACACTTTTATTATATATTTGTGTTTGATAAAATACAATATACGATTTATTTAAAATATTTCGCAACTATTCAGAGCCTCATTCGCAAAACCGTCTCTTCGAGACTTTCCTTTTGCTCATTGAGGCTATGTCGCCCTATAACTATCACAAAATATTCTTACGAATGCTAGCATTCGACAAATATTTTGCGATAGTTACATGGCTCTGAATAGTTACAATATTTCGTGATTCGAATTTACTAAATCCAGATTTAGTAAATCTGGATTTAGCAAAAACACTTTCGGTATTGCACAGCCGGATGGATATAAAGTATAATTTTCTCAGATATTGGAGTGAACCCCTTCACGATAAATGCTCAGAAACGGAGGTTATTATGAACAAGAGATTACTCAGTCTATTTCTCAGTGCATGTCTGTGTGCCGGTCTGTCCGGATGCGGAAAAACTAATATCGATGGTGGATCCGGTATCGCACGACAGTCTTCTGCCGTCAAAGAACTCGGAAGCGATATCGCAGTCGGCGCGAAGCCGGCACCGGTCGATTCCTATGAGGAATTGAAAAACGGCGTCAACAAATTTGCATTTGCCCTGTATGATGCCCTTCCAAAAGACAGCAACTGCTTCTATTCTCCTTACAGTATTTCCAGTGCACTGTCCATGCTGGATCAGGGTGCCGGAAGTGATACGAAAACAGAACTGGAATCAGTACTTGGTATCGCGGATCTTTCTGAGTGGAATCACGAAATGCAAAGCTATCTGAATAAAGAATGGTCCGAGCAGACATTTGTCAATACTGCCAATTCCATCTGGATGACAGATCAAAAGGAATGGGCAGCAAATATCTCCGACGATTTCCTGCTGCCGGCAAAGACATATTACCATGGTGAAATCTACGAAGCAGACTTCACAAATCAGGCGGATCAGGTTGTGAAGGATGTGAACGGCTGGGTATCGGGACATACCAATCAGATGATTTCCTCCATCGTAGATGAACTTCCGCCCGCTACCGTTATGATGCTCATAAATGCTGTTTATTTTGAAGGGAAATGGCAGACACCGTTTGTAGAAGAGGATACTTATGATGATATCTTCCACGGAACTAACGGCGATTCTACCGTACCTATGATGCATCTGTACGGGGAACAGTTCGCTTATATCGATACCGGTTCGATCAAAGGTATCATGCTTCCCTATGATGGCGATTCCGTAGTGATGAAGGTTTTCCTACCATCCCAAGAAGGCGATACCATCTCCGCTCTGTTTGATGCCTTAAGTAATGATGAAAAGCAGGCTTTGATCGATTCTCTGGATACTGCGGATGATAAAGAAATACAGACAGTGCAGCTTCCGAAATTCACCGATGAACAGGGAATTAACGGGCTTGACGATATTCTGAAGAACCTTGACATCCGGTCAGCCTATACTTCGGCAGATTTTTCCAAGATTGCAGATGATATTGCTGTGTCTTCCGTCACCCATAGGGCAAAAGTGATCGTGGATGAGAACGGTACAAAGGCTGCTGCCGTAACAGATATCATGGTTGCCGGGACCGCCGCCATGGAAACGGAAGAAACCTATACCTTTATCGTCGACCGTCCGTTTGTCTATGTGATCGAAGATCAGGATACGGGGATGATCCTGTTTGTGGGTCGGGGAAATGACCTGGTCAAGTAAGAGGAATTTGACCATCTTTCACCCGTCAGAGCGCATTCAGGGGGATACAAAGAAAAAGCGGTGTCCGCCAGCAACTGCAGACACCGTTTTTTCTTTATAAAAACGGCACCATATATACCGGAATATAATGAATTCCGTTTTCCCATTTATAATCCTTGGTATGAACAACATATTTGTCACGTATGCGATTACTAAACTTGTCGCAAAATACATCAAGTGATTTATGTGTTCTATAGTTACCTGATTTCACTTCGATCGGACAGATCTTATTTCCAACCGAAGTCAGAAAGTCAATCTCATACAAATGATTTGAGGTTTCACTTTCCATCGTATAATAAAACAACTTATTACCTTTTGCTGTCAGCATCTGTGCTACAACATTTTCATACAGATATCCTAAGTTTGTATCCAGTTTGTCCGAAAGCAGCTTATTATATATAATATTCTCCGTGTAGTTTTTGTCCTTAAATGCCAAAGTGATAAACAAACCGACATCTGAAGTAAACAATTTATACCGTCCGGCATCCTTTTCCAATGACATTCCCACAGCCGGATTATTCGCATGATATGCAATATTTACTGTATAAGAGCTTAGCATATCCGGAATCAACTCTCTTACCTTCTCAGAACGAATCCCTTCTCTTGCACTGGACAAGATGTATCTTGAAGCATTACTGCTGAGATTCGCAGGTATTGCATCATAAATATCGCCTGCGAGACCGGTTCCATCTATCTTTGTAAAATCTTCTTCATATAAATCTACAATTTCTCTCTTCGTTTCATCTACCACTTGCAGATTATTTTTCTCTCTATATGTTTCTACAGCCTGCGGCATTCCGCCAATCAGCATATACAGTCTGAAGATACGCATCAGATTTCTATGCATCACATTTCCTGCCGGCTTTTTATTTTTTAAGAGGTGCCTGATTGTTTCCGCTGATATTTCATCTCCTATTGCCCACAAAAACTCCTCAAAATCCATGGGAAACATAGATATTTTGTGTTCCTCGCTGGGAATCAAAATATCCTTTGTATTCCTTTTTATAGATAATAAAGAGCCTGTTTCAATATACTTATATCTCCCATCTGCGACGAGATACTTAATTGCCTGCCTGGCCTTTGGAAGCAGCTGGACTTCATCAAAAATAATTACCGACTCTTTCTCATACAGCCGGATTCCCGTTAGCTGCTGTAATTGTAAAAAGAAAAAGTCTAAGTCATACGTATCATCAAATAAATCAATAATCGCCTTACTGGTATGTGCAAAATCAATTAGAATATATGATTTAAACTCCTTTTTGGCAAACTCCTCAGCAATCGTTGATTTTCCAACTCGTCTTGCGCCCTTTATCAGGAGTGCATACCTGTCACTTCTGTTCTCCTTCTACTCACGTATTTCATTATATATTTTTCTTTTAAAAACCGGCTTATCCATATAGCATTCCACCTTCCCATCAAAAGCATAACACAAATCCCCGTTCATGTGAACCCTATTATTGCGCAAATCCCCGTTCGCTTTTGCTTATTTTCTACGCAAATCCCCATTATAAGTCTTAATCGTATTTTTTCCACTATAGCATATAACATACCCAGGATATAGATTCTCTGACCAATTTCTATATATTTTTAAGCTCAAGGATAAAAAAACAGCACACCCTTTTTGCGAGTGTACTGTTTTCTCTGTTCCTTATGGGTTCTTGCATCTAGCACATCTTAAAGCCCTTAGCCTTCAGGCAAATCTCCACTTCCTCGGGATCTGCGGTGTGCAGGATCATGACAGGAGTCGAGGAATCACGGTTGAAGGACAGGTAGGTGTAGTCCACATTGACATTGCTGTCTAACAGTGCGGTCAGTAAGGTGTTCAGTGCACCGGGCTTGTCCTCGATTTCGACTGCCAGGACATCCACGAAACGGCAGAGATAGCCCTTCTCTGTGAGGACCTCTTTTGCCTTGTCGGGATCGGATACGACCATGCGGTTGATACCGTACTCCGCACCATCGTTGGTAACGGAACCCCAGATATTAATACCTGCTTCATACAGCGCATTAGTCATGGTCTGCAGGGCTCCTTTTTTATTCTCAGCGTAAATAGATAACTGTTTTAACATTTCGGTATTACCTCCTCATTGCGATCTGACTGATAATGCAGTCTGTCCGGGAATCTCCCGGCACTTTATTATGATAAAGCATTCTTATAAAATAATCAACCCAGAGTTATACTTTCCTAATTTTATTTTATCGCTTACATCCCAAAAATGACTTTAATCTAAACTCGAGTTTAAATTAAAGTCATTTTTCCATAATTTTTCTTATTTGTGCCTCTCAAAAAGGCTTTATGTTTACAACATCACCATTTTCCGTTATGACAGTGTTCCGTGGGAAAACAGTCCTACCGGTCCCTGGGGAGGATCCGTAGGATCCTTGGGATCTTTGGAATCCTTCGATTCTGCGGAAGTCTCACCGGCAATTTCCTTCGTCGTATTATCCGAAGCTGTCTGCTCTTTTGCTTCCTGCAGACTGTCCTCAAAGGCAAGCGGCTGAAATGTTGGATCCGTAGAGGTCATGACCTGCTCACCGATGGTCACGTCAACGTTGTTTCCCTTCATTGCGTCTGCAACGGTATTATCTGCCTCATCCTTTTTTATCTCATCATTTTGACCGGCAGTGCCTTCCGCTGCGTCCTCCTTCTCTTCCTCAGGATCGGGTAATCCTTTCTCCTTGCGGAAAATCTCCATGAACTCTTTACCGGTGATGGTCTCGCGCTCGATCAGGAACGCTGCCAGCTTATCCATCAGTTCACGGTTCTCGCGGAGCATCTGCAATGCCTTGTCATAGCTTTCCTTAATGATAGATACTACTTCTTCATCGATCGCTGCAGCAGTCTCATCACTGCAGTTCAGTGCGGTTCTACCCTCCAGGTACTGGCTTTCTACCGTAGCCAGGCCGACCAGACCGAATCTCTTGCTCATACCGTAACGGGTCACCATGTTGCGGGCGATATCCGTAGCTTTCTCAATATCATTGGCTGCGCCGGTGGTAACGGTATCGAATACCACTTCCTCTGCCGCACGTCCACCGACCAGACTTACCAGCATATCGCGAAGCTCTGCCTCGGTATTGAGGTATTTTTCCTCCTCCGGCACGTGCATTACGTAACCCAGCGCACCCATGGTACGGGGAACGATCGTGATCTTCTGTACCGGCTCGGAATTTTTCTGTAACGCGCTGATCAGTGCATGACCTACTTCATGATAGGATACGATCCGACGCTCCTCTTTGCTCATGATGCGGTCTTTCTTTTCCTTACCTACCAGCACCTGTTCCACCGCTGCGAACAGATCCTGCTGGTTCACGAATTCTCTGCCTTCCTTGACAGCGTTGATGGCAGCTTCGTTGATCATATTGGCCAGATCGGAGCCTACCGCACCGCTGGTCGCCAATGCAATGGCATCCAGATCTACGGTTTCGTCCATCTTCACATCCTTGGAATGTACTTTCAGGATCTCCACACGGCCCTTGAGGTCAGGCTTATCTACGATGATCCGTCGGTCAAAACGTCCGGGACGTAAGAGCGCCTTATCCAGGATCTCCGGACGGTTGGTCGCACCCAGGATCAGAATACCTTTGGAGCTGTCGAAACCATCCATCTCGGACAGCAGCTGGTTCAGCGTCTGTTCTCTCTCTTCATTGCCTCCGCCGTACTTGGAATCACGGCTGCGGCCGATGGCATCGATCTCATCGATGAATACAATACAAGGGGCGTTCTTGGTCGCTTCCTTGAACAGGTCGCGGACACGGCTGGCACCCACGCCTACATATAACTCAATAAAATCAGAACCTGTCAGAGAGAAGAACGGTACATGCGCCTCTCCTGCCACAGCTTTTGCCAACAGGGTCTTACCGGTTCCGGGAGGTCCCACCAGCAACGCACCCTTGGGAAGCTTAGCACCGATCTTGGAATATTTCTGCGGATTATGCAGGAAATCCACGACTTCCACCAGGGATTCTTTCGCTTCATCTTCACCGGCTACGTCCTTGAAAGTAACGCCTGTCTCTTTCTGTACATATACTTTGGCATTGCTCTTGCCCACGCCCATGGGACCGCCGCTGCCGCCCATTCTGCGGAACAGGAATCCTGCCACGATCCAGATCAGCACTACCGGAAGCACTACTGTCACAAGGATCTCCATCAGGAAACTTGACGTATTGCTGCTGATGCGCGTTCCTTCCACATCATGCTCCTGCAGTCTGGCGGTCAAAGTGTCCAGATCTTCCATTAACATCGTATAATATACCGTCTGGGAAGACTGCATTGCCTTCTGGGTAATACCGTAAAAACTAATATAACTGTTCGGAGCCGGCGTTGCCGCTGCCTCCTGCTTCAGCTGCACGGTGATCACACCGCTCTCTCTGTTGACCTCCACTGCCGCAACCTTGTCCGCTTCCAGATCCTTCAGGAAATCGGTATAAGCAACTTCAGTCCCGCTGTTGGTTCCGAAGAAAGCATTGTACAGCATCAGCACCAGAATGATCGTAGTAAGTCCGGACAGGATCATCATTAAAATACTGGGGCGTCTCGGTGGGCGGTTGTCATTCCCATTACCGCCATTCCCATTGTTACCGCCTCTGCCGTTATTGCCGCTGCCGGGAGCTCCGCTGCCATTGCCGCCGTTTCCGGGACCATAGCCGTTATTGTATGACTCAAATAATCTTCTCATGTCATCTCCATTTTTCCGTCTATATTTCTATTGCCTTATCATTGTTCAAAATCACGTATGTTAAATTATGAGCAATTACAATCCCTTTTATTATAGAGATAACCCGTGGATAAATCAATAGTTCAAATATGAAAAAAGTCTGAACAATCCGCTGAAACGACAAATACCCGAAAGCCATATTTTCTAAGGTTTCCGGGCATCTGCCTGCAACAAACAACTCACAACAAACAATTATCGTCTCACGCCCTTCAGAATGACCTGACGGCGGTTCAGATCTGTATCGGCAATGGAGAAGAGTCCCTTCGCGTTTGTTGATAATTTCATATCCCTAAATGACATTCTTGTTTAAAATTGCTCATTATATGATTATTTGCCCAAATTTGTTAGATATAATAATGATTTCCAAAAAAATTTTTACTTTCCAGTAGATTTTTGGGAAACACTAAACTATAATAGACACATCATGGGATTTTAGTTGCAAAGATCAGTTGAGGAAGGTATCAACAATGTACAAAATAGGTTTTGATAATGATAAATATCTCAGCATGCAATCTGAGAAGATCAAGGAGCGTATCGCGAAATTCGGCGGCAAGCTGTATCTGGAATTCGGCGGCAAGCTGTTCGATGACTATCACGCTTCCCGCGTTTTGCCCGGTTTCCATCCGGACAGCAAGATCAATATGCTGGCACAGTTAAAGGACGAGGCAGAGATCGTCATCGTCATCAATGCAGCGGATATCGAGAAAAATAAAGTCCGCTCCGATCTGGGTATCACTTATGATCTGGATGTATTACGCTTGATCGATGCTTTCCGCGGTTACGGTCTGTATGTCGGCAGTGTGTGTCTGACCCGTTTCGCCGGACAGCCCAGTGCCATTGCTTATCAGAAAAAGCTGGAGTCCTTGGGTATGAAGGTATACCGCCATTATTCCATTCCCGGATATCCTTCCAATATTCCGTTTATCGTGAGCGATGAGGGTTACGGGAAAAACGATTATATTGAAACCACCCGTTCTCTGGTAGTCGTTACTGCTCCCGGACCGGGAAGCGGCAAGATGGCTACCTGTC
>CAKRRU010000089.1 GCA_934394515.1 uncultured Acetatifactor sp.
CTATGAGAAGGATACCGATTACAGTGGAGAAGTCAATGATTTTAATATCGAAGTGACGACTTTGACCCTGGCACAGCTGGCAGAGCTGACAGCCACAGATTCACAGGCATATTATGGAATTAACTTGGATGATGTGGATCTGATCTATCTCTCCGGCAGGGGAAATTATGCAGCGGAATCTGTGAATATGACTTCTGCTGCAACAGCTCTGACGAAGATGATATTCGGTATTAAGGATACTACCGGTGAGCGGAATAATGCGGACAGAGTACCGGTAGTCATGGACTACAGATTTTACAGCCAAAATAAAACACTGGCTGAGGAGCCGAATAATAATCAGAATAATAAGATACTGACACAGATGGCACTGACAATCTTGAACGTTTCCGATGACAATATTGCCAAAGAAGTTGCTTCACAGGGAGATGCTTATTGGAACAGTCAGACGGCAGCTTCGCTTAGCTTGGGCGATTCCGTGAAAGAGGCTTTATATGACAATGTTTATCTGAATGATGATAGTGTGACACCATATGTTGCCTCTGACTTCCTGACTGACTGTAAAGGGAATGCGGCGAAAGCAGCAACCTTCGGAACAGTATTAAAAGAGATTCAGTACGAGAATTTCCTGGCAAAGAAAAACAACAGCAATGCAGCACAGATGGATGAAGAGGTCAGTAAGGCATCTATTACCAGATATATATTGAACTGGTACATGCACAGAACCACTGTTAAGTCGGAATTGAATGTATTGGATCTGCAGCCAAGCTATGATTTTGACAAAAAAGGAAAGGTTCTTACAGAGGATCAGGTCAAGACATTTATGGGAATGTCGGATTATTCGTCGGACAACATCCATATTACGCATACGACTTCTGCAGAGTTTATCGGCAAAATCGAGGATCTGAATGAAAAGTATGATTTGATTTATCTGGGTGATTACATCGGCGGAATGAATACGAAGGATGGTAAGACGGTATTCAATGATAGCCGGATGGATGGTATGATTTATTATCATATCGGAGATGCGTATGACTATTCTTCGGCGACACCCAATGAGAAACACCGTCTGTGGGATGCTTCATTGAACCATAATGTGAATTCGGGTAATAGCGAAGATATTAATAATAAGACGGATGTGTACAGAGGTCCGGGAAATGATATGAATTCGACCCGGTATAATGAATTGTGTCAATATATTCAGGCGGGTTACCCTGTAATATTGGCAGATCAGTATGTAACTAAGTCCGGCAGTGATTACGTGGCATCCACGATAACACTGGATTGCAATTCATATTTTTATCAACTGGTGTCTTTTGCTTTGAGCAGAGAAAATGGACAGTATCTTTATTGGCAGAAGAATGTATTTACAGAAAATCAGTTGATGGGTGAGATAAGTGGATTGTCTTCTTCGTTGGAAGCTCGTAGAAATGTGTTTTGTAATTATCTGAATCTGTCCAAATTAACAGTAAACTGGGCGACCGGACTGGGAGAAACGGCATATCCGGAAGGTCTTTCTTATAAAGATGTATCTACGAGTGGTGATCAGAAAGGTGTTAACACCGGATATCTCGGCAAAATAGAGGGAGAATATCGCCTTCAGTACATATTTTCACTGGAAAATGATGCAGCACTTTCACAGACAGGGACGACCTATGATTGTAAATTATTTGTAGACAAAAATGTGGATGGAAGGTTTACCGGTTCAGATTATGTAGAAGATGCATCAAGTACAGCATCGGAAGAAATGACCGGATTGAAGATGTACGTTCGTGAAGGAGATACCTGGCAGCGTGTGGATATGGTTACAGATTCCGGCGGAACGCATTATGCTCTTCAGACGGGTAAAATATATAAAGCAATTCGAAGCCTTCCGGATGATTATGTCGGATTAATGCCTTGGAAATTGATATTTTATAATAATTCAGACAGATTGGTCCGGACTGCGAAGAGTGGCTATACCGCTATTCCGAAACAGGGAGAAAAGGAACCGATAAAGGTTCTGCAATTATTACCGGGGAATGATGTGAAATGGAATCTGCAGCAGGATCTTGCGAACACGGGGAGCGATTTCCATGGATATATTTCTAATTTGCAGGATTGGGAGGTTACGATAGATAGTATCAGAATAACAGATCTGATCGAGCAAGTACGTACTAATAATCAGATCTATAATGATGAGGCAGACAGTATAGAAAGACTGCATAATTGCATGTATGAGTATTTCCAAAAATATAATATGCTGATCATCGGTTTTGCTGACGCTTATCAGTTTGGATATTACAATGATTATAATGCTATTATGTACAATAAAGGAAACTTCAATAGGAATATTGCTGCGGCAAGAGCAGTGCGGGACTACATTGAAAGTGGCAGAAGTGTTCTGTTTACACATGATAATACGTCATATGTAAATAATTTAGAAGCACGACGAGTCTATAACGATCAGGGCTGGGCAGAAAGTGGACAGAGCTATTGGTTCTGGGGTTATGAGTATAACAAGACCATCCGGACAGCAGTAGGACTGGACCGTTATGGCGCATTAAAAGATTATTATGCGGTAATGGAAAATTCTACATATAATGATACCGAAAAGAAACAATATACGGATTATTTGCAGACATTAAATACATCTTATCAGTATGATAATGTATACGAACCGGGATCTAACAAGCAGGTTCTTGGTCAAAAGGAAGGATTGACGAAATACACGGTGATCCGATTTTTAAAGGATCCCCTGGAGGCTTTGCGTGGAAACCGCAATTATACAGATGTCAAATTTCCTATAAATAATCAGTTACTATACGATGCTGGATATAGGGAATCTTATGATAATTTTCCACAGGGATGGAATAAGCCCAGTTATATGCTGAAGGGCACTTATGCAAAAGAAGGTGGAAATGAAGTAGCACTTAAGGCAACTCAGGTAAATGAGGGGCAGATTACGCAATATCCTTATCAGATATCGAATGAAGCCCAAAACAGTCTGAAGGTATCGGCAACTCATTATCAGTGGTATCAGCCGAATATGGAATTAGACCGTGATCACGATGGTAAGAATGATATCGTAGTATGGTATTGCTTATCAGATATATACGACAATCAAAATTATCCTAAGAATATTTATAATATTATACCGAATGATGTAGTGAATAATTATTATATTTATACAATGGGAAATGTTACATATTCCGGAGCCGGACACTCTAAACCGGATAGCGATGCGGAGATGAGATTGTTCGTAAACACGATCATTGCAGCATATAAAGCAGGCGTGACTGCACCGTCTGTCTCATTTCAGGATAAGCAGGGTAATAAGATCAGTTCTACTTACATGATTTACGATCCCGTGAATAAGATCATTTTAAAGACGGAAAACCAGGGAAATACATTAAGCGTGAGATTTAGTGCAGAAGATAATAATGTACTTTCCGGAGACAGAAAATTATGTGTTGAGTTTTACAAAACAGCGGGTGAAAATGATTCCAACACGGTGAATCTGAATGGCGTAAAGGTTGTTCCTCTGAATGTATCTTCTGTGAAAGATTCTTCAGGAAATACAGTAGCTGCGGTAAATGGACACTATGTTGTTGGCAATGGTTTATCATATACACTGGAGTTCCCATTATCGGAGGTTGGATTGTTCGATACGTCTGCAATGACATTGCAGGCTAATGCTGATACAGAAATTATTTATGCATATGTATATACATTGTATGATTCGGACAGAAAAACGACTCCCGGTTCCAGCGCAAGTCTGAGTATCAGTGCCCAGGAGCTGTTCGAACTGGATTAAACTTTTAAAAAGTAATATTGCACAAAAAGCAGAGCTGTGAGAAATAACCAATTTCCACAGCTCTGTTTTTGTATACTTTTTTACCGGATTTATTGCTGAATTTCCTTGCAGAAAGCGGATGCCTGTGCTATAGTAATCACATCTCGAGAAAGTCTTTATATAGTATTAGTTTTTTGGCATGTAAGTGCAGTCGATGGCGTTTCGCCGGGACATCCGTTTTTTAATTAAATATGGAATTATGCAGGCGGAGTGCCCAAAGCAGTGTATTTATTCGCAAATCAGACCAGGGTGGATAAAGGAATGCTGCTGCGCAAGGCCGGATACATAGGCGGAGAATACCGGAGACAGTATGCGAAGCAGAATCAGGGAGTATATCCGGTCATACAGCTTGTTCTTTATTGGGGAAGCAGCAGATGGAAGGGAGCGGACAATCTGCGAGGGTTGATTGACACCGGAGAGCGAAAGCTTGCCGAGACTACTTGGAAGTATGTTGATAATATACGGCTTCATGTATGGGAGATGCGATATCTGGCGAGGGAAGTGAGAGAACGGTTTCAGAGCGATATGCGCATTGTGTTGGATTATCTGGCAGAAGGAAATGCTTACCGGTCGGATAGGAAAGTGATACATAAAGAGGCTACGATTAAAATGCTGCGGGTATTATCCGGGGACAGGAACGTGGATGATACGGAAGAGATTTTGAAGGGGATAAATGTCAAAGAGGAGGATGAGATTACTGTGTGTGAATTGTTTGATCAGTATACGAGGAAGGGAATTACTCTGGGAATCAGTCAGGGAATCGGCAAAGGAATTATTATTATGTGTAAGGACTTTGCTATGAGTTATGAAGAAACCGCAGAAAAGTTGTGTAAAAAACTGAATATATCAGAAGAACAAGCACAAAAGGAGATGCAGCTTTACTGGTAAGTTAATTGTTAAGAGACGACTCCGGATTATTTGATACGGAAGCATGTGAAAAAATGAGGTTATATTGGTAAAAAACATTGACTTTTACTTCTCACTATGCTAAATATATACTATACCTACTGGAACAGTAGGAAATATAAAGTACATATTCTATAAAAGTTAATTGTACATAAGTATAGGAGGAGAAAAAGATGGCATTTGCAGCAGAGACCATTTGTGTCCAGGGAAGTAATGAGAGAAAGGATCAGTTTGGCGCCATCAGCATGCCCATTTATCAGAATGCGGCGTATGCGCATCCGGGACTGGGGAAGAGTACGGGATATGATTATTCCCGCTGTACGAATCCAACCAGAGATGAGGTGCAGAAGACGGTAGCGTTGTTGGAACAGGGAACAGATGCTCTGGCATTCTCTACGGGAATGGCTGCAATCACCGCAATGATGGAAATCTTCTCTCCCGGAGATCATCTGATTGCTACAGATGATCTGTATGGCGGAACTCTGAGATTATGGAACAAGATCAGCGGGAAGAACGGTATCTCGGTAGACTGCGTGGATACCTCCGACGTGGATACTGTGAAAGCAGCGATACGCCCGGAGACGAAGGCTGTTTATCTGGAGACTCCTTCGAATCCTATGATGAAGGTAGCGGATATTCGGGCAATCGCGGATCTTGCACATGAGAATGGATGCCTGCTGATCGTGGATAATACTTTCCTGTCTCCTTATTTTCAGAAGCCGTTAACCTTAGGAGCAGATATTGTAATACACAGCGGAACAAAATATCTGGAAGGACATAATGATACACTTTCCGGTTTCCTTGTAGTGAAGGATCATGCCCTGTATGAGCCGCTTTTCAATATTTATAAGACTACAGGGGCATGTTTGTCTGCATTCGACAGCTGGCTGTTATTAAGAGGTATCAAGACACTGGCTGTCCGTATGGAGCAGCACCAGAAAAACGCTTTGGCAATAGCACACTGGTTGGAGCAGAGACCGGAAGTGGAGAAGGTATATTATATCGGACTGGATTCCCGGCCGGATAAGGCGCTGATTGACAGACAGTGCAGCGGATACGGCGGAATGATTTCTTTCCGGTTGAATTCTGCGGAAAAAGCTGTTAAGATTCTTGAGAGTGTAAAGCTGATCCGGTTCGCGGAAAGTCTTGGCGGAGTGGAGAGTCTTCTGACCTATCCCATGAAGCAGACCCATGCGGATGTACCGGTAGAAGTGAGAGAAGCTTTGGGTGTGGATGAGAAGCTTTTGAGAATGTCGGTAGGTATTGAAAATATTGATGATCTGTTGGCGGATCTGGAACAGGCTTTTGCAAAGTAGAGGAGTCAGTTGCGCGGCCGCTGCAAAGATTTTGGATAAAGTATCGTGGAGAGAGAAAATGGCTAAATACAATTTTGACAAAATTATAAATCGTAAAGGAACGAATTGCCTGAAATACGATTATGCGGTGGAGCGTGGAAAGCCTGCCGATGTATTACCTCTGTGGGTTGCGGATATGGATTTTCAGGTATCGGAAGAGATTACGAAAAGCCTTCACGCAGCTGTGGAGCATGGAATCTACGGTTATACGCAGCCCAAAGATGCTTATTACAATGCGTTGATTCACTGGATGGAGAAGAATCACAAATGGACGACAAAACGTGAATGGATCGTGAAGACACCCGGCGTGGTATTTGCGCTCGGTGCTGCCGTAAAGGCGTTTACAGAGCCCGGAGATGCTATACTGATTCAGAATCCGGTGTATTATCCGTTTACCAATATTATCCGTGACAATGACCGGAGAGTAGTAGATAATACATTGGTATATCATCCGGCTACGGAGCGGACGGTAGTGTCAGCAGCGACAGATGATGCTTACGAACAGCAGATTAACAACGTTGGTACTGTCAGCCCGGCATATCAGATTGATTTCGAGGACTTTGAACGCAAGATAGAACAAGAGCACGTAAAACTCTTCATTCTGTGCAACCCTCATAATCCGGTAGGCAGAGTCTGGACGAAAGAGGAATTGCAGAAACTGGGAGAGATTTGTCTGCGTCATCATGTGATTGTAGTAAGCGATGAGATCCACAATGATTTTGTTTATCCCGGATACGAGCATACCGTATTTGCCAATGTGGATCCCCGTTTTGCAGAATTTACTGTGACTTGTACGGCACCCAGCAAGACATTCAATCTGGCAGGCTTACAGATTTCCAATATCTTTATTCCAAATGAGAGATTAAGAGAGGCATTTCAGAAGGAAGTTGACAGAACCGGCTACGACGAGCCCAATGCGATGGGTGTTGTTGCCTGTGAAGCGGCTTACCGCGCCGGAGAGGACTGGCTGGATCAGTTACGCGCGTACCTGCTGGAGAACCTGAATTTCTTAAGAAATTATCTGCAGGAGAAGATTCCGCAGATCCATCTGGTAGAGCCGGAAGGAACCTATCTGGTCTGGCTGGATTGTAGTGAACTCGGTATTACCGGCAAGGAACTGGATCAGTTTATCGTGGAGAAGGCGGGACTCTGGCTGGACGGCGGATCAATGTTCGGTTCCAGCGGCGCAGCATTCCAGCGTGTGAACATTGCCTGCCCCAGAGCTACATTAGAGCTTGCTTTGGATAAGCTGAAAGCTGCGGTCGATAGTTTGAAATGAAGATTTGAGCGATTTCACCAGACTGTTACGGAACATGATATGTGTTGACAGATTCACCAGGCCGCTCCGGAACAGTAAAATATTACCGGTTATATGGTATATTTTTACATTCTTGTCCATATACTGTAACATATCAGGCTATTCATGATAGATTATGATAGTTCCTACGGAATCAGTAATCCCTGATGAATGGCCATGCTTTTTGGATCATGTGGCAGGAATCATGATCCACGGATCCATAGGATTGCCATCAGGAAAGGAGTACACAGTATATGCCAAGAGGACAGAGAAAATCCCTGGAGGAAAAGATCCAGGCAAAGCAGGAACTGATCAATGCGCTAAACATTCGCATAGAATCAGAACAGCGTGAGTTGGAGGAATTGTTTGAACAGAAGAGGCGCAAGGAACTGGAAGCGGTGAGTGACATCATCGAAGATGCCGGTCTTGCTCCGGAGGAAGTCACGGAAGTCTTACAACAGTATATTGAGAGCCGCAGAGCAAATGCATCATAAAGATATCAGCTATAGTGCCATTTAAAAACCACATGGCAAATGTATTCTAAAGGTATTAAGTCATATTGCCGTTTGAAAACCGGAAACATTTGGGCATGGTGTGATAAAAAGGATCGGCGGATGAACCGCAAACCTCAGATCTTGTTTCTTGATTTCTGCAGGGTTCATTTTGCCGGTCTTTTTTGCGTACGAGACTTTAACCACGGATTATGCCGCATGTTGTAAATTCAAAACTGAAATCTTCATAGATTCAAAGCATACTAATTAAGCAAAATGTTGTGTTATGATTTGCTGTACCTGATCAGAAGAAATCGGATATTTACTTGTTTCATAAGTTGTAATTAACTGCATGGACGGAAAGATTCCATTATAGCAGTAGGTCTTGAGCTTGTTGCAGGCAGTATCACAGTAAGGATTCTTGTCCATCATCCCAAAGTGCTCCCAGTAGAAAAGCTTGTTTGAAACAGGATGCAGGATTGTAAAATCCGGATAAACAGTACATTCGTTCAACTGCAAAGCGGCTTCATAGCGATAGGGAATACGGTTTGAATAAAGGAGATTCGCAATAATGACTTCGGATTTTGAGCGCACCCTATGCCCTGCAAGCGTGGTATGAATCAGATTTTCCAGATGAGAATGGTTTGTCTCGTAGGATTCGGAACACCATTTTTGTGCAGAGATAGGAAGCTTATCCTTTGAAAAGTAGCCCTGCAGTAATTCATAGTATGGTGAGGTTTCCTTTAAAAGATCAGCAGCAGATAAAGTTTTGGAATTGCTTGTGACGGAAAAGTTTTTTGTATAGGAACGAATTAGCGATAGCTCTTGTTCAACTTCACCAAGGCGAAGAAAATAATATTTTTTCAGAGCCATAACTTCTGCGATAGAACGGTCGGACTTGGGAATATATTCGTGTTGTGTTCCCTTTTTAATAACCCAGCGGTGGTATGTCCCATTTTTATGAATAACTAATTCACCTTCCGGAAAAGAAGAAAGCTTCTGCTGTAGGTATTCCTGCTGTGCTTGCAATTTGCAAAGTTGAGTATTTAAATCTTGAATCATAAATGATAAACTCCTTTCGAAATGGGTTTGGTGCAAATACGGAAAAAACAAGGGAAAAAAACCAAAAAATGCCTAATTTCATGTGGAAAAAAAGGGGATTGTACCAGAATAAAGAAAAACGTTAAATCTGATACAAAAAAAGAAGAAATATAAGAAATTTTGTACTAAATAAGTCAAAAAACGGCTTTTTGCGAAAATGAACAAATAAAGTATTCTTTATAATGAACTTTAGATGTTGTATAGTACAAACATTACATAAAAGAGCAACTATATAATATGCAGATAACGAGTTCGAATTCAGCGTTCATATCAAAGCTACACTTAATATCCTTGTACATGGCGTTAATTATAGCACAATGAGGAATGATTTGAAAAGCTGTTTCTAAAAAATCAATCCATGAAAAATGGTTAACAAAATGAAGAAGAAAGCGAAAAGCAAACGCCCCAGACGCTAAATCGTCCGGGGCGTTTGAATAAATTCACACGTCTTATCAAATCAAGCAATGCGGATTATTCCGCACCCTCACCCTTTTTCAGATTCTTCTGCGCGGTGGAGAGCATGAGCTTGATTCTGTTGAGCTGGTTGACTTCGCTGGCGCCGGGATCGTAGTCGATGGCCACGATGTTGGAGGAAGGATATGCCTTCCGCAGTGCTTTGATAACACCCTTACCTACGACGTGGTTCGGCAGGCAGCCGAAGGGCTGGGTACATACGATGTTCGGTACACCTTCCTTGATCAGTTCCACCATCTCACCGGTCAGGAACCAACCTTCACCGGTCTGGTTACCGATGGATACGATGGGCTCCGCATAGGAGACGATCTTGTAGATGCTGGTGGGTGCATCGAAATGCTTACTTTCTTCAAAGGCCTTCACGGCAGAGCCGCGGAGGATATGCTCAATCGCCCAGATACCCAACTGGGAGATCTTCGCAGTCTTTTTGCTGGTGCCAAGATGTTCGGCTTTATAAATCTGGTTATAGAAGCAATACAGCATGAAGTCAAGCAGGTCGGGAACCACGGCTTCCGCACCTTCGCTCTCCAGCAGTTCCACCAGGTGATTGTTGCCGGCAGGAGAGAACTTCACCAGAATCTCGCCAACGACGCCGACGCGGGGCTTCTTGATATCCAGTACCGGAACCGCATCGAAATCCCGGATGATCTCGGTACACATCCTGCGGAACTTGCCAATGCTGATATGCTTTGCGGATACGAACTTCTGTACCTTCGCAAGCCATTCTTTGTGCAGAGCATCCACAGAACCCGGAGTTGCTTCATAAGGACGCATCCGATATACACAACGCATGAAGATGTCACCAAATTCCGCACCTACCGCTGCACGTAACAGCAGATCCGCATTCAGATGGAAGCCGGGGTTACTCTCGATACCGGCAAGGTTCAGAGAGATAACGGGGATCTGTTCCATGTCTGCCTTCTTCAAGGCACGGCGGATGAAGCCGATATAGTTCGTCGCACGGCAGCCGCCGCCGGTCTGGCTCATGATGATCGCGGTCTTGTTCAGGTCATATTTTCCGGATAACAGTGCTTCCATGATCTGACCGACTACCAGCAGGGAAGGATAGCAGGCATCATTGTTGACATATTTCAGTCCGACATCCACGGAGTGCTTGTTGTCATTGTCCAATACGACGAAATTATAACCGCAGGCATTGAACGCAGGCTGTAAGATCTCAAAGTGGATCGGGGACATCTGCGGACAGATGATGGTGTAGTCCTTACGCATCTCTTCGGTAAACGCTACC
>CAKRRU010000090.1 GCA_934394515.1 uncultured Acetatifactor sp.
GTTCTTACTCTTGTCGCTCCGGCCGATGCCGCGATACGAATTCTCTTGCTCTATGTTTTCATCATAATCGAAAAAAACAAATATTTCTACCTATTTTTGTTTTTCAGACCTGTCATTATGTTAAAAGCTACAAGCCATGCAAAGACAAAAATAAAAACACGTCCCGGGAGCTTGCTCACGAGGACGTGCTTTTATTTTTGGATTTATACGGCGACAGCCGTACATGAAGTAGACGCAACGCGTCTACGAATGTGCATGGCGTAGGTGCTTTAGTGCCTGCGAATGCGCATGGCGCAGTTCTTTAGCGTATTTTATTCCGCACTCTGCTTCCGATACTGTACCGGCGTCATATCATAAGCCTTTTTAAACAGGCGGTTAAAATGCTCCACGTTCTCATAACCGACATTAGCTGCAATGGTCTCTACCGTCTGGTTGGTCTCCTTTAAGAGCATTCTTGCCTTCTTCATACGTTCTTCCCTTACGACTTCCTGGAAGGTCATACCGGCCTTTTCCTTAATATACTTGGACAGGTAAGGTTTGGAGAGATGGAACGTATCTACCAGCATATCCAATGTCACATCCATGTAGTTTTTCTGGATAAAGCTGATGATCTCCACGATTCTTTCTTCTCTGCCGGAGGTAATATGCTGCTCTGCTGCCAGCTTGTTCACAGCAGATACCAGTGCAGCAATGGAACTCTTGATAATATCTTCATCCACACCGACACCCCAGTAGAACTTGCCGTCGTGGACGATTCCTACATAGGTTGCTGCCTTGGAATTGGAACCTCTGGAAATTGCATGCTCTTCGTAGACAGACAGCTCATAAGTAATACCGAAGTAAGTCTTGATGGCATTGCTGACTGCGTCCAGACGTCCGTTACCCATGGTAGTGATGGTTCTGGAAGCTCCGCCCTGCTCGATGGTCACCTCTGCCTGAATGCCGTTCTCCTGCTTGAAGTGACATTCCGGAATGTTAAAGATACTGCGGGGATAAATATAATTTTCCTCGAAGATCGCGTAGATCTCCTTGGGAAGTAATTCCTGATGGCGTCTGTCGGAAATACCCTTTACCAGATATCCGACCTCTTCCTTCATGGCTGCCGGCAGAGAGAAGCCAAACTGCTGTTTCAATACGAATGCGACACCGCCCTTACCGGATACGCTGTTGATGCGGATAACATCTGATTCATACTCTCTTCCCACATCCGCAGGATCGATGGGCAGATAAGGAATATCCCAGCGCTTGCCGGTCTTGCCTTCCTTCTGCCATGCCATACCTTTGCTGATGGCATCCTGATGGGAACCGGAAAATGCGGTAAATACCAGATCTCCCGCATAAGGAACTCTCTCATGTACCCTCATGCCGGTAAAATTCTCATATGCTTCGCGGATCTCCATAATATGGGAGAAATCCAATCCACTGTCCACGCCGTGACACATCATGTTCAATGCAACTGTTACCAGATCCACATTACCGGTACGCTCACCGTTGCCGAATAATGTACCCTCCACACGGTCTGCTCCGGCCAGTACGCCGAACTCCGCATCACTGATACCGCAGCCTCTGTCGTTATGAGGATGTACACTGAGGACTACGTTGTCACGATATTTCAAATGCTTATGCATATATTCTACCTGACAGGCAAATACATGCGGCATTGCAACCTGCACAGTAGTAGGCAGATTAATGATCGCCTTGCGGTCAGCAGTAGGCTTCCATACATCCAGAACGGCATTACAGACTTCCAATGCATAGTCTACTTCCGTCTGGGAAAAACTCTCCGGGCTGTATTCGAACGTAAAGTTACCTTCCGTCTCATCTGCCAGTGTCTTCAGCATCTGTGCTCCGTCTACTGCCAGCTTCTTGATAGCTTCCTTGTCCTTTTTAAATACCTGTTCTCTCTGCTCTACGGAAGTGGAATTGTACAAATGGATCACAGCGTGGGGCGCACCCTTTACCGCCTCAAAGGTCTTGCGGATGATATGTTCTCTCGCCTGGGTCAGTACCTGGATGGTCACATCCTCCGGGATCATGTTGCGTTCGATCAACGCACGGATAAAATTATACTCGGTATCGGAAGAAGCGGGGAAACCTACCTCGATCTCCTTAAATCCGATCTTTACCAGCAATTTAAAGAATTCCAGCTTATCTTCCAGGCTCATGGGATCGATCAAAGCCTGGTTGCCGTCACGTAAGTCTACGCTGCACCAGATGGGTGGCTTGGTGATGCTGTCCTTTTTCACCCAGTCATACGTTGCCTCGGGGGGCATAAAATAAGTTTTCTGATATTTTGCTGCAATGTCTGCGCTGTTCATGGGAATCCTCCTGCCATATGATTACTTTTTATTTTCGAAACATATTGTTTTTATCATTTTTTACTATTTTCACTTACCTGATTGCACTATCTTAACACTCATAATTTCCGTAAGCAAGTTATACTCTTAACCTGTTATTTGATGTATTTTAATATGACATTTTCGTCATATGCCAGTGTTCTTCCGAAAAAGGCTATTTTATTATGATTTTAAATGATTTCGTTATTTGATTAAAAATTTTAATTCCATATATCATTTTTTGTTATATTTAAAAATCTGATTTTAACTTTCAATAATTGCATTATTGATTCATTTTATTGTTAAAATCAAAAGTTTTATACAGAAAAACAGATGTCCGTTCCGGACATCTGTCTGTAAACAGTCTCTATCTATGATCCAAATGCCTTCTTAAATGATTTCCACCCGTTCAAAATACCGGATCAAGATATCCGCACAGTTCTCAATTCCAAGCTTTGTGGTATCCAGGATCATGTGATAATTATTCACATCTCCCCACACCTTTCCGGTATTCTCATAATAATAATCGGCACGTTCCGCATCATTTTTCTCAAGCATGGTCTTTGCCTCATCGTGAGAAAGGCTTTCCTTCTTCATGATACGTTCGATACGATCTTCCTTATCCGCGCACACATACACATTAAACACATTCGGCTGATCCTTCAGGATCTCGGATGCACAGCGTCCCAGAATGATACAGGGATGTTCCGCCAGCCCCTTAATGACCTCTGCTTCCGTCGCATAACTGTCTCCGTCCAGCTCATGCTCTATGTATGCCTTATCATATACCGGCACCCCCAGCTTCTCTGACAGCTCCTGTGCGATCAGACTGGCTCCTGTTCCAAATCTTCTGCTGATCGTAATTACAAGGTTCATAACAAAGTCCTCCTTTGTCTCTTGCATTCCTCCCCGGTAAAGTTCCGATAAGAAGGTATTCTCATTTTATGCTATAAATCTTTTCTTTGCAAGAGGGAACTATTCCTTTAAAAACAGGCATCAATATCATCTGCAACACCGTTACTCCGTTACTGATGATAAAAAACTTCAGGAATTCCATGATATTTTTATGGTCTTCGGCGAAATTACGCCATTTTTCTTTCATTAAGTCATCACCTCTGTCTTTCTCGTATACACCTCATCCTTCTGTTCTTTTATCCCGATATGGCCGATACCTGTATTTCCTGTTCCAGACTTCCGTCATTCGCTCTGGCGACGATCGTATCGGCCTGCTGCGCCTGTATGATTGCAAGGGCAGGCATTGCCAAATCCGAGGAGTTTTCCTCCTGTCACCGAGATCTGTATACGATGATGTTCCATCGGTTTTAAAATCCCCTTTTCATCTGTGTATCGCAGTCTCACATAGAGAAGTTCCCCCTGTCTTACTGTGCTCTTTTCCGGAATCATAGACAATAGCTTTCAGGCCTCCGTCATATTTCCCTTGACACCTCTCCCACAAAAGTACAATATGAACGTATACACCGCTATCCTATTTTCTAAAATCCTGCCGGTGATACAGCGCTGCTTGCGCAGAAATGAGGCATTTATGGAACAAACTTTTCTTTCTGTCCGTACAACTTCCACTACGGTAACAGCCTTTTGGGAATTACCCGAGAAGGCAACGGCAGATACAGTTTATGAAGTATGTTTAACCGACGATACAGGGGATACGAAGACTGTCTGCGTTGCGAAAACACACGATACCTTTACGGAATTAACCCCTGACACGCACTATCGGATTTCTGTACGCATGGATGACAGACTCATCGGAGAAACCACAGCACATACCTCTGCACTCAGGAAACGTATTGATGTCACAAAGGCACCGTATTTTGCAAAAGGCGACGGAGTGACTTTTAACACAGTAGCATTGCAGCAGGCTTTTAATGACTGCGGTTCCGATGAAGAAGTCTATTTTCCTGCAGGAATCTATCTGACCGGAGCGTTGGATCTGCACAGCAACATGGCAGTCTATCTGGACAAGGACGCCGTTCTGCAGGGCAGCTCGGAGCCGAAAGATTATCTTCCCCGTATCCGCAGCCGCTTCGAAGGCACCGAACAGGAATGCTACCGCAGTCTCCTGAATGCCGGGCAATTAGACCACACCGCCGGCGCCAACTGTGAAAATATTCTTCTCTATGGGGAAGGTACGATCAACGGCGGCGGACGCATACTTGCTGACCGCACCATCGAAAGCGAACGGGAAAATCTGAAAGATTATCTGGCAGCAAATGCGGCTCTGGTAGCTACCTGTGAAAATGACCGTACCATTCCCGGGCGTGTACGCGGCCGGCTGATCAATCTCAGCAACTGTGCCCATGTCCGCATTACAGGACTGATTTTGCAAAACGGCGCAGCCTGGAATGTACACATGGTCTACAGTGACGATATTGTCACCGACCATTGCACCCTTCGTTCTTCCGGCATCTGGAACGGTGACGGCTGGGATCCCGATTCCTCCACCAACTGTACACTTTTTGCCATGGAATTTGATACAGAAGATGACTCCGTAGCCATCAAATCCGGCAAGAATCCGGAAGGAAATGAGATCAATCGTCCGACAAAGCATATCCGTATTTTCGACTGTCACAGTACCGGAGGACACGGCATCTGCATCGGCAGCGAGATGTCCGGGGGGGTGAAAGATGTGAAAATCTGGGATTGCTCCATTGCCACCTCTTCTAACGGTATCGAGATCAAGGGGACGCCGAAACGCGGCGGCTACGTCCGGGACATCACTGTAAAAAATTGTATTTTCCCACGTTTGCTGATTCATTCCGTTCCTTATAACGACGATGGCATCCCTGCGCCCGAACCTCCGTATTTTGAAAATTACCTGTTTGAGCGTCTCTGCCTGACCGGTCAAAAATCTGAGCACGGAGAGACCGAAATGGTAGCTCCCATAGAACTGGAAGGATTTACCGCCCCGGGACACAAGATCAAAAATGTCACCCTCCGGGACTGCACTCTGCCGGAACATGCGGAACTCAAACTGGCTCTTTACGAGAACCTGACATTATCCGGATTGCAGACAGTAAATATGACACATCCAGAATAGTCCAAAAGCGCCTCCAAACGCAGCATTTTGCTGACCTTTGGAGGCGTTAGCTTAATATCGGAAATTCATAAAATTCTTATTGTATTCATGAATATATTCATAATATTCTTCTGTATCTTTATTAATTTTCATGCTTTCATTAATAATGGAAAAATCGCTTACGTTAATCAATAGGATCAATGCTGCAATAATCCCAAGAGAAACTCTTACAATTTTACGTTTCCATTGTCTGAGCAAATTACAATATCCTATGACGCTATAAGGCATAACAAACAGAAAATACGGTAATACATATCTGCTCTTTGTCTCCCAAAAGGTCCAAAACACAAAGGCTCCGATCACTAACAGAAATGGCAGTAATTCTCCAATACCTGCATTTTTTTCCGTAATCAGGTACATGAGAATGCCAAACAAATAAACCGACTGGCACACATCAAAGAATGCGATCAACAGAATATTAATCTTGCCGCCATCAAATATGGTGGATTTCACAAGCGGTGACAGTTCTACATTCGAGATCTTATTACTCTGCAAAGTGAAACATTCAAAAGTAGGATTGTTCCACAAAATCGCCCATTTTCTGTTAAAAAAAGACCATGCATATTCCGGATCCGCCACAAAATGTCTCAATGATTCCCTGATGTTATCCTGACTGACTTTCGCTGTGGCATGGGTGTCATAATTATTTTCCACAAAAGTTGCTTCATTGTAAGTATTATACCATCCGGGCGCACTTTCTGTGTCCTGCAGCCCCATGGCAACATGTGCCCATTTACTGTTACCGGCACCGGATTCTACATGTAAACGGGCGCTGATATAAGCTGTGGGGATGCTGCTTATTGCAAAAGTCAGCACTGTAACCACTATCAGATTACCTGCTATTTTCAATTTCTCCTGTTTTCCCGGAGTACGATCTGTAATGAGGTGCATGAAATAGAAAACTGCGATTCCCACAAAAATAATGAGACAATTTTGTTTAAATATCACGGACAGGGCCATATTGATGCCACAAAGCAGAGAATAACGCATCTTTTTGGATCGCCGGTATAGAAGCGCCATCCAGACAGCCACTATGGCAAATGCGTATCCGATATGATCTCCATAAATATTATTGACCAAAAATGCATAAGGAAGATAGGTGGACAAAATCACCCCCTGTACTGCTGTAAATGCATTTTTTTTAAACAGCAGACAGCAAATCTGATACAGTCCTACAATAGTCACCACATAGAAAAATATGAGAATCACGTATATCACATAAAAACTTTGCACCGTATCCATAAACCGTAGCAAAAAAGCCACCAGTAATATCATGCCGTTCTGATGCGGCCACATATAGGCATATCCACCGGGTTCCCAGGGAGTGGTATTCCCTTCGAGAAAAGCCCCGGCACACATATAAATCTTTTCTGAATCGCCAAAGTACCAAAAGCCTGTCCGGCTGACCCACCATAGCAGAAAAACGGTCATTCCGGTGATACAAGCGTAAAAAATATATTGTCCATAACGATCCAGAAATTGTTTTATTCTGCATTTTCCGGCAATATAGCACAGCAATACTGTAATACCGATGCATAAAATCTGACGCCAGGGATTATTTTTCATGTAATATACTTGTTCGGTTACCCTCTGCATATTACAGATCGTAAAAAGTCCCTGCAAGAACAGATATCCTATAATAATGATCGATATGATACGGACAGTTTTGGAATATATTTTTTTCATCTGTTCGGCCTTTCCATATAAATTCCCTTTGAACATATCATATTTTTATAGTCGATTCAATAGCGGTGCCCATCTCTTAATAATTTATAAAATAATGCTTTTTCCTCTTTCTTCGGAGTTTGTCTTCACCGACAACAGTGATCCCGAGAAACAGGATGTTCAGTACTCAGCTGAAGAACCGGTTACTCACATCAGAGATGACACCCAGTACTTCGATTCTCAGACCACCCGTGCTACTGTAGCTGACGGTCAAATTACTGCAATGACTCGTATCTATATGCCATAACCGGAAAGTTACGAAAGCATAGCTGCGCATAGGCAAAAATAAAACAGTGACCGGGAGCTTGCTCACAGGGCACTGTCTTTTTTTGTCGTGATGCGGCGAACGCCGCGATATGAAATAAAATTGGACGCATCCCTTGCGGACAATTTTATGAATAGCGTGGCTCATTGCGGATATAGGGCTGGCTCAAGCATTTTTCTTGATCCAGTCCTACATGTTTTGTTGAGTTTCGTCATAGTCCCGCTATTCTTGTCAGGCCGGGGCTGGCTCGATAGTTTTTAACCTCTTGACCCCGCATATCTTGACGGACCGGGGCTGGCTCGATAGTTTTTAACCTCTTGGTCCCACATATCTTGACGGACTGGGGCTGGCTCACGAATTTTGATCAGCTCAGCCCAATGCAAAGCTACTCCAGGGGGTATAAATATGCCAAAAACGTCCATTCGTACCCTGGTTTAAGCCGCAAGCAGGGTACAGATGACCTGAAGTGACTGCCTGTACCCTGGTTTAAGTCACAAGCAGGGTACAGATGACCTAAAGCGATTGTCTGTACCCAGGCACAAGTTGTGTGCAGGGTATAAACGTTACAAAACGGGAAAAGCTACCCTGGTAAAACATAAAAAGGGTACAGCTGCATGAAATCTGCCATCTGTACCCTATAACATAAAATATAAATTTTGATATATTTTCTTAGTTAACTTTCCATTTACCGCTCTTCGCGGAAGTACGCCAGTCCCAGGCTTGCAGGCGGCTGGTTCTCTCTCTTACTTCTCATACTGGTGATGACCAATACCAGTAATGTCACGACATAAGGAATCATCTTGTACAATTCCTGATACTCCATATGCTCAATACCGGTTGGCAGATACAGATACAGGATATACAATCCACCGAACAGGAAAGACGCAAATACACTGACATTGGGTCTCCAGATGGTGAAAATAACCAGTGCGATAGCCAGCCAGCCTCTGTCACCGAAAGCATCGTTGGACCATACCCCACAGGCGTAGTCCATAACGTAATACAGACCGCCCAGTCCCGCGATCATGCAGCCCACGCAGGTAGCGATATATTTATATCTGGATACATTGATGCCGGCAGCATCTGCGGTATTGGGACCCTCACCGACTGCTCTTAAGTGCAGTCCGGTTCTGGTATGACTCAGGATATAAGATGCCGCAAACGCAATGATCACTGCCAGATAAGCCAGGAATCCATAGGATAAAAACAGCTTGCCAAACCAGCCAAGCTTTGCAGCAAAGGGAAGGGACTTGCTGAAGTAGCTGCTGGTCGCAGACAATGCAATGGAAGGTACATCACTGTTTACCAGCTTGATCAGGGATCCGCCGAAGAAGTTACCGAAACCGACACCGAAGGTGGTCATTGCCAGACCGGTCACGTTCTGGTTCGCCCGCAGGGTAACGGTCAGGAAGCAATACAACAGTCCCATCAGCAGGGAACCCAGCAGACAGCAGAGCATCGGAATCGCAATGGCAAGGAACCCATTCATATTTGCCGCACCGCCCGCGGATCTCTCATAGAAGAAAGATCCGATGACACCACAGATACCTCCCACATACATAACACCGGGGATTCCCAGATTCAGATTACCGGACTTCTCCGTAATGATCTCACCGGTACTTCCGTATAACAGAGGAATTCCCTGTACGATTGCTCTCGGAATAAATGCAAGTAAAAATGACCACATGATTACTGTTCCTCCTTTTCTGCCTTTTTACGGAACTGCAGGCGATAGGTAATGAAGAACTCACAACCGATGATAAAGAACAGGATAATACCTGTCAGAATATCGGAGTACGAATGATTCAGTCCAAAATTGGTAGAGATCTCACTGGCACCGCGATCCATGAAAATGATCAGGAAGCTGGAGAACACCATGGTCAGAGGATTGAACTTGGACATCCAGGATACCAGTACAGCGGTAAATCCCTGTCCGCCTGCAATCGTAGTGGTCACAGTATGATTGATACCTCCTACCAGAAGCAGACCTACCAGTCCGCACAGGGCACCGGACAACAACATGGTACGGATGATTACTTTTTCTACCTTAATGCCCACATATTTTGCGGTATTTTCACTCTCACCCACAACAGAGATCTCATATCCCTGCTTGCTGTAGTTAAGATATACATACATGAAAATCGTAATCACTACCGCCACTACAATACTTAACAGATACTTTGAACCAAATATCTGGGGCAGCCAGCCCACGTTGGTATTCTGGTTGATGATACCGATCTTACCGGATCCCTTGGGAACCTCCCATACAATGGTATAGAATGCCACCAGCTGGGTAGCTATGTAGTTCATCATCAGCGTAGACAGCGTCTCATTGGTATTCCATTTTGCCTTGAAAAAGGCGGGGATGAAGCCCCAGATGGCTCCTGCTGCCAGGCTTGCCACGATCATGCACAGAATCACGACCCCATTGGGAAGTTTGTCTCCCAGACAGATCATGCAGGCTGCGGATGCCAGACCGCCGATCAGCACCTGTCCCTCTCCGCCGATATTCCAGAATTTCATCTTAAATGCCGGGGTCAGTGCCAATGCGATCAAAAGCAGGATCGCTATATTCTGAAAAGTGACCCAGGTCTTGCGGACAGATCCGAAAGCACCCAGAACGATGGACTGATATACCTGTAAAGGATTGATTCCGGTAGTGATTGTCGTAATGATACCACAGAGTATCAACGCCAGCAGAATCGCCAGAAAGCGTATGCCCACAGATTTGTACCAGGGGAGTGCATCTCTTTTTACGATATGAAACAAAGGCTCTTTATTCTTCTCCTTCATGTTCTTTGCCTCCTACTCTGGTCATCAGCATACCGACCTCATTTTTATCTGTCTTTCTCGCATCCAGAATACCGCTGACTTCTCCGCCGCACAATACCATGATACGGTCGGACAGCTCCATCAGCACATCCAGATCCTCGCCTACGAAAATTACGGCAACGCCCTTTTTCTTCTGTTCGTTAATCAAATCGTAAATGGTATAGGAAGAATTGATATCCAGTCCACGAACCGCATAAGCTGTCAACAGTACGGTAGGTGCGGATGCAATCTCTCTTCCTACGAGAACCTTCTGTACATTACCACCGGATAATCTGCGTACCGGAGTGGTGATACCCGGTGTTACAACCTCCAGATTTTCTACCACATCAGCCGCAAGCTGTTTGGAAGGCTTTCGGTTCGTAAACGGTGTATGTCCCTGTCGGAAGGAACGTAACATCATATTATCGG
>CAKRRU010000091.1 GCA_934394515.1 uncultured Acetatifactor sp.
AGCCCGACAGCGAGGAATGCGCAGCATTTCGAGCCGGCACTGCGTGACGGATTGCTTATCCCATTACGAATTATATTAAGGAGCCCCACATGAACACGAAAGTCTTAACTACTTTAGAATATAACAAAATCATCGACCTTCTCACCGAAAAGGCTGATTCCGAACCCGGCAAAAAACTTTGCAGAGAACTGGTTCCCTCCACAGACCTTTCCGCGATCAAGACCGCCCAGCGTGAGACAAAAGACGCCCTGGGACGTCTTTTCCGTATCGGAAGTACTTCTTTCGGCAGTAACAGAGATCTGGGATTTTCCATCCGCTCTCTGGAGATCGGCAGTGCACTGTCCATGTCCGAATTGTTGAAGCTGGCATCTTTTCTGGACAACGTCGGAAGGATCAAAACTTATGGAAAGAAAGAACGGGAAGACCAGCCAGGTGACAGCCTGGATGCCTATTTCGAAGGGCTCACTCCCCTGACACAGCTTGCAAATGAGATCAACCGCTGCATCCTGTCGGAAGAAGAAATGGCGGATGACGCCAGTTCAAAATTAAAAAGCATCCGTCGTTCCAAATTAAATACGAATGAAAAGATCCACAGCCAGCTGACTTCCATGGTAAACGGCGCTTACCGTACCTTTTTGCAGGACGCTGTCATTACCATGCGTGACAACAGATACTGTATCCCGGTCAAAGCAGAATATAAGAGTCAGGTGAACGGCATGGTTCACGACCAGTCCTCCACCGGCTCCACCTTTTTTATCGAGCCTGCCGCTGTCATTAACCTCAATAACCAGTTAAAAGAGCTGGATCTGCAGGAACAGCAGGAGATCGAAGTGATTCTGTCAGATCTGAGCAATCAGGCCGCCTCGCATACTTCAGAGCTGTCTGCTGACCAGAAGATCATGACCACGCTGGACTTCATCTTCGCCAAGGCAAAGCTTGCCATGGAGCAAAACGCGACGGAGCCTATTTTCAATACCGAACATTATATTCAGATCCGCAAGGGACGTCATCCCCTGCTGGACAAGAAAAAAGCGGTTCCCATTGACGTACAGCTGGGCAAAGATTTTGACCTTTTAGTCATCACCGGTCCCAATACCGGCGGTAAGACGGTGTCTCTTAAGACCGTAGGTCTGTTTACTCTCATGGGGCAGGCCGGACTGCATATCCCGGCGCTTGACCGCTCCGAGCTGTCCATTTTTTCGGAAGTTTACGCAGATATCGGCGATGAACAGAGCATTGAACAGAGTCTGTCCACATTCTCCTCTCACATGACGAGAGTTGTCCACATTTTACAGCATGCTGATGCGGATTCCCTGTGTCTGTTCGATGAGCTGGGCGCCGGAACCGATCCTACCGAAGGTGCCGCACTTGCAATCGCTATCCTGAATTACCTGCATGACCGCGGTATCCGTACCATGGCAACGACGCATTACAGCGAGCTGAAGATCTACGCACTTTCTACTAATTTTGTGGAAAACGCCTGCTGTGAATTTGATGTGGAGACCCTGCGTCCCACCTACCGTCTCCTGATCGGTATTCCCGGCAAAAGTAATGCTTTCGCCATTTCTTCCAAGCTGGGACTGTCCGACGAGATCATCAACGCAGCCAAAGAGCAGATCAGCAAAGAGGACGAAAGCTTCGAAGACGTCATCGCCGACCTGGAGCAGAGCCGCGTGACCATCGAAAAAGAGCAGCAGGAAATTGCAGAATATAAAGAACGCATCCGCACTTTACAGGAACAGCTACAGCGCAAAAACGAGAAGATCGACCAGGCGAAGGATAAGATACTCCGGGATGCCAATGAAAAAGCCAGAGCCATCCTACAGGAGGCAAAAGACGTCGCAGATGAGACCATCCGTGATTTCAACAAAATCGGAGCTAACACCGATATCAAGGAACTGGAAAAAAAGAGACAAAAAGTCCGTGATAAGATCAACGAAAAGAACGATAAACTGTCACTCGGTAAATCCGTAAAGAAAACGGACAACCAGAAAACCGTAGATCCGAAGAAGCTGAAAAAAGGAGATTCCGTAAAGATCATTTCCATGAATCTGAAAGGAATCGTGAATACATTGCCGGATGCCAAGGGCAATCTGTTCGTACAATGCGGTATTATGCGCATGCAGACCAATGTCCGCGACCTGATGCCGGTCAAAGAAGAGACCATTACGACGCCCACACTACAGCGCACCAATACCGGAAAGCTGAAAATGTCCAAGTCCTTCTCTGTATCCTCTGAGATCAATCTGTTAGGGTGCACCGTGGATGAGGCAATTGCGAAACTGGACAAATATCTGGACGACGCTTATCTGGCGCATCTGCCCAGCGTCCGGGTCGTTCACGGCAAAGGAACCGGTGCTCTCAGAAGTGCTGTCCATTCCCATCTGAAGCGCCTGAAATACGTGAAAGAATTCCGACTGGGCGAATATGGTGAGGGTGATGCCGGCGTGACGATCGTGACATTTAAATAATTGTACTATAGAATTTGGATTACAATATTCCATCCCCTACATCGAAGTTTTCTTATTATTTATAATCAGATATACAATCAAATCTTTTTTTAGGTGATTTAATTGTATCTCCGCATTGTAATTAGTAACTAATTAATTATAGACGAAACAGGAGGTATACAATGGTAAGTAAACAGAAAATTCTCATTGTGGACGATGATAATAATATCGCAGAACTGATTTCTCTCTATCTTACAAAGGAATGTTTTGAGACGATGATCGTAAATGACGGGGAATCTGTCATGCCGGCGATGGAGACTTTTTCGCCGAACCTGATCCTGCTGGATCTGATGCTTCCGGGCATTGACGGCTATCAGGTGTGCAGAGAAGTCCGCGCGCAATATTCCGTTCCCATCATCATGCTCTCCGCAAAAGGTGAAGTCTTTGATAAGGTACTCGGTCTGGAACTGGGTGCCGATGACTACATGGAGAAACCGTTCGATTCCAAAGAGCTGGTAGCCCGGGCAAAAGCAGTCCTGCGCCGTTACAAGCCTTCCAATACCCCCACGGAGAATTCCAATGATAAATGCGTGGAGTACGCTGACCTGACGATCAACCTGACAAATTATTCGGTAGTCTACATGGGGCATACCGTGGAAATGCCTCCGAAAGAGCTGGAACTGCTCTACTTCCTGGCATCCTCACCGAATCATGTATTTACCAGAGAGCAGCTTCTGGATCAGATCTGGGGATACGAATATATCGGCGATACCCGTACCGTGGACGTTCACATCAAACGTCTCCGCGAAAAGATCAAGGATCACGCCAACTGGAAGATCAGCACCATCTGGGGCATCGGATACAAATTCGAAGTGCGTAATTAAAACGATACAAAGCAGGTTTTCTTATGAAAAAAACACTTTATCTGAAATTTATACTGGCTTATTTTATCTTTGGTGTATTCGGATTCATCATTGTCACAACCTTTGTTCCCAACATGACCAAGGAACATTTAGTCCGTGAAAAAGCGGAAGGCCTCTATTCCGAAGCAACCCTGATCGCGGGAAGCTATGCCGGCGGATTGTATACCAGTGAAACTACGCTGGAAACGGTAAAAACACAGTTGGATTCCCTGGCTGTCTATCTGAACTCCGAGATCCGCATCATCAATCCTTCCGGGCGCCTGGTGCTGGATACCAATACACCGTTGGATGTAGAAAATGTTGTGGTGATCGAGAATTTTGACCCCACGGTGACCAGTGGCTCTTACTATATTGTAGGAAACTTTTTTGGGAATTTTGATTCTGATGTGCTGACGGTATTTGCCCCCATAACCTCCAATTACAAGGTCAGGGGCTATGTCGTTATCCATACCGATATGAACGATATTCAGGAATCCTGCAACAGCCTGTTGAATATTTCCTACATTACACTTGCTATTCTGTTCCTGCTGTCCCTGATCATTCTGATCTTTTTCACAGAGATCGTGTATATCCCTCTGCGCAAGATCACCCATGCCACGGAGCAATACGCCGCCGGCAATATGCACTACGAGTTCCAGGTCGACAGCGATGATGAGATCGGTTATCTCGCTTCGTGCCTGAATTACATGGCAAGCGAAATTGCCCGTTCCGAAGATGACCAGAAAAAATTTGTTGCCAATGTCTCCCATGATTTCCGCTCCCCCCTGACTTCGATCCGCGGTTATCTCGAAGCCATGCTGGACGGCACGATTCCTCCGGAAATGCATGAAAAATATATTCATATTGTATTGAACGAAACCGAACGGCTGACAAAGCTGACCAACAGTCTGCTCACGCTGAATAATCTGAACACCAAGGGAATGCTCTTAGACAAGACAGATTTCGATATCAACCAGGTCATCCGCAATACCGCTGCTTCCTTTGAAGGCACCTGCCGCAACAAGTCCATTGCCATCGAAATGATCCTCACCGGCAACGAAATGTATGTCCATGCGGATATGGGCAAGATTCAACAGGTTTTGTACAACCTTATGGATAATGCAATCAAGTTCAGCCACCACGATTCCGTGATCCACATTGAGACCTCGGAGAAGAAAAACAAGCTTTTCGTCTCTGTAAAAGACACCGGCATCGGTATTCCCAAAGAAGATCTGAAACTGATCTGGGACCGTTTTTACAAATCAGATCTGTCCCGCGGCAAAGATAAAAAAGGAACCGGTCTGGGACTTTCCATTGTAAAAGAAATCATCAATGCACATGCTGAACACATCAATGTCATCAGTACTCCCGGCGTCGGAAGCGAATTTATCTTCTCCCTGCCGAAATCCCATCAGGAAGACGAAGAGGACTAAGCCAGGCGGCTTAGTCCTCTTTTTATACGCTGCTTTTTCTTATAAATCTGTCATAGAAATTTTTATAAAATCTATTGCAGGTATCTGTTGGCAGAATTTTCATTTTGGAGTTTAATTATCTTGTACACGATAGAGATAACTGTTTCCCTGTTTTCCGACGCGTTCCACAGTTCCCATTTCAAACAGAATATTCAACACCGTCTGCGCCAGGGAAAGCGGAATATGTGCTGCTTTTGCAAAATCCTTGCTGTGAAAAGGCTCCTCCAGATCATAGGGCACGAACTGCATATAATCCTCCGGCTGCCTGATTTCCACCTCTTCTATCAGTTCCTTAGGAATCCGGTCATACCGCGTGGAACCCTTTTTCTTATCACGGCTCCACCCGTTCAACAGCCGGTATTCCTCCATATTTACCAATACAAGCTTAAATCGGATATTCGGATCCTTTAAGAACATTTTTATCTTATATAGTTCCTTAAATGCCTGATAAACGGAACCTTTTTTTGGGGATCTCCGTTTCTTGCTCAGCTCGCCGCTTTCCTCATCGATCCAGATCAGCCATTTTTCATAGGGAATCGGATATACGATCGTCACCGGATATAACGGGAGAAATGCCTGCAGCTTTCCACGCATCCGGTTGAACTGTCTCGTCTGGATCTCAATGATCTCCCCGTCTCTATAGATATCCGCCACATAATTCTCTATCGGAATCTCCTGATGATCTTCATCCGGTTCATAATAGTCCTTAAAAATGGCGTGAACCGTCTTCTCTGAGAGAGTTCCGATTCCCAGTCTCTGACGATCCACACCTATGATCTTTTTCTTAGCTTCTTCAAAACGATTCTGATCCATCATTTATTCTTCGGCTGCTCCGGCTGTCTTGCTATGCTTATGCCTCTTGCGGACTTCCTTTGCGTGATCCCTGCGGGCTGCGATCTGATCCGCTTCTTCCTTGGAAATAAGTTTTGTCGTCTTCACTACGTACACACCGCCGTCATAGGCTTTCCGCACCCGGATCTTGCCCTTGAGATACCCATGCTTTTCACAATACGCCACACAATAATAATGTCTGCCGTTAATGCTGAACCACTTGATCTTCTTCCGTAGATTTCTATGACAGAGGTAACATTTGCTGGACACGACTTCCTTATCCGCAAAGGCTTCCGTTTTATCCTTAAATTCTCTGGAAATATACTTTGCATAGGTAGAAAACTGTGCCTTAACCTCGCTTTTCCGATCTTTGGGTGGGCAAAACGTATCATACGACAGATTCACCAGTACTTCCGGATGTTCCTCCAGTATCCGGATCAGGATTTTCGCCGTATAATAGGCATCACTGAACGCCCGGTGGAACGGAATATCCTTTTCAATGTTCAGAAAATCAATGGCATATTCCAGATTTCTGCGGATCTTGCGTTCCTCATAGGCAATGGCAAACAGCTTCTGCACATCTAAAAACGGTAGGGGATCTTCCGCTAAAAGCGGCATCTCATAATATGCCATATTCCGCTGTAATTCCGTCAGGTCTAACGTCCCCCAGGTACAAAACAGGTGATCCTCCTGTCCGCACCAGTTCACAAAATCTCCGCCGACTTCCGGGAAAGGTCTGCCGCGCATCAGCTCCTGCATCTGGATATGGATCAGTCTGCTGGTGATCTTGTGCATCTCGTGATAGATCTGCGGCTTGACCAGTTCATTAAATTCACTGACCATGGCATGTTCGTTATTCAGTTTGATGGCACCGATCTCAATAATTTCAAACGGAATCTTCTCCACCGAATCTTCTTTTCCGGTATTACTCTGATTCCATTCCAGATCCAGAACGATATATTCCATGCGTTCCTCCTATAGGATTTCTCTCCATTCCGTGTACATTCGAACCGGAGATCATCACAATATTAATCTATATTTGCTTTGACAAATGGATTCAACAATAGGAATTGCTTTTACAATCTCGGAAGAGCGATATCCAACACTTCCTCGTGCCAGCAGTGGTCTCCCTCTCTGATATCGTGAATCGGGTATTCTTCCTTCCCATACAATTTGTATGCCCTCCGCACGATGTCAAGCTGCTCTGTCACATTCACCAGCCCTCTGGGACCATTCAGGTGGTCCTCCCTACAGGACTGGACAGTAAACGGTCTCGGTGCAATCAGAGAAGCAATGTCTCCCATATCAAAGTGTTCCCACAGATGCGGCACATAATTACAGCTGCAATTTCCGTTGAGTAACAACAGTGCATCCCGATATCCGTAGAGATATCCACTGATGATACACTTTTTTACACGGTCGTCCAGTGCGGAGATCCACAGCGTCTGCATCCCGCCACCGGAAAAGCCCATGACACCTAAATCTTCGGTATCCCATTCTCCGCGCTCGTACACATAGTCGATCAGCCTGGAAGCATCCCAGGTACACATACCCGCTACAGTCTCTCCCAACGGTTCCGCCATATGTGCGAGGTGAAAACAGGTACTGGTCAGAAAAGATTTCTCATCTGTCCCCTTCTGCAAAGCCTCATCCCTGCGTTCTCCGAAGCCTCTGCAATCCGGACAGATTGCCACATAGCCTCGTTTTGCCAGCTGCATGCCGTAATCGTAATGATAAAAATCAATCATACGCTTTACCGCCGGGATATCATCACGACCTGCCACACTGTACTTTCCGGCTCCCTGATGTCCCGGAAGAGCGAGAAAACATTTCTGCTTCCCTTCTCCCTGTTTCGGCGGAATCAGGATATACATGGGCATATACACTTCCGGCTCTACCCGGATGATCACTTTTTCCCGGCGGATGCCGTTTGGCAGCTCTGTGACTTCCTCCACTTTGGGGTTCAGGTCACAAGTCTCCATATACTTCCAGCCCAGCAGTTCTTTAATGGTCTCTCTGGACTGTTCTTTCCAGGCTTCCCACTCTTCTTTAGTACTGCCCCGAAAAGCATCCTGTCTGGCATAGTTATCGAATTTTTTCTGCATCCCCTTCAGGCTTCCGTAGAAGTGAGGGATCTGAATCGTTGTGGCGGTATCTTCCATTTTTCCTAATTTTTCCTATTCTAAGCATCTATTACTTGCAATGTTCAATATTATCAGAACCTATCCATCTCAAAATCTTATATTTTTGTTTGCAAAACTAAGCTTTTTCAGATTTATAAAACAATCTGCTTAACTCAGTCCCAAAAAGCTTGGTTTTCTACCACTCTCTGCCCTGCGCATGCAGCCCGTCATCCGTATCACCGGCAAACAGGCTCTCCAGCCAGGTATGTGCCAGTTCCACCCAGGAGGTACATTCTTCCTGTACCGCTCTGCCGTCATTGGTCTCCGTCAGCTTATCCGCAAGTGCCAGGCCATGCGCACCTTTTTCATACATGTGGAATTCCGTGGGAACTCCGGCTCTGCGAAGTGCACTGACAAACAGCAGGGAATTTTCGATCGGTACGGACTGGTCTGCAAAGGTATGCCAGATAAATGTCTTAGGCACTTTTTTCGTTACCTGCTTCTCCAGAGACAGCTTCTCACCCAGTTCTTCCTGCCTGCTGCCTAACAGATTCTCAAAAGATCCTCTGTGGGCAAACTCGCCGGAAGTGATGACCGGATAGCATAACAGCAGTCCGTCCGGACGCAGCATCTCATGCTCGGATGCGGACAAGCCCTGACTTTCTGCCAGAAAATCCTCGTCCCAGAACACACCGAGACTGGCTGCCAGATGTCCGCCGGCAGAACACCCTTCCACAATGATCTTGTGCGGGTCAATATGCCACTCCGCTGCATGTTCTCTCAGAAGCTTTATGCTGTAAGCCAGTTCTTTTAAGGAAGTGGGGTATTCCGCAGGAGCGCAGGAATAACGAAGTATCGCTGCATGGTATCCCATGGCAAGAAATTTTAATGCCATAGGCTCTGCCTCTCTGTCAGAGGTTCTGGTATATCCGCCGCCCGGACATAACAGGATCAGTGGTCTGTCATTGATGGCCAGAGCATCGGAATCCTCCTGGATATAAGTAACCAGTTTTGCTCCCGGCAGGGAACCTTCCTGATGCATTTCATAGGTATTGTAAATCATATTCGTTCCTTTCCGCAGTGATAATTAAAAAAGCAGACCGTGTAGCAATACTACCCGGTCTGCCTCTGCATTCCTATTATCTAAATTAGCAGCTATTCGAAGCTCCCTCTGCAAAATTGCTATTTCAAATCTTGCCTCAGCCTCACATAGTTACTCAAATTTTTAGTATGCTCTACCCCAGTATACCATCTTTTTCGCAGGTTTTCCACAACATACGCAAGTATCTGCAATATGCTCCTGCTCAAAAGGCATACAACGGCTGGTAACAGAAAGCTTTTCCTTGATCTTGTCTTCACATTCCTGACATCCGCACCACATAGCCTTTACGAATCCGGACTTTTCGTTGAAGATCTGCTCGAACTCTTCCATATTGTGAGCCACATAGGTATGGCTGTCACGGTGTGCTCTTGCTCTCTCCAGCATATCCTTCTGCATGGTCTCGAGAATCTCTGCAGCCTTGGTCTCCAGATCTTCCAATGCTACCTCGATCTTCTCTCTGGTGTCACGGCGGCAGATCACGCACTTGCCAGCCTCGATATCCTTAGGACCGATCTCCACACGGATAGGATAACCTCTCATCTCAGCCTCTGCGAACTTGAAGCCGGGAGTCTTGTCGCTGTCATCTACTTTTACGCGGAAGCTCTTAGCCAGGCGGTCTCTCAGTTCATAAGCCTTATCCAGCACACCTTCCTTTTTCTGCATAACAGGTACAATGCAGATCTGGATCGGAGCCACACGGGGAGGAATTACCAGACCTTCGTTGTCACCGTGTACCATGATCAGTGCACCGATCAGACGGGTCGTCATACCCCAGGAAGTCTGATATACATGCTTTAACGTGTTGTCTTTATCTGCAAACTGAATATCAAATGCTTTTGCAAAGCCGTCCCCGAAGTTGTGGCTGGTACCGGACTGCAGTGCCTTGCCGTCATGCATCAGCGCTTCCACGGTATAAGTTGCAACCGCACCGGCAAATTTTTCTTTCTCGGTCTTCTGTCCCTTGATCGCGGGAATCGCCAGAACCTCTTCCAGGAACTGTGCGTACAGGTTCAGCATCTGCAATGTTCTTGCCTCTGCCTCTTCTGCGGTAGCATGTGCGGTATGTCCCTCCTGCCACAGGAACTCTCTGGAGCGCAGGAAAGGTCTGGTCTCCTTCTCCCAACGTACTACGGAACACCACTGGTTATATACCTTGGGCAGATCTCTGTAGGAATGGATATCATTCTTGTAAAAATCACAGAACAGGGTCTCGGAAGTAGGTCTGACGCAAAGTCTCTCGGGAAGCTCGTTCAGTCCGCCGTGGGTCACCCATGCTACTTCCGGGGCAAATCCTTCTACGTGATCCTTTTCCTTGTCTAACAGAGACTCAGGGATAAACAGGGGCAGATATACATTCTGTACCCCTACTGCCTTGAAACGTGCATCCAGTTCCTTCTGAATCAGCTCCCAGATTGCATAACCTGCGGGCTTGATCACCATACACCCTTTTACGCTGGTGTAGTCACACAGCTCTGCTTTCTTGACTACATCGGTATACCACTGGGCGAAATCTTCCTCCATGGAAGTAATCGCTTCTACCATTTTCTTGTCTGCCATTTTCTCTCTCCTTTTTTGATTTGATACTTTGTTTTACTACAACTATTCACGGAAACGAAAAACGCCGGGTCATCGCTCCCGAAAAAGGGACCGATCACTCGGCGGTACCACCCTGATTGATACAAATACGTATCCTGCTCTGTCA
>CAKRRU010000092.1 GCA_934394515.1 uncultured Acetatifactor sp.
GAAGAATAGCACTCTTTCCAGTGCAGGCTGGTGTAATATCATATGCATAATTTATCCTCTACAGCATAGTAACTATCCGGCACCGCTTATGGACTGCGATTCCGGATAGTTACTTAAAAATGCCCTATTTATTATTTTGTTCTGCTCTTAATTTTTCTACGAAATGTCCCAGTCTGCCGATAGCAATCTTCAGTTTCTCCAGGGAGTACGCATAGGAGATTCTAAGATACCCCTCGCCACTGTCACCGAATGCGGTTCCGGGTACAGCAGCTACTTTTTCCTCCTCCAGGAAACGGGTGGCAAATTCTTCACTGGTCATGCCGAATTCCTTGATGCAGGGGAATACATAGAATGCGCCGTAAGGCTCAAAGCATTCCAGTCCCATTTCACGAAACGCATTCATCAGAAAGCGTCTTCTCTGATTATAGGCCGTGCGCATTTCCTCGATGTCGGGATCTCCGTTTTTCAGTGCTTCCACTGCCGCATACTGGCTGGTGGTAGGTGCACACATAATGGCAAACTGATGGATCTTCGTCATCTGCTGGATGATAGCAGCCGGTCCGCAGCAATAGCCCAGTCTCCAACCGGTCATGGCATAAGCCTTGGAGAAACCGTTAATGTAAATGGTACGCTCCTTCATGCCGGGCAGGCTGACGATGGACACATGCTTCTCTTTATAAGTAAGCTCAGAATAGATCTCGTCAGACATAACAAAAATGTCATGTTCTTCGATAACTTTCGCAATGGCTTCCAGATCAGACTTCTCCATGATGGCACCGGTAGGGTTGTTCGGGAAAGGAAGGATCAACACTTTTGTCTTGTCCGTGATCGCTGCTTCCAGTTCCTCTGCAGTCAGGCGGAATTCATTCTCTGCTTTCAGATCGATGATCACCGGCGTTGCTCCTGCCAGGACCGCACAGGGCTCATAGGATACATAACTGGGCTGGGGGATCAGCACTTCGTCTCCCGGATTACACATGGCACGCAGTCCGATGTCGATAGCCTCGGAACCCCCGACCGTTACCAGCACTTCGTGCTGCCAGTCATAGGTTACACCCTGTTTTCTCTCAATCGTACGACAGATCTCCTGACGCAGATCCTTCAGACCGGCGTTGGAAGTATAAAAGGTTCTTCCTTTTTCCAGGGAATAGATACCCTCATCCCGGATGTGCCAGGGAGTGTCGAAGTCCGGTTCTCCCACACCCAGAGAGATGGCATCCTGCATCTCACTTACAATATCAAAAAATTTGCGGATACCCGATGGTTTGATATCCACTACTTTATCAGCTAATGGATTTCTCATGGGGTGATCATCTCTCTTTCATCTTCTTTTTTTACAGCAAATGCGGTTCCGTGATCCTTGTATTTCTTCAGGATGAAATGGGTCGCAGTGCTAAGTACGGAATCCAGCGTAGACAGCTTATCGGATACAAAACTGGACACTTCCCGCAGCGTCTTGCCTTCCAGAATGACCATCAGGTCGTAAGCGCCGGACATCAGATACACGCTGCGTACCTCGGGATATTTGTAAATGCGCTCCGCAATGCTGTCAAATCCCTGTCCTCTCTGGGGGGTCACACGCACCTCGATCAGAGCGCTTACTTTCTCAATGTCGGTCTTCTCCCAGTTGATCAGGGTATGATATCCGCAGATAACGCCTTCTGCTTCCAGTGCTGCAATCTCATTTACCACATCGATCTCTTCCACACCCAGGATCACTGCCAGTTCCTTCAGATCGATCCGGCTGTTCTTCTCTATGATTGCCAATAATTCTTCTCTCATGCCAATATCTCCTTTTATTCTGCTTCTTTATAGATCTCATCTCTCTGGGGACGGTCCATATAGCGGACTTCATCCTCGTTCAGGATCAGTCTGTCATTGCTGTCTGTAAACCTCCCGACGATCGTCGCCGGAATCCCTTCTGCCGCCAGTGCTTCCACCACTGCGGTGCCCTCAGGGCTTGCGATGATCAGACTTCCGCCGGATCTCAGCTCATAGGGATTCACATTGCAGTATTCGCAGACTTCCACCGTCTCCTGTCTGAGAGGAAGTTTCTTCATATCTACTGTCAGTCCAACACCTGCACCCTCTGCCATCTCCCACAGGCCGGCGAAAATGCCGCCCTCGGAAGCATCATGCATGGTACAACCGCCGGACTTCACGGCGGTAGCAGCCTCCGGTAAAATAGAATAGTACCGGTCAAACGCCGCCGCTTCTTCCACCAGATACGCAGGGTATCTCGTTAAAAGAGCTTCCTGATTCCGCGCCGCCAGATCTGCGGTACCTTCCAGGCCGATCCATTTGGTAATGATAATGTCCTGTTCCGCCAGGCTCTGATTCAGTGCTGTTTTCCGCTTCTCAGTTGCTACCCTGCCGGAACCGGCGTCTTCTTCCGTCGCATTGTCTTTTATGATTCCGTATCCCGTTACCGTTGCTATTGGCTGACGAACCGCACTGCTTACTCTGGTCTGTCCGCCGATGATCTGGATATTCAACTCCTCGGCGGTCGCTTCCGCTTCCGCCATCAGCGCCTTGAGTTCCGGCTCTTCCACAGTCTCCGGCAGGAAGATCACCAGTTCCGCCGCCACAGGCTCCGCGCCCGCTGCCGCCAGATTATTGGCACATTTTAAGAAAATACGGCGCATCGGCATCACGGACAGATCCTCTCTCTGGGCCTCTGCCAGATCATTCTCGCACTGCAGCTCCACGACACCTTCCTGCACACAAGTCGCCATCCGTCCCCCGGAAACAGGCTGAAAAATAGCGCAGTCTGCCCCCAGACCTGCGCTATTTGCGATTTCCGACCTTTTATTTTTCAGTTGTCTGAGAACGGAACGTTTTAAGACGTTCACGGGTACCTTGCCGCTCTTCATGTCTACTGTCTCACCTTTAGTCGTCTACGATTTCTGTCTCTTGTGCAGCCGCTGCCGCTCTTGCATTCAATGATGCTGCCACATTTTTCACATGGTCGATATTGGCTGTACTGATAGCAGCCATGATCTCTTCATAAGCCTGCGGATCGGAAGTAGCTGTTCCCACAGTGGCACTGCGGGGCACCATCTTGTAGTTGCTGCTGTTGACCTGCTCTCTGCTGACTTCCACACCGTTTTCCGTCGTGATCTTCCACAGTCTCGCCTTATAGCCGATATGAGCACTCTCTGTCACGATATAGCCGATAGGCTGACCGGCATCTGCATAAATCTGATCTGCCGGAGGATTGATTACTTCCAGCACTTCACTTTCATAACGGACCGAATGTCCGGCATCTCTGGTCTCTTTACCGTAGATATTGAAAGTGATCTGCTTGTCATGGGTATATCCTTCTATATAAATCGGATAATCCGTATTGTTTACAAACTTGAAATCCTTGCCGGAGCTCTCCGCGATGGCTGCATCCGCAGACGGATCCACATAAGATACGATCATGGAATGATTATATCGCTCCGTTACTTCCAGCTCGGACAATAATACTGCATTATACAATGTCGTGGATACCTGGCAGATGCCTCCGCCCAGGCTGTCTACCACTTTACCGCTGACATACGAACCGGCCATGTAATATCCGTTTGCCGCGGAGAAAGGAGATACTGTCTTATAAGTGGAAAATTCCTCTCCGGGATACAAAGTCGTGCCGTTGATCAGGCTGCATCCGTTCGCCACGTTTGCGCTTCTGGAGGATCCGGAAGTCTTATAGGATGTGGTAAAGCTTCCCAGTACATCCGTTACCTGTGCCAGTTCCTCGGCACTGCCCTGCGGCTCATCCACTACGATTTCCAGAGGAATGCTACACGCCTCATGATTCCATTCTTCTGTCAGATAGTCGTACACCGTGTCGATCGACTTCTCGACATCCAGTACATATCCTGTCTGTCCTTCAATCACCTGAAACTTGCCACCGTCTCTTTTTAAGGAGACATTGATGGCTTCCTGATCATATTTCGTACATTTGGTCAACAGGTCATTGATCGCCTGCAGATCAAAATCCAGTTCGATCGGATATACATAATTTTCATGCTGCAGATCCATCAGAATCTTGTAGCGCTCGATTACGTTTCCATGCGTTCCCAGTTCCAGTGCTTCCTCCACCAGTTCCGGATTTTTCCAGGTCACACCTAAATTGCCTGCCGTGGTCGTCACTTCATGGTCGTTCGCTGCGATCAACGTGATCTCCACCTCGTTCAAATTTTCGATATAACTCTCAACAGCGGCGGTCGCTTCCTGCGCCGTCATGCCGGACAGTTCCACATCTCCCGCATAAATCCCTGTTTTAATGGTATCCTCTGTCTTCGCCTGCACTGTCATGCCGAACAGCAATGTCAGCGTCAGCAACAAGACACCCTGCATTCCCTTACGATACAATTTTTTCATAATATCAGTCACGCCTTTCCGCAACCTGCAACACTTCCTATACTCCCACTACAGTTGAATTAATAAAAAATAGATGTTATAGTAGGAACAATCATAGCGATTACCAGCAGTACAATAATGACTGCAGAAATGCGCTGTTTTACCTTTTTATTATTCATATTGAACATGGGCGAAACCTCCGTAAATTCTTAAAAAAGCCTTTGTTTCTGAAAGGATATTATATATGAGTTTAAAGTTTTTGGCAAGTTTAATCATATTTATTGTCTTTGTGTATACCATCATCATCGTGGCGTGGTCTTCCAAACGCCAGCGTGCCATCGCCGAACAAAAAGAAAAGGAATTCTGGGACCGGGAGAAAAAAGCCAACTCCGTCCGTAAAAAATCTCTGGACGGTCTGGATTATATCAAAATCCCTCTGGATAAACTTCCCATGCATGCACTCTCCGAGGATGAAAAAGCCAGGGAATATAAGGAGCTTATCACTTATCTGTCCTCGCAGCCGATTGTAAACCTCACCGGATTTACGAATACCGACTTAAAGCTGGAATACGGCACCGCCAATATCACGCCGCTCTCCCAGTACGACCAGAATTACACGACCCTGGTACGTACCCTGCAACAATGGGCAGAGCTTCTCCTGAAAGCCGGCCTGACAGCGGAAGCTGAAACGGTTCTTGCCTATGCGATTTCTATCGGCACGGATGTCAGCCATACTTACTATGCTCTGGCACAGATTTATGCAGACCGGGCGGAATATGACAAAATCGCCGGACTGATCCGGCAGGCAGAGACGCTCCGCTCCGCATTACAAAAATCTATCGTCCGTACTTTGCAAGAATCTTATCCGCAAGCCTGCTCGCCTCACTGCGGGTAAGCTTTTCCACATCGACCTCCAAGGTTATCTTATGCTGCTCCTGTAAACGATATAACCGCTCTTTTTGCGGTTTCGTCGCGGGAGTATCTCTTTTTACCCGGAAAATCAGCGGCTGCGGCACAAATAAACTATTTGCCGCTATCATTGCTTTTGCCGCATCTTCTGCGGACTGTGGGGATTCTGCTGTTTCTGCGCTCATTTTTACTTCATAAAACAATTCTCCCAGTTGCCGAAACAGCCTGTCCGTTGCCTTTGCATCCTCCAACGCCCTGTGGGCGTGATGCGAAATCTCATAATATTTACATAGATACTCCAGATTCCGATGTGGCAGTTCCGGTAGATATTTTCTGGCGATCAGCAAGGTATCCACTCCGCATTTTTCAAAATTCACTTTCCTGTCCACCGCAGCCTTTTTCAAAAAAGAATAATCAAATAATATGCGATGTCCCAAAAGCGGCAAATCTCCCAGAAATCCCAAAAGCTTTGGAAACACCTCATCCAATTCCGGCGCACCTTCCAGATCCTCATCCCGGATGCCGGTGATCTCTGTGATCCGTTCTTCCAGTTTCCGTCCGGGATTCACAAATGTAGAAAATTCTTCTGTAATCTCTCCCTGTTCCACGCGGATGGCTCCGATCTCTATGATCCGGTCTTTTTTCGGATGCAGTCCCGTGGTCTCCAGATCTATACTGACATATGTGTCAAGCATACTTTCTTCCTCATATTTCTTCTATTCTTGCCTTTTTATGATTACCTGTGTCATTGCCTCATAGTTCAAAGGATTTCTCGACTGATAATCAAAAAGCACAAACCGGGGCTTCCGATCTGCCTGATCGTCTTTCTGATGATTTCTATAGTCTGACATTATTGTCATATCCCACACAGGATAGCAAAAAGGTTCCAAATGTGTCATCCGGCTTAACTGTTTCCGGTCATATTGTGTGTATGCCGGCAGATATTTTCTCTCCTGTTCTTCCGTCTGGTAGAACTGTCGGATCTCTTCTTTTGTACTTTCCGTATAATCCACAGCAAAGGCTGGTCTGCTCTTTAGATTCTCCCTCAGATACATGTCGTACGTCAGAAGCTCTCTGTAGATCTCGCTATTCTCCGGATCGTATTGTCCTGCGAACGTAAGCAATATCTGATATCTGTAAGATCTGGCCGGACTGTTGGTAAAATACCCTTGCTCCTGATAGAAATCCGTCAATGCCTCATACATGGCAAAAGCTCCCGGAAATGCTTTTTCCAGGGAAGGCAGTGTATGCGTAAACTGACCACTGTTATAATACAGCTCCACCATCTCTTCGATCCGTTTCAGTCTCCGGATCTCTCCGTAACTGATCCAGTTGGTATAGAGCACTTCATACGGCGGCTGCTCCAGATAACGGATTCCATATTCCTGTGCATGTTCGTGCATATCGGAACCTTTTAATACTTTTAAAAAACCCAGCTGTAACTGCTCCGGCTGCATGCCGTAGACACGGTCAAAGGATCTGCCAAAGCTCTCATAATCTTCATAAGGCAATCCTGCAATCAGATCCAGATGCTGATGAATATTGTGTCCCCGATGGATGGCTGCCACGATTCTCTCCAGTTTGTCCACATCCATCACGCGATGAATCGCATGAATGGTCTCCGGATTCGTGGACTGTACACCGATCTCCAGCTGCGCCAGTCCCGGTCGAAAACGATTCAGCAGAGCAATCTCTTCTTCGCGTAGAATATCTGCGGAGATTTCAAAATGGAAGTTAGTGACGCCATTGTCATGTTCGTAAATATACTGCCAGATCTCCATGGCATGCTTATGGTCACAGTTGAAGGTACGATCAATAAACTTCACCTGTTTTACCTTCTGATCCAGGAAAAACTGCAATTCTTTCTTTACGACACTGATGTCACGTAATCTTACTTTTTTATCTATGGACGACAGACAGTAGCTGCACCGGTATGGACAGCCTCTGCTGGTCTCGTAGTAGATAATACGGTTCGTAAAAGGCTCCATGTCCTCATAGAGAAAAGGAGGTGTTGTCAGATCCGTGAGCTCTCTGGGCTGCGTGTAACCGGAAGCAAGGCAGAGACCCGGAATCTGCCCGAAGCGCTCTGCGATCCACTTCCCCTTTTGCTGCTGCATTTGCCGTTGCATTTGCAATCCGCTCTCTTGACCATCTTCATGATCCGCCTGCTCTGTCGATTTCCGCCTCTTTTGCGAGCCGTCCGGATTCACCTCATCCTCTGTCTCCTGCAGATATTGCCCCAACAGCTCCCGGAAAGTGGCTTCTCCTTCTCCGACCATGATCCCGGTGACCTGTGGGAATTTTTTTAATAATCCCGGTCCGTCATAAGTAACTTCCGGTCCTCCCAGCCAGATCTCCGTCTCCGGCAGGATCTTCGGCAGCTCTGCCAGAATCTCCTGCACCATCTTCCAGTTCCAGATATAACAGGAAAAACCAATCACATCCGGCTGACGCTTCCAGATCCCCTCCAGTATCGTCTCGAGAGATTCGTTGATCGTAAACTCTGCCAGTTCCACATAGGGCTGCAATTCTTCACCCACACATGCCCGCAGGCTGTAGATGGCAGGATTGGAATGTATGAATTTTGCGTTGATTGCTGTTAATAAAAATTTCATGGGCTTATTATACGCCTCTGCATATCATTGGTGCAAGTATAGAAAAACAGGGGATCAGCAAGCCTTTCCCTGCCAAATCCCCTGTTCTTCTTACTATAACGACTGCACAAATCTGTCGAAAGCTTTCTGGCCTTCCTCGGTTCTCTTATATACGCCGGCATCTTCCAATACCTGCATGAATACCAGACCGATCTCCTTCTCTACGATACCGTCGATATTCTCTGCGGTAATCGCATCGTACTTCGGGCGGAACTCATCTACCCAGTCCGCATGCTTCGCCAGCTCTTCATCTGCTCTTAAGTCCTTGCCGGCGAGGATTGCTTCCTTCAGATGCGCCATCTCACCTTTCAGGCGGGCAGGCAGTACAGCCAGACCCATGACCTCGATCAGACCGATATTTTCCTTTTTAATATGATGCAGCTTTGCATGAGGATGGTATACACCCAGAGGATGCTCCTCAGTCGTAATGTTGTTACGCAATACCAGATCCAGTTCGTACTTATCTCCGCGCTTTCTGGCAATGGGAGTAATGGTGTTATGAGGCTCATTGTCGGTGTATGCATAGATAAATGCCGCCTCATCAGTATACGCTCTCCACTTGTTCAGAATCACATCTGCCAGTGCAATGATACGATCAGTATCTGTGCCGCTGAGACGGATCACGGACATAGGCCATGCCACGATACCGGCATCCACATCTTCATAACCGGCTACGGAGAAGGTTCTCTCTACGGGAGCTTTTGCCATTGCAAACTCATAATGACCGCCCTGGAAATGATCATGGCTCAAAATGGAGCCGCCCACGATCGGCAGATCCGCATTGGAACCTACAAAATAATGAGGGAACTGCTTTACAAAATCAAACAGCTTACAGAAGGTCGCGTGTTCGATCTTCATAGGCACATGCTGGGAGTTAAATACGATACAGTGCTCATTGTAATATACGTACGGGGAATACTGGAATCCCCACTGGCTGCCGTTGATCGTCACCGGAATGATACGGTGATTCTGACGGGCAGGATGGTTCACACGGCCTGCATAGCCCTCGTTTTCACGACACAGCAGACATTTCGGATAGCCTGACTGCTTTGCCAGCTTTGCTGCAGCGATCGCCTTGGGATCCTTTTCCGGCTTGGACAGGTTGATGGTAATATCCAGGTCACCGTATTGGGTCGGGGTCACCCATTTCATATCCTTGCAGATACGGTAGCGGCGGATATAATCGGAATCTCTGCTCAGCTTATAGTAATAGTCTGTAGCAGCCTCGGGAGATACCTGATCGTACAGCTCATGGAAATGATGGATCACTTCGCTGGGTCTCGGCATCAGAAGTCCCATGATCTTGGTATCAAAGAGGTCACGGTATACCACACTGTTCTCCTTGAGGATTCCTTTTTCGTAAGCATAATCCAGCATGCCCTTCAGAACCTCTTCCAGTTCGTCTTCACGCATGGTTACATTGTCACGCTCTTCCAGCTCGTCCAGTTCAAACAGTTCCAACAGACGGTTGGTCGTATAGATCACATCTTCCTCCGGAACCAGTCCTGTCTGTACTCCGTAGGATACTAATTTACGAATTAATACCTGAATATCCATTTTCTCTCCATTCTGCCACAGAGTTTTCCGCAGCATTGTTCTGACCCGTTTTTGTTAATTACATTTCTATCACAACAGGTTCCGGTACGCTGATTTTGTAACAAGTAAAATTCCCGTACCGGAGCGCTGTTTATCGCACTTTACAGCGTCTGGGGGCCGTCACCGATCTCTACTACATAAAAGTCAGCCGCATAACCGATCTTTTCCTTGTATGCCTTGCCTACCTGCTCGATAAAGGTGTCGATTGCATCATCTTTTACAATACTTACGGTACAGCCGCCGAAGCCTGCGCCGGTCATACGGGATCCGATGACACCGTCTACCTTCCATGCTTCCTCTACCAGTGTATCCAGCTCAATCCCGGTTACTTCATAATCGTCACGCAGGGATACATGGGAAGCGTTCATCAACTCACCGAACAGCTTCACATCATTGTTCTTCAGTGCTTCTACGGCACGAACGGTTCTCTGATTCTCATATACGGCATGTTTTGCACGTTTTCTGCGCACATCACTCTTGATAATGGACTTAAATTTCTCGAAAGTCTCCTCATCCAGATCACCCAGAGTCTTGATCTTTACTACCTGCTGCAACTCTGCCAGTGCAGTCTCACACTCACTGCGGCGCTCATTGTACTTGGAATCTCCCAGGCCTCTCTTTTTATTACTGCATGCGATCACAATCTTCGCATTCTCCAGATGGATCGGTGCATACTCATACTCTAACGTTGCGGTATCCAGGAAAATTGCATTGTCCTTTTTACCCATAGCAATGGCAAACTGATCCATGATACCGCAGTTTACCTTGTTGTATTTGTTCTCGGAGAACTGTCCGATCAGTGCCAGATCCTGATTGGTCACATCAAATCCGAAGAAGTCTCTCAGAATATAGCCGGTCAGCACTTCTACGGAAGCAGAAGAGGAAAGTCCGGAACCGTTGGGGATATTACCGTTTAACAGCAGATCCATACCGGAAGTCACTTTCATGCCCTTCTCGCCGAAAGCCCAGATCACTCCCTTGGGATAATTGGT
>CAKRRU010000093.1 GCA_934394515.1 uncultured Acetatifactor sp.
CTCATGGTAGAATGAATCCTGTAACCCGCATAAACACTGGGGTTATAGAATAGTAGCTGTATTTCCGACCATCCCCCGCCGTGCCCCGCATCCAAAACGATCAATGGCATAAAAAAACTCCCGCATATCCTCTTGGTTCATGATATGCGGGAGTTTTGGCTTTTAGAGATATTTTATTTCCAGGAAAATTCCCCTTTGACTGCTTCTGTATATTGTTCATCTGTGATAGGCTGGTATCGCTCTCCGTCATACCAATCGGTAAACCCGTTTTCTGTCTGATAGATTTCCCCGGTCTCCGTATCCATCACTCTTTCATAGCCAAACGTTGCATCACTTTGTTTCTGCCGTATAATATCATCACTCTTGTTCCGGTTCTCCCAGGATGACATAATACTGTCGGACATCTCCGCCGCTGCCTGGCTGAGCTGTCTGGAGGTTGCCACCTGCTGATCACTCTGTCCCATGGCATAATTCACAAAGCTCTGGGAATAATCCAGCGTACTCAGACTTTTGGTCAGAATCTCCTCCCAGTTCTGGAAGGTATCTTTCCCGGCAGTCATAGCGATCACATTATAAGCCATATAATAGCCGGTCCCCATAGCGGGATTGCTGAATGGCTCCAGATCCGTGTAAAACATTCCTTCTCCCTCTGTATCGTCCTGCCGGAAATCCGCATACACCAGAGTATCTGTCTGTTCATACCCTTCCAGAGGAGTCACCTCCCGTATTCTCGGCAACCGGATGGTGCTATAGGCAGGGTGTGTTTCTATGGCATCTGCGTATTCTGAAAATACATTGAAAAATCCTTCGGTCGACACATCACTCAGAATCGGATATAACCCCCATTCCTCTCCATAAGTGGAAAATAAATATTGTATGGTCTCATCCATATATAGAGGCTCCGCCTTCAGGATGAACAAGATCTGATTCACCGGGCATTCGGGATCATACACATGGATTGCATGCTGCATTCCCGCTATCGTCTGGGTACATTCCACCGTCCAGCCCTGCGGTATTTCCATGGAAAAATCCTCACATACATAAGGTTCCAGTTCCAGTCCGGAGTAAAGCGGTGTGATCGTGAAATCTTGTTCTTCCGGCACTGCATTCTCCGTGCTTTCTTCTGTTACCGGCTCCGCCGACGGTTCCGTCTGAGGAACTACTGCCTGTGCAGTGATTTCTTCCCCTTCGACAGCATTTTTCCCACAGCCGCCGATTGTCAATGTGGCCGCCATCATTAATAGGATGAAAAACAATTTGCGCTTCATTACAATCCCTCCTCAGTCAGATAATCTTTCACAACTCTATGCAATTCCTGATATCCTTCTGTTTCGTAGCATGCGCTTCCCTTTAGCAATCTGCCTGCTTCAAAACGAACCGTCCATGTGCTTCCGTCCGCCAGTTCAAAGCAAAACGATTCCCCGGCATCTGCGGCACGCTGATCGGTCTGCTCCCCTATGGTTATCTGCTGCAGGGCTTCCCTGCATTCCCAAATGACATCGGCATCCGTGATCTCCCATTCACTTGCAGCCTCGCCCTCCTGCAAATAGGTAAGTTTTATTGGCGTGGGCAGATATTCCGCTACTTCCGCCACAGAAAGCTCCGGTAATTGTACCCGGTCCCCCATCGTATCATCTGTCCCCTCCCCGAAAGCATTTACAGTATACCAGCAGGAAGTAGCCGTATGCCAGCTGCCATCCTCCTGTGGTACGATCTCATATAAATGGATGGTATAAGTTCCGTCTCCATTCTCCAGACATTCCGCTTCCGGCGCAAGGAATCCGCTTTCTCTTTCATAGCCTGCTCTTGCCATTGCCAGCAGTTCCCCGCTTTCCTTTGGAATTGCCTGCGTCTGCGGTTCCCTTTCCTGCACTCCCTGTCCGGGACGCAGCAGATATTCTCCTGTCTGGATATTATCCGAATCTCCTCCGGCCATCCGTTCCTCTCTCCGCTCTACCTGCAATCGCACCTGATCCGTTTCAAAGGCAAGCTTCAACATGGAAAAACTGTCTGACAGATCCTGTCCGTTTTCATCGGTGATCTGCCGGATCTCAAGTTCCCCGTCTGTATTTTCTTCTTCCGGCAAATGCAGCGTATAAATTTTCTCTTCATACTCCGGGCTTCCCGACTGGAAAAAACAGTGCAGCCGGAGTTTCTCCCCGATTTCTATATAATATTTCAGATGGCCGTCTTGTTCGCAATATCCATAGCCGTCATAGTCCTTATATTTCTCCGGAATTTCCGCTGCCGTTCCCTGTGTTTCCACAGATACCGTTTCCGTTTCCCATTCCGCCGGCTTTCCACAGGCACTGCATACCACACACAGCCCAATAAAAGCCAACATGCAAAAAATTTTCCTCTTCATTCCTCCCGCCTCCGTTTCCGTTTTCTTCTGCTTTTATTGTAACGGAAACTATCACAGGCAGGCTTCCATTTTCCGATCTGGCATTTTCCAAATTGGAAATTTTTAGCTTTTTGTTTTCCGACACCTTATATAATGAAAGGGAAATCATCGTCGACCCTGTCAACCGATAAAAAGAAAGGGAATTCTATGGAATACACAGAAGTGAAATGCAGAAACTGCGGTCATTCTCTGAAAGTGCCCTATGGCGCCCTCAGAATCCGCTGTGAATATTGTGATACCGAATATATCTTATCCTCCGTTCGAGAAGAAAAAACTTCCGAAATACATCGCATCGACTATGCCGGCAGAGGACCTTTATATCAGGCCTATATTCCCAATGGCTGGTCCTGCCGTGTTACCGATGACAATTCCGTTTCCACCCTGGCCGCTGTCTGCAAAGCCTTGCAGCTTCAATCCCCGGAAGGGGCCAGACTTATTTTTCTGCCGTTTGCCTATTATAAAGACTACACTCCCGGATCTTCTCTGCCCGGTATGGGACCCCGCGACTATCAGCTGGATCCCCGTTCCCTGGTATGCTATCGCAGAATGGTTCCGCTCTCTCAATATGCGGTAGAACGTATCTCCGCCATTTGCGGAGTTCCTCAGATCCAGATGCGTCCCTGTTCCGGTGAACTTTTACAGAAAAAAGCACTTCTTTTTCAACAGGAAGCTTCTCAGAAGCTGGAAAAAAATGTTCTGACGGAGGCCGGAAAATTCCAGTTCCGCTTCCAGCAAAACAATATGGTCTATGACGGATATTTTGCCACGATCCTTGCCAAGGCCCCGAAGGAATCTTCCGGCGGTTCTCCGGATATCATGGATCTGTTGAAAAAAGGAATGGCTTTTATGGGTGCCATGTACGGCATCGGGGGTATGGAAAGTTTTGACTGGGGCCGTTCTTTTGATCTGCTGTTGGTGTATCCCCATGTGGAAAAAGATTCTTACGAAGTGATCTTTGATAAATTTCTTGCCGAGCTGCGCTACGCTCCCCTGTATTTTGCATTGCAGGATGAAGAGCTTCGGAACACCCAGCAGATTCAGATACAGGGTGCCATGCAGCGACAGCAGAACGCCATCCGTTCTTCACAGCAGATATCCCGCACACTGTCGGAGACCTCTGATATTGTCAATCAGGGGATCCATGACCACAGTCGGCAGATGGACCGGATCTATGACAGGTCCTCGGATGGTATCCGCGGTGTAAATACGTATACAGATTCCACCGGAAGAGGTTATGAGGCAGATGTAGGCTATGAGCACATCTACCGCCATAACGACACCTTCGTTGGAAGCAAAGACGGAAGTCTGCAATTGGGACCCGAATGGGAAGAACTGGAGCGTCATTAGTCCTCCACCACCGGCGGTACAAACTGTTCTATAGCCTCCCTTAAACGGGAGTGATAGATCACGAAATGGATCGCCGGGGCTTTTCCCTTGGACACCATGGCCCATTTTCCTTCATGGATCTGTATCTGCAGATTCCGGAATGTCTGAGCCTTCGTCTCTTTCAAAATATAATTTTCGTGCGCCTGTTCATACATTCTCATCTGCTCCAGATGTTCCTGATATTCCTCCCATGTATAAGAAATATCCGTCTCGCAAAACATTCCGCTCAAGGAAAGATTTACCGGGTATTGTGCAAATTCTTCCTGTTCCGGCAACGTTATCTCATCTGTTATACGATTTCTCTGTAAAATATGCTCATTAAGCTGCCGCAGGGTATCCGCATAATTCAGAATTTTTTTCACCTGCTCCCCCGACACTTTCCGCCGTAGCAAAAATGCTTCCAGCCACTCTCTGTCCAGAATCCATATGGGCGGTGCCGATAAAATATTTCTTCTCTCACCGGCAGTTTCTGCATCGGATCGTAGGAATACCTCGAATACTCCTGCATTTTCCTCCCGGTAAATCTCCATCAGTGGGCTTGCGCAATTCAAAAGTTCCCCGGCACGCTTCCGGTAATATGCCACTTCATCCTTAGAGCGGGCCAGATAGTATTTTCCTTCACTGTGATACCCCCTGATAGCCTCTCCGGTCAAAGCCACAGACCCTGATACTTTCAGAAAATGCAGAAACACCTGACCCTGTCCCGCTTTCAGATAATACGGTGAGATCTGTCCCGTCATATACATAGGGATCCAGCTTTCCAGTCCCAACATCATTTCCTCAAAAGATCGATCCAGATTATGGATCTGATGCAGATGCAGTCCTTTTTTCAGCATTATTGCCATACCAAACATCCATTTTTTCGGAAATTCCGGATCCTTTGCCATCTCTTCCATCGGCATGTCACTGTACATGATCACTGGATCCATGGATTTACTTAACACCGTATCCTTCAGAAAATCCAGTTCCGCCTCCATCATATTTTTCAACCCGGTATAGGATTTAGAAGTAGACAACCGGAAAGGAATAGCGGGCGGAACCTTCCATTCGTCAAAATGAATGGCTTTGATATACTCATTCAGATCAAACTGATCCAACTGCTCCAGGAAATGGGTTACTCCGCTTTCCTTTTCCCTGCCCGGCTCCAGAAGCCATCTTTTGATTCGATCTGCAGAGTGTTCTTGTTCCACGAATTCGCAGGCATCACATTGCAGGATTCGAGCCAGTTTCTCGCGTTCTGCTGCTTCCGTATAGTTTTCCGCTACATATTTTGCCACAGCCTCCGCAAATTTTTCCGGCTCCGCCGGCTGGCGGGAACCGTTCCGAAAGCGAAAAACCGTAGAACTGTCATAATTGATCTGCCGGCACAGCCTTGTCATGTTCATATTCAGTGCGGTTGCCAATAAATTAAAATTCGTCCGCAGCTGCTCTTTATCTACGGCAGTCATATCCAGACAACGTAAAAAACTCTCTCTGACTTTCTCTTCGGTAAGTGTTTCTATCCCACGCTGTCCGGCTATTCTGCCGATTGCCTCACATATGCTGTTAAAAGCCTCGGTGTCCGCGTCCGGTATTCGGCTGCCGGAGCGATACCTGCTGAGTGTGGCAGCCGACACTCCGGAGACTTCTCCCAATTCTTTTGCGGTACAGTCCAGTTCCTCCAGGTATTCATTCAGCTGCTCATGAAATCTCTTATTGTCCATGCCGTTTTCCCCTTTCGCACAACAATTTTCTAATAGAATTATACAGGAAAACAGAGGATTCCCACAAGCCTGTTATTGATACAATGCTTCCACAATTTCCTGCGGAATCACGAACTCCGGTGCTCCCATAGATCCGGGAGCCACCTCGTACTCGTCAAAGGCAATGACAAGTTCTCCTTTTTCATTAAAGTAAAAATTCGTTTCATCCGTAATTTCCTGAAAATTAAATTCCGGCATATTGTCATCATCCAGAAAATACGTCACGTCTTCATCCGATGCCATCTGCTGCCGCATCTGGGACTTGATGTTCTCGCTGATCACGGAAATATAATCACTGTCCTTTGCGAACAGATCCGCCAGTGTCACTACCTCTCCCGTGACTTTGTCAAGGGTATAGAACTTGTTGTGTTCATAACCGCTGGCCTCTGTCTCCAAAGCACTTAATTTCACCGTATAGTACTGTGCGTTGTCTGTAACAACCTCCTGTGTCACATACAAGCCATGATATCCTTCCTCCGACAGCGTATCCTCGAACTGTTTTATCAGCTCGTTCACGGTTGCCTCCATGTCCTGATTGACTGCCTGCATTCCGCTTTGTTTCGCGGTCGACTCGTCTGCCAGATCTGATTGTACGGCCACTGTGGCTTCTTCCATTCCTTCTCCTGACGTTGCCCCGGTGTCAGCTTCCTGTACAGCTCCCACCATAGTATCTTCATCATTACTGTATGCACTGATGCCGGACGTCTCCGCATCTTCGATTCTCGCCAGGTCCACCGCGGCACTACTGTTTTGACTGCTATAGCTGTACTGCCGCACCGTCACCAGCCGGAAAAATCCTCCCAATAACGGAATATCTTCCATTGCGTGTGCGATCTGCATATTTGTATTGGGAAGTGCCACCATGACAACGACCGCCGCTGCCACAGCCGCCCACGTCGTACTCCTTCTGGCACGTGCCGCTCTCTTTTTCTCCATCCGGGCTCTGTCGATGCCTTCCTTAAGCCGCTGTCTTCCTGCCTCAGGGATTGTCATATTCTCATACTCCTCTTTTAACTGTCTCAATTGTTCCTGTTCTGTCATATCTATTCTCCATCTGTCCGGTCTGTTGGAACCGGCCATGCTATCTCTTCCTATATCTTACCTATATCCATCTGTGTCCTGCGAATGTCTATGGCAACAGCCTTAGGGATCACCCAGTGCTGCCTTCCAGATTCAGCCGCAGCTTTTTCATCACCCGGTACAGCCTGCTCTTTACTGTGCTCAGGTTCTCATCCAGGATCTTTGCGATCTCCTCCAGCTGCCTGTCCTCAAAAAATCGTAAAACAACGATGGCACGATCCTTCGGATCCAGATTATCTATAGCCCGCTTTAAATCAATGTTCTCATAGGTATCTTCACTTGCCACCTGAATCTCATCCACATCTGCGCTCTCCTTCCGGCTGCGCAGGAAGCTGCATGCCTCGTTGACAACGATCCGGTATACCCAGGTCTCCACATATTGCGGCTCCTTCAGGCTGTCACTCTTTAAAATTGCTTTATAGGCCGCTTCCTGTACAATATCCAGCGCGTCCGCTTCATTATGTACATAACTATAGGCAAGACGGTAATATTTCTCATACCCTTCCGTCAGGGCACGTTCCACCGCCTGTTCTTTTTTCCTGTCCGACATATATCCTTTCCTCACTTTTCGAAAATTGCTTGTAATGATTTTCTCCGGTGTTCATTTTAACACATAATAATTCTTTTGTCTTATACTATGATGTTTGAGCAAACGCCCCCACAATTTTGATGCCTGCAGATTGCTCCGTACTACGCTCTCCCACATTCCTTGCGTTATATTATTTTGACGCTGTATTCCTGCAAAAAGTTTCATCTGCTGATCAGGTAATTATTCCCGGCTGCTTCACCTCAACTGCTTCGGCTGCACAAAAGATCCCGGGCTGCTCACCCGGGATTCTTTGAAAAGAGATGTATGAAACTATGCGTTGCATTTGTTCCTGTCGACTCTGAAATGTAAGTGCTTACATCCAGAACCATAATTATTTTACCATTATTTCGACTATTTGGCAAACAGATTTCTCACAGTTGCGACTTTTTCGCACTTTTAGCCAAAATCGCACCTTCATTTTTGTCTAATCCTCATATTTGAAGTAATCGAAATCCGCTGCTTTGCGGCTTCCGCAGCCTCCGTTGTTGGCGTAGATGCCTACCAGCGTGCCGGTATGGCGCTTGGGATCATCGGGAACGCCCTCATCGCAGAGATAGATACAGTTCTCCAGAACACCGATCTGCTCCCAGTTTTCTCCATCGTAACTGTAATAAAAAGTTCTGGTCAGCTTCTCTACCACTACCTTCAGGTACAGCGGTGCTTCTTTCACATCGTCCACCTCTGCCATCAGTTCTTCGCCATGATTGCGGTTGATGACCAGCTGTATCTTTCTGCCGCCTTCATAGCAAAGGGAACATCTCGCATAGGTTGCGGTACTGTAGTAGCAGGTCAGTCCCGCCTGCTCGCCATCCTTATCCGGGTAGAATTCCAGCTTCGTCTCCGCCACGTAGGACAATTCCTGCTCTCTGCGCAGCAACGTATTTTTCGCACGGATCTCATTCAACTGTCCGTCTCTGGTCCAGATACGGAAATATCCGGGACGCTCGGTCAGAGACCAGGAGCCATTATCCGGGTTACGGACGAACTCCCATTCCAGATTCAACTTTGTATCGTTAAAGTCGTCGTACAGATTTCTTTCGTAAATGCACTCTGGCAGATTGGGGGCAACCTGTGTCAGGCTGGGGCCTTTTCCTTCGTTGACGGTAAACCAGCCGTCCTCTGTCCACTGTACGGGATCCAGGGCAGACTCTCTTCCTACCGTCGTATAGTTGCCTTCATTCGGACGGCCGCAGAGATAATAGCACCACCATTGACCGTTCTGATCCTGCACCAGTTTTCCGTGTCCAGCTCTCTGAATGGGTGCTGCAGGATTCTTCTGGCGCATGACCGGATTATAGGGAGAGCACTCATATGGGCCGTAGAAATTTTTACTTCTTCCCACATTGATTCCATGACCGTAGCCGGTACCGCCCTCAGCCACGATAGCGTAATAGTAACCGTCTTTTTTCATGATATGGGGGCCTTCGGAGCAACGCTCGCCTGTGCCTTCCCATGCGGTCTTCGCCGGGCCTGCCACTGCCAGTCCGTCCGCTGTCAGGGGAACTGCCTGTGCCGCCTTCGCAATGATCATATATCTGCTGCCGTCATCATCCACGAAAAGTGAGGGATCGATATCGTCCACTTCCAGACATACCGGCTTGCTGTAAGGGCCTTCCGGCCTGTCAGACACCATCACCAACTGTCTGCGCATTACGTTATTATCACGCTTGCCGTCCGCATTCAGACGCAAAGTAACATAAATATAGTATTTTCCATCCACATATTCGATATCCGGTGCCCAGATTCCGTGGGAATCTCTGATGTTACTGATATCCAGCCATTCCGGATTCGTGATGGCATGTCCGATAATGTGCCAATGCACCATATCTCTCGAATGAGAAATGGGAATTGCCGGAAAATACTGGAAGCTGGAATTCACCATGTAATAATCGTCACCGACACGGATCACGGAAGGATCCGGGAAAAAACCGCGCTGTACAGGGTTGTGATAAGTTCTGGGTTCGCTCATAGGGAGTCTCCTTTTTACATGTATTAGTCTTTCTATTTGCGCAAAGCTGCGTGTACCACGCTCATACTATAAGTGTATTCTTTACCCACTCTCCTGTCGTGCCAGTTTCCCTTTTATTTTATGACAAATATTGCGTTTTCTCCGGACATTTCAAAATTTGGCATAATTATTCCATAATGGAGTACTGCATCCACTCGTATAAAAGCTTCGTGCCTTCCATGATCTCAGGCGGAAGCAGCGCACGGGCTACCAATTTTAATTCATCGGATTCAATGTCCGTTCTGCGAAGATGCGCATAATCACCATCTATGCTTTCTACGATATATTCAAAACGATTCATAGGAGTACCTCTTTCTGTGATATGTTTGAGATAAGTGTAAGAGGTTTTACGAAGGGAGTCAAGAGGGAGTCGACGCAGCAGCGGCTTATCGCATAAATTGCTTCGCAATTCATGCGATATCCGCTGGACTTCGTCATATCCGCAATAAAAAAGAAGTACACTATTTCAAGTAAACTTGAATAGCGTACTCCTTTTTATTGCGGCTGCGTCGAAGCGGTCCTGACGCTTACATCATTCCGCCCATGCCGGCTCCGCTGGCGGGCATTGCAGGAGTATCCTCCTTGATGTTAGCTACAACGCTTTCGGTAGTAAGCAGTGTGCTTGCTACGCTGGTAGCGTTCTGCAGAGCGCTTCTGGTAACCTTTGCGGGATCCAGGATGCCTGCACTTACCATATCTACATACTCTTCTTTCAGAGCATCGAATCCGACACCGACCTCAGACTCACGTACCTTATTGATAATAACGCTGCCTTCCAGTCCTGCGTTTGCAGCAATGTGATACAGAGGAGCTTCCAGTGCTTTCAGGACGATGCCTGCACCGGTCTTCTCGTCACCTTCCAGAGTAGCTGCCAGTTTTGCAACTTCCTTGGAAGCGTGGATATATGCGGAACCACCACCACAGATGATACCTTCCTCTACGGCTGCTCTGGTAGCTGCCAGAGCATCTTCCAGACGAA
>CAKRRU010000094.1 GCA_934394515.1 uncultured Acetatifactor sp.
GAAACCCTTTCACTGCCTGCTTGTCAAATGTCGACCCGTCAGCGCTTTTTGCCGCCGTATGCAGCACCATCATATACGGATATCTTGCATCGGGTGCATAGACGATAAAGTCAAACCCATCCCGTTCCCCGTGAAACAGGTCACCCACTTCATCATAACGCAGTCCGGTACCCATGGCGATCTGCTGATAATTTTCAATCTTCTTTTTCTGATTCATTTTTCTCCCATCCTTTGTAATAAAAAATTAGTAACTGTTCAGAATCGTTACGAAAATCTCACTTTTCCATTTTACACTTTACCGTGTTAACATGCAACCCTATTAAGGTTTTTTAGGTCACAAAAAAACTGTAGGCACATAGATGTAACCTACAGTTTTGAACTTCCATATGAATAGATCGGGATGATGGGAATCACGCAAAACTAAATCTGTATCCGATCAACACTTAATCTCCAGATATCCCAACAGTTTGCTCATGTCGTACTCTTCCAGCACACCAAGGTTGGAATCATAGAACTTGCCGTCGAAATGTACCAGATAGTGGCAGAAACGTCCCATCTTCTCCATCATGATACAGCATTTCGGCAATACAGCGGGCTTGCCCTCGGTATATACGATAATGTCGGTATGGTCGATGCCGTAGTAGTTCAGTGCGGAGATCACACGTCCCATGGTAGCCTGCCACTCTCTGCAGTCCATAACGCTGATTACTTCTGCGATGGTGACACCTGCCAGCATTGCTACACATGCCTGACCGCACAGACCGTCTTCCGGCTGGATGATCACGTTCATGCTGTCGATCTTACGGATCGGATTCTCGAAGCTGTAAGGGCTGTTCTGATCCATACGGATCAGGGAACCGTTGACATGCAGCAGAATCTTATGAGTTACACCGAGCTCTACCTTTACTGCATCCTCATCGGTAATAACGATCTCGTAGTTACCCTTTTCCTTGGGATGAAGCTCACACTCGATAATGTTGTTATCCAGTACAATATCTCCCTTGATGACTTCTCTCTGCTTACATACTTCCCATACATTGAAAGGAATCTGGATAGTATATCCCACATCCTTTTTTTCTACTTTAGATTCAAAAAAATATCTCATAATCTTTTCCTCCGTTGCTTTTGCTGTTCCCGAAATGTTTCCTTAAGAAAATAAATTGCGAAAGCGGTTACATTTGTTATTTATCTTGATTCTAGCAAAATTTTCCGCACTTGCAAAGGGCTTGATACAAAGTACTGAAAAAAAAACATCCTGTCAAAATTTTATCAACATCATACAGAAAAAAAGCCGTAATATTTGTGATTTTCCTCACAGATATTACGGCTTTTTGTAAAGCAACATTATCTTGCCAATACTATCTACAATCCCAATATAGCCGAAGCCACACGGAAATATACAAGCAATGACATCGCATCCACGATGGTCGTAATAAACGGACTCGCCATAACTGCCGGGTCAAATCCCAGACGCTTTGCCAGGATTGGCAGCAGACATCCGATGATCATAGCGATCACCACTGCCGCTACCAGTGTCAGGCACACAGAAGCTGCCACCAGTACTCCTACTTTATCCAGTAACAGTAATTTCACAAAATTCGCTGCGGAAAGCGTAACACCACAGATCAATGCCACACGGATCTCTTTGAACACAACCTTGGGAACGTCCCGGTATTCGATCTCATTCAGGGACAACCCACGGATCACGGTAACACTGGCCTGACTGCCGGCATTACCGCCGGTATCCATCAGCATGGGAATATATGCCACCAATACGGCACAGACGCTCAGTGCGTCTTCAAAAGAAGAAATGATTGCGCCGGTAAACGTCGCCGATACCATCAAAAGTAACAGCCAGGGAATACGCTTTTTGAAGGTCTCCCATACGCCGGTCTTCATATAAGGCTTATCGCTGGGCACGATAGCCGCCATCTTTTCCATATCCTCCGTGGTCTCTTCTTCCATGATATCCACGATATCATCCACGGTGATAATGCCTACCAGCCGGTTCTCGTTATCCACGACCGGCATCGCTGTAAAGTCATATTTTTTGAACTGTCTGGCTACTTCTTCCTGGTCCATCAGGGTATTGATGGAGATGACATTTTCATGCATGATGTCACCGATGATCTCGTCGCCGTCCATGAGCAGCAGGTAACGCAGTGCCACAGTTCCCACCAGACGTCTCCGGGCATCCAGCACATAGCAGATATTGATGGTCTCACTGTCGAGTCCCACCTTACGGATCCGCTCGATTGCCTGATTTACCGTCAGGTTTTCTTTCAGGTCAACATACTCGACCGTCATGATACTTCCGGCGGAATCCTCCGGATAACGCAGCAGATGATTGATATCCCTTCGCACATCGGGGCTTGCATTGGTCAGAAGCTTCTTGACAATATTGGCAGGCATCTCCTCCAACAGGTCTGCCGCATCGTCCGCCATCAGGTTGTTGATAATGCTGGCAGCTTCTTTATCCGACAGGGAGGTAATGATTTTCTGCTGATTGTCCATATCCAAATAGGAAAAAACGTCTGCCGCCAGATCCTTGGGCAGGATACGGAAGACCTTTAACATGTCCTCTTCTTCCAGTTCTTCCAGAAGTCCCGCAATGTCGGCATCGTTGAGTTCAGCCAGATACTGGCGCAGCTTGGTATACTGCTTGGTATTAAGAAGCTCTAAGACTTCTTCCAGTTCTTTGATCTGTTCCATGATGATCCTCCTTATGATGTTTTCTATGGGTGTAACTTATGTGGTAACTTCGCCCCGGAAGCGGGTTGTCAGAACTTGTCTGTGTACACTTCATAAAAACCACCACCTTTCCTCATGGAATCCGCCGGTCGCTCTTACCGGCCACTATCAATTTTAACTTTTCGTTTATTCTTTGTCAACGAAATATAATTCTTTCAATTTCTCAATTTTCACCTTTCCGCAAGTGGTTTCTATCAGGTTTTTCCTGAGGTTTTCCTCTTTTTCCACCGGGATACGTAAAATAAATTTTACATTTTCCGCATAGACACTGTCCACCGGTACGATACCGTTCTGTCCGAAATAATATTGCAGTTTTCCGATATCATTATAATCGGTAGTCACTTCCAGTTCGCAGCCTTTTCGCATGACACCGGTCTCACAGTGTGCCAGCCCCTCTTTCACCGCCTGGGTATAGGCCCGCACCAGCCCGCCGGTCCCAAGCAGGGTACCGCCGAAATATCTGGTCACCACCACCGCTATGTTACGGATTCCGGAGCCGGCCAGTACTTCCAGCATCGGTCTTCCAGCAGTGCCGGAAGGTTCTCCGTCGTCGCTGCATCTGGTCAGTTCTCCTCTGCTCCCTATGACGAATGCCGAGCAATTATGTCTGGCATCCCAATACTTTTTCTTTATTTCTTCTATAAAAACCACTGCCTCTTCCTCGGTCTCGCACTTGCGGACCGTGGCGATAAAACGGGATTTTTTCTCCACGATCTCACCCTCGCCGCCGGATAAAAGGACTCTGTAGCTGTCCATGCTATTGGTTTCGCTCATATCAATCCTCAATTCTGCACACACTCTTTTCATATGAATCCCATGTCATTATCTTGCAATGCCCCGAACAGTAAAGATGCATGCACTCATTTTTTCTAATTCAGTGTAGCATAACTTGCTCAAAATGTGAAACAATTCTAAAGACTGGCAAGAAAACCTTTATTTACATAATTTTATTTGGTATAATATTTTCGTCTGTATCTCAGACAGAAAGGACTTGTTTTATGGATTATGGAAAAAAAGGTGTCCGAACAAAACAGAAGACACTCAACTCTAAATCACAAAAATGGGGAAGAAAGTTTGCACTGACCTGTGTAAAAGTAGTGCTGGTCGCCATCATCGGTGTCGGCATCTGCGGTGTGGCTGCCGGTATCGGTGCTTTCCGCGGTATTCTCTCTTCCACCCCGACGATCCGCCTGTCCGATGTGGTAGCTGTTGGTGAGGCCACCATCGTATATGATAAGGAAGGCAACGAGATCGACCAGTATGTCAGCACCAATTCCAACCGTCTCTCCGTAGGTATGGATGAGATACCCGATTACATGGGCAAAGCATTCGTAGCCATTGAGGATGAACGTTTCTATCAGCACAACGGTATCGACTTCAAAAGTATGCTGCGTGCAGGTTACCAGTTCATCAAGACCGGTGGCGCAGAAGCCCAGGGTGCCAGTACGATCACCCAGCAGCTTCTGAAGAACACAGTCTTTCCCGAATGGACTTCCGAAGGCAATAACAAGATCAAGAAGATCAAGCGTAAGATCCAGGAGCAGTATCTGGCGCTGGAGATCTCCAAATATTACAGCAAAGATGAGATTCTGCTGCGTTACATGAATGCGATCAACTTAGGACAGAACACGCTGGGCGTGGAATCCGCTTCCTTACGTTATTTCGGAAAACACTGCAGCGACCTGACGTTGTCCGAGTGTGCCGTAATCGCCAGTATCACACAGAATCCTTCCAAGTACAATCCTATCCGCCACCCGGAGGAAAATGTGAAACGTCGTAAAACCTGTCTGGAAAATATGTTGAGACTTGAGTTTATTACACAGGCAGAATATGATGAAGCTATGGCCGATACCGATGCGGTATATGAAAGAATCGGTCTGTACGACATTGATTATCAGGAAGCAAACGCTACCACCGGTTCCTACTTCTCCGATGCGGTATACGAGCAGGTAAAGCAGGATCTGATTCTTGCCGGTTATAACGAATCCATGGCAGAGAGCCTGCTTACTTCCGGCGGTTTACGTGTGGAATCCACACTGGATCCTAAGATTCAGGCGATCCTGAATGAAGAGTATGCAGATCCCTCCAATTATCCGGAAAATGTGAAATGGTATCTGAACTATGCGCTTACCATTATCTCTCCCGATGGTACAAAAAATAATTTCAGTAAAGAAAATATGATGAGCTGGTTCAAGGAAAATCAGAACAAAAAGTTCAATCTGATCTTCTCTTCCCAGGATGATGCTTATGCAGCGATCGATACGTATCGTTCCGCAATGCTGGCCCAGTTAGGTGTGGAGGATAACGCCGACAACTATGAAGAGACCGTCTCCATGACTCCTCAGCCCCAGTCGGCAATGGTCATCGAAGAACAGAGCACCGGACATATCGTAGCCATGATCGGCGGACGCGGTGCAAAAGAAGGACGTCGTACCCTGAACCGTGCCACCAATGCCAAACGTCTGCCGGGATCCACCTTTAAGGTACTGGCTTCCTACGCTCCCGCTCTGGACAGCGCAGGCAAGACTCTGGCAACCGTTTACAACGATGCACCGTTTAACTATGCCGACGGTACTCCCGTCCGTAACTGGTACAAGTCCGGTTACCGCGGCATCCAGAATATCCGTGCTGCGATCCGTGACTCCCTGAATATCATTGCGGTTAAGAACATCACCGTGATCACTCCGAGACTCGGATATGATTATCTGCTGAACTTCGGATTTACCACTCTGACAGACGGAGTACAGGTAGGCAACGAGATCAAATCCGATGTCAACCAGTCCCTGGCTTTAGGCGGTCTGACCTACGGTGTCACTCCTTATGAGCTGACAGCCGCTTATGCTGCGATTGCAAACGGCGGTACTTATGTAACACCGAAGCTGTACACCAGGGTAACAGATTCCGACGGTAATGTGATCTTAGACAATACGAATCCTCCCACCATGCAGGTCATTAAGGAAACTACTGCTTTCCTGCTGACCAGTGCCATGCAGGATGTAGTTACATCCGGTACCGGTGGCAAGGTTAACTTCGGCGGTATGGCCATCGCCGGTAAGACCGGTACCACAACCGGACCTACCGATGCATGGTTTGCCGGCTATACTCCGTACTACACTGCCGCTACCTGGACCGGTTACGACAATAACGTAGACTTAAACAGTGCTGAGGACGGTGTTTCCAAGACATTGTGGCGTAAGGTCATGAAACGTGTACACGAAGATCTGCCGAATACCCAGTTCCCGGTTCCTTCCGGAATCGTACAGGTAACGGTATGTTCCCAGTCCGGCAAGCTTCCGATCCCCGGTCTCTGCGACGGCTGTCTCTACACAGAATACTTTGCGGAAGGCACCGAGCCTACAGAAAGCTGTGATGTGCACTATCAGGGTGAGATCTGTGCTTACGACGGTCTGCCCGCCAGTCCCGATTGTCCGTTCAAGTATTCCGGTGTGGCTACCATGCCTCTGGTAGAAGATCCTGCATTACAACAGGGATCTACCGTTATCGTCAACAATCCCGACGGTACCCAGACAGTCATCACGCCGAACACCAGAAGTCAGTGTGAGCATGATGCCGCCTTCTTCGCCAACCCGGATTACGAAGCTGTAATCAACCAGCAGCAGGCTGAGATCAATGCAAGAAATGCTGCCGCACAGCCACAGCCCGAAGAATAATTTCCAATAGCATAATATATTTCAAGTAAAAGAACGCCCTCTGTCGTCACATTAACTGTGATACCGAGGGCGTTCATGTTTCAACTAAAAAAATTCCCGAAAGCATCATACTTTCGGGAACTCTGAAATCACTTATGATATACTATACAATACCTTGTGCGGTCATAGCATCTGCTACCTTCAGGAAGCCTGCGATGTTAGCGCCGGCTACGTAGTTGCCTTCCATGCCGTACTTCTTGGCTGCACTATCCAGGTTATGGAAGATGTTAACCATGATGGTCTTCAGCTTAGCATCTACTTCTTCGAAGGTCCAGGACAATCTCTCGCTGTTCTGGCTCATCTCCAGTGCGGAGGTAGCTACACCGCCTGCGTTGGAAGCTTTGCCGGGGCAGAACAGAACGCCGTTCTTCTGGAAATACTCAGTAGCTTCCATGGTGGTAGGCATGTTAGCACCTTCTGCTACAGCGAATACGCCGTTAGCAACCAGCTGCTTGGCATCCTCCAGATCCAGTTCGTTCTGGGTTGCGCAAGGAAGAGCGATATCACACTTGATGGTCCATACACCATGCTCACCGTTCTTCTTCTCATGATACTGTGCACTGGGTCTTGCAGCAGCATACTCGGTCAGTCTTGCACGCTTCACTTCCTTCACTTCCTGCAGAAGTGCTACGTCGATTCCTTCGGGATCATAGATCCAGCCGGTGGAATCGGAACAGGTTACAACCTTGGCACCCAGCTGCTCAGCCTTCTGGATAGCGTAGATAGCTACGTTACCGGCACCGGATACAGCAACGGTCTTGCCTGCGATGTCCTTGCCGTTACACTTTAACATTTCCTCGGTCAGATACAGCAGACCGTAACCGGTTGCTTCGGTTCTTGCCAGGGATCCGCCGTAGCTTAAGCCCTTACCGGTCAGAACGCCTTCATACAGGCCGGTCAGTCTCTTGTACTGTCCGTACATATAACCGATCTCTCTTGCGCCGGTACCGATATCACCTGCGGGAACATCGGTGTCAGCTCCGATATATTTATAAAGCTCTGTGATGAAGCTCTGGCAGAAAGCCATGATCTCTCTGTCGGACTTACCCTTGGGATCGAAATCGGAACCCCCCTTACCGCCGCCGATGGGAAGGCCGGTCAGAGAGTTCTTGAAGATCTGCTCGAAACCAAGGAATTTGATGATACCTAAGTTTACAGAAGGATGTAAACGTAAGCCGCCCTTGTAAGGTCCGATTGCGGAATTGAACTGTACACGGAAGCCGTTATTTACCTGCACCTGACCCTTGTCATCCACCCAGGGTACACGGAACAGGATCTGTCTCTCGGGAGTAACCAGTCTCTCAAGAAGAGCGTCCTTACGATATTTCTCCTCGTTTGCTTCGATCACTACACGAAGAGATTCCAGAACCTCTTTTACTGCCTGATGGAACTCGGGCTGTGCAGGGTTCTTGGCTACTACCATATCAAATACTTCATCAACATATGACATTTGAATGTCCTCCTTCAAATTGGTATTCAGATTCATGACAAGCTGCTTGCCATATGCTTTATTATAAAACTACTTTTTTAATTGTACAATAAACTTTATCCCACTAAATCATAAAAGTTTTTGCCGTTTTTCTGTATAATTTGCACAATAAATTATACAAGTATACAATTTGTGCGTTATAATGTACGTTTAAATTGCTGAAATCAATTTTACAAATATTCCTTTAAGGTTTTAATATTTGCATTTTCCATTTCTATCAATTCTTTTGCCAGATTGCAGCAGCGTGTCCCTGCCATTTCGCCATTATGTGCCAATACCTTCTCCATCTCCAGGATCCCGTTATTGCTTCCCTTAATGATCATTTCCGCAATATGACCGGTACTGGTATTAAACAGTGTATTATAGCCGATCCCGATCCGCAGCATGGCATTCTCCATTGCATTCTCACGGTAAGTCTGTGCCCTGCCTTCCACCAGTGTCTGTACTGCCCTGTCATGGAGTCTGGAATAATGCAGTTCCTGCTGTGCCACTTCCGCTGCCAGTCTGTCATCATAGATTTTGTCTGTGACGGCATCCAGTGCTTTCATTGCCATTTCCGTATTGCGCTGAATCTCACGATAGATATTGATCTCCTGCTTTTTTAGATTTTGTTTTTTAGATGTATATGTTCCCATAGAAAAAGCTCCTTACCTTTTTGGTAAGAAGCTTTCCCTGAAATATCCTATTTTATTCGTGCAATACGAATTGTTCCGCAGCTTCGCTGCTCTCACAATTCTACCTCCATTCGAAATCCACTGATTTGCTATCGCAAATCGTTACTTTCTCATGTAGGTGCGATTTTCTTAAGTTCAAAGTTCTGCGTATGCGAGCATCCGCATCCCATTGAACTTAGAAAATCTGTTACTGCACATATTCACTCTTAACATATCCGATCTGACCGTTGTACTTGATCTTGCTCCAGTCGCCTTCGGTACCTACCAGTTCTGCGGAATCGCCACCGGAGAGAACCCCCAGTCTGTCAGCAGTCTCACTGGCCGATGCACGTACGTTGATGTTAGTCGTTGCGGTAACAGTTCCTATGGTCTCAGCACCTGCCGCATTCTCTGCCAGCTGCAGGAACTCTGTCTTGATATAGCCTTCCTTACCTTCATAATCGACCTTGGTCCATCCGTTGGGGCGCTGCTCGAGAACCTGAAGCTTTGTTCCTCCGGATACCTTGCCAAGCTTATCTGCCTGTTCGCTGTCTGAGCTTCGCACATTCACAGTGGTCGTGGTAGTCACATACTGCGGTCCCTGCTCTTCTGCGGGCTGTTCACCACCCTCGTTCTGGGCATCCTGACCATCGGTGGTTCCCTCTTCCGTTGCTGCTGCGGCATCCTGGGAATCTCCCGCTACCTGATTCGCAAGCTTTTCGCCTACCGCAACACTCACCTGGGAATCCAGTTCGCTGATATATTGCAGTACTTCCGGATGGTCTACCATAAGCTCATTATATTCTACAGTGATCTTGTTATTAAATTCCACAACATCATCCTGTGTACTTACCTTTTTGATATAATCATTTATTTCTTCGCTGTTCTCACCACGCTTGATATACAGTTCTCCCTGATCATTGGTGCAAATGTACAGTGCCTGATATCCGGGAACCTCTTCCTCATGCCCCACAAAAGCGATCTTGTAATATACATACGCAATGACCGATCCTTCTTCCGGTCCTGTTTTGGTATAGATCTCCAGTGTAGGATAATAGTCAATATACTGTGACAGTTCCAGATAACGGTACATATCCTTATCCGAGATCTCATCACATACCGAACGAAGTGTGTCCTCATCACCGGTAGCCATTGCATTATAATAAGTAGCCACAAGGGAATAGATTGCTCCCTCTTCATTTGCCACCAGCGGAACTTCTTCTGTCGCCGCCTCCGTAATAGCTTCTCCCGAGACAGTCTCGATCTCTGCCAGCTGTTGTTCTTCTCTGTTTTTATTTCCCATGCTGAGGCTTACGGATACCGTGACAGCTACAGCTACCACAACTGCCGCAGGCAATATTATTTTACTGTGTTTTATTATATAATTACCAACAGAATGTATTTTTTCTTTCCACATACAGATATTGTGTCCTTTCCAAATCCGAAAAATCTCTTTAATCGCAAAAAGCCGCAAGCGGCTTCTCTCATCTCTCTCCCTATAATCAAGGTGATGTAAATGCATCCGACAGGAATCGA
>CAKRRU010000095.1 GCA_934394515.1 uncultured Acetatifactor sp.
TGGGATACTAGCTCAGTCGGTAGAGCACTTGACTTTTAATCAAGTTGTCGGGGGTTCGAATCCCCCGTGTCTCATTTATTAGGGTCAATATACAAAAAGTATATTGATCTTTTTTAATTATTTAAATCGGGACAGACACTATATCAGACTATTGTCTGGGCTGTTATGATATGCTAAAATGATTCTTCGTGAACGCAGAACTTAACGAAAGAGATTTACATAAAATGAATAGTAGAATGAAAGAATTACGTTATGCAATCGTACAGTCCATACCGGTTATGCTGGGCTATCTTTTCCTGGGATTTGCCTTTGGATTGATGTTGAATGATGCAGGATACGGTTTCTGGTGGGCATTTTTTATAAGCGTGTTTGTGTATGCCGGAAGTATGCAGTTCGTATTGGTCACATTGCTGACGGCGGGAGCTAGTTTGTGGTATACCTTGATCATGACCTTGTTTGTCAATGGCAGACACATGTTTTACGGATTGTCTTTTGTGGAGAAGTTCAAGAAGATGGGAGCAACCTATCCGTATATGGTATTTTCTTTGACGGACGAGACATTTTCTCTGTTATGTGATCTGAAAGTTCCGGAGGAGATGAGCGAGAATCGGGTGAACTTCTATATTTCTCTATTGGATCATATCTACTGGATCGTCGGGAGCTGTTTCGGCGCATTGGCAGGAAACGTATTGCCATTTGATACCACGGGGATAGATTTTGCGATGACGGCATTGTTTACAGTGATCGTTGTAAACCAGTGGATGGAGGCACAAGAGCATACCCCGACCATTGTAGGAGGTATCGTCGGTATCCTGTGCCTGGTGATTTTAGGGGCAGATACATTCCTGCTTCCGGCATTGACTATTACAGCAATTATTTTATTAGGAGTAAAGAAAAAATGTTACATTCCATCGGAACCATAGCGGTAGCGGCAATCGTTACTTTGTTTATCAGAGCTATTCCTTTCGTGGTATTCGGAGGGAAGAGAGAAGTTCCGGCTACGGTAACCTATCTTGGGAAAGTGTTACCGCCGGCGATCATGGTGATCCTGGTCATCTATTGTGTGAAGAGTATCAATCTATTTTCCGGCAGTCATGGAATTCCGGAACTGTTGTCTATCGCAGTGGTGGCGGGATTACATATATGGAAGAAAAATACACTGCTCAGTATAGCGGTAGGAACAGTACTTTATATGGTATTAGTGCAAGTCGTATTCTAAAACAGTGTGGAGAGGCTTTTTTTCAGCCTTTTCACACTGTTTTTTTATGAAATTAAATGCTATAATGAGCGCAGCGAATATGATGAGGGAGAAACCAAAGATAACATGGAAACCGATAAGAAAGAAATCAAAGAAGAAGTTACAGAGAAAGATACAAAACTAAAGGAAGCAGAAGTAAAAGAAGCAGAAATAAAAGAAGAGAAAAAGCAGAGTACAGAGGAAATAGCGAAGCCTAAGAAAAAGAGCAAAAAATGGATAGCAATTGTGGCTGCGTTGGCAGCGGTGATTCTTCTCGCTTATGGCGGAGTGGCGATTTACTATCAGTCGCATTTTTTCAATCACACATTTATAAATAACAGCGATTGCAGCAATCTTACGGCAGAGCAGGTGGCGGCGATCATGGATGAACAGTCACAGCAGTACAGCCTTCAGATTCTGGGAAGAGACGAAAATGGTGTGCAGGAAGAAATCGGCACAGTCACTGCAGCGGAGATCGGAATGTACTGGGTGGACACCCGGAAAGTGGCACAGGAGCTGCTGGACGGACAGAATGAATTGCTGTGGATAGAGATGCTATGGACGACAGAGGATCATTCCGTGATTCAGGGTGTTTCCTATGATGAAGAAAAGTTACAGGAACGATTGGCACAGATGTCGGCGCTGCAGAAGAAAAATATGATTCAGTCTGAGGATGCATATATCAGTGAGTATTCCGAGAAAACAGGAAATTATGAGATCATTCCCGAGACATTGGGAACCGATCTTGACCTGAATCGAGTGAAAGAGGCAGTATCAACGGCAATCATGATGGGTGATCCTGCTGTTGACCTGGAGAAACAGGGGTGTTATAAAACCGCAAAAGTAACGGCCGAGGATGCCACATTGGTAAAGAACTGCGAAACTTTGAACAAATGGGTCAGTGCACAGATCACCTATGACTGGAACGGCAACAAAGTAGTCGTAGACGGGGATATTATCAAGGACTGGATTCAAATGGATGCCAAAGAGCCGCAGCTGAAGGAAGAGGACATTGCTGAATTTGTGGCAGAGCAGGCAAAAGAATATGATACTTACGGTAAAAAGAGAAAGTTTACTACGGTGCAGGGAATTGAATTGACATTGCCCAGCGGCGCATACGGATGGAAGACAGATCGTGCGGAAGAGACCAAGGAACTGATTGCTTCTATTGAAAAAGGTGAAACAATCGACAAGGAACCGGTATACAGCAGCAAGGGAGCACAGAAAGGAAGCAATGATGTCGGTAACTCCTACGTGGAGATCGATCTGACGAACCAGCATCTGTACCTGTTCCAGAAGGGAACCATCGTACTGGAGACGGATTTCGTATCCGGTGATATGACCAAGCCCGATTGTATCACACCGCCCGGAGTATTCGGACTTACTTACAAGACGAGAAATGCCGTATTACGGGGCGCAAATTACGAAACACCGGTAAATTACTGGATGCCTTTTAACGGAAATGTCGGAATGCATGATGCAACCTGGAGAAGCAGCTTCGGTGGAACCATCTATCTGACTTCCGGATCCCACGGATGTGTTAATCTGCCGTTAGATATGGCGGCAGCTATTTATGAATATATGTCTACCGGATTTCCGATTGTATGCTACTATTATTAAAGAAACTATAAAGAGATATATGTCATTGTGATGAGGGGGATATTGAGAAGGAAGGCGGTTCTATGAAGCAGCGATCAGCGAAAAGGGTGCAAAAGTGGAAAGAAAAATATGAGAGAGAGCGGCAATTAAGGCAGGAGATCCGGGCAGCGGCACCGGATATTCTGCGTTCTGAGAACTTCAGATCCACAAGAACCCATGTGCAGCATGGTAATATGACAGTGAACGATCACAGTATGAACGTGGCTAAATACAGCCTTGCGCTCAGCGAGAAACTACACATTCCCTGTGAGAAAAAGGATCTGATCCGAGGAGCATTATTACATGACTATTTCCTATATGACTGGCATACACCGGATCATGTCAGCCCGCACAGACTGCACGGCTTTTATCATCCGGGATATGCATTGAAAAACGCACAGAAAGAATACCATCTGACGCCCAGAGAAAGAGATATTATTAAAAAACATATGTGGCCATTGACAATTTCATCGGTTCCCATGTGCAGAGAAGCCTGGATCGTTACGATGGCAGATAAATGGTGTTCTCTCATGGAGACTTTTCATGTACACAAAGGGCACGGAGCACTGATCGAGAAGCTGCGGGACAATAAAGAGGAACCGAAAAAATAAGGCAGGAGAAGTATGAAGTGGGAGAACTGTACCGTAGACTGAAAACATATAGTGAATCGGATTATTACCCTTACCATATGCCGGGACATAAGCGGCAGCTTTGCGGGGAATTACCCCGGGAGATCGCAGAGATCGATATCACGGAGATTGAAGGATTTGATAATCTTCATGCGCCGGAGGAAATCTTTCGCAGGCTGCAGGAGGAAGCTGCCGGATTGTACGGTGCAGAGGAAAGCTTTTATCTGATCAACGGAAGTACCTGCGGTATTCTGGCGGCTATCAGTGCAGCAGTTCCCCGGGGCGGCAGGATCCTTATGACAAGGGGAGCCCATAAATCAGCCTATCATGCGGTTTACCTAAGAAATTTAACAGTTTCTTATCTGTATCCGGAAATGATGGAGGAGTATGATATTTATGATACGGTAACTCCGGAGCAGATTGCACAGGCATTGGAACGGGGACCTGTTCCGGATGCGGTATTTCTGGTATCGCCGACTTACGAAGGCAGAATTGCGGATATAGAGACGATTGCGAAGCTTGTACATAGTAAGGGAATCCCTCTGATCGTGGATGAGGCGCATGGTGCCCATCTGGGATTGGCGGAAGGATTTGCAAAGAACAGCTGTCAGTGTGGTGCGGATCTGGTCATTCACAGTGTCCATAAGACCTTGCCGGCGCTGACGCAAAGCGCATTGCTCCATGTAAACGGAACAAGAGTAGACAGAGATCGTCTGCGCAGATTTTTGCATATTTATCAGTCCAGCAGTCCATCCTATGTACTGATGGCAGGAATTGACAATGCGTTGCAGCTGGTAAAAGAGCGGGGAAAGTATCTGTTTGCACAGCTGCGGAGCAATTATCTGAGAATGTTGACAGAACTGTCAGAATGTAAGAATCTTCGTTTTTTGCCATCAGATGCCGGACAGGACATAGGAAAACTTGTGATATTATCTCCAAAGGCGGGTTTGTCAGGACAGCAGATTTATGATATTCTATTGGAGAAGTATCATTTGCAGCTGGAGATGGCAGCTGCGGATCATTGCCTTGCAATGTTCACCATAGGAGACAGTGCGGAAGCGTATAAGAGGATGACGGAGGCGCTGCTTGCTATCGATCGGGATATCACTGAGGGAAATTGGCAGACCAAACAGGAACCGGAGAACAAAAATATCAGAGAAGGGTCGCTTTATCATATGCAGCCCGGGGTATGTCTGTCTCTTGCGGATGCATGGGATGCCGAAAAAGAGGAAATTCCGCTGAGCCAGGCAGCAGGTAGGATTGCAGGGGATTTCGTGAACCTGTATCCGCCCGGGATTCCGGTATTGGTACCGGGAGAACAGGTGGAAGAGATCCATTGCCGGAAGCTTGCGAAGTACGCCGGGGAAGGTCTGAAGGTTCAGGGAATTGCCGGAAAAGACGAATATCGCATTACCGTAATAAAAACCAAATAATATAGCAAATATAGCAGCAGAAAGGATTACGTTTGTATGAGAAAAACCAAAATTATCTGTACCATAGGCCCCGCCAGTGAGAGTGAAGAAAAGTTAAGAGAGTTAATGCTCGCCGGAATGAATGTGGCACGTTTTAATTTTTCCCACGGAAGTCATAAGGAGCAGCTGGTAAAATACAACAGAGTACTGAAAGTCCGTAAGGAACTGGGACTGCCGGTAGCTACTTTGTTGGATACGAAGGGTCCGGAGATCCGTCTGCGTGATTTTGAAGGCGGTAAGGTAGAGCTGGTATCCGGTCAGAAATTTATACTGACAACGGAAGAAATCATGGGAACCGCCGAGAGAGCGACCATTTCTTATAAGAATCTGAAAAATGACATTAAAGTCGGAACGACGATCCTGATCGATGACGGTCTGATCGAGATGACCGTGGAAGAGATCAAGGGTGAGGACATCGTATGTAAAGTCATCAACGGCGGCTTTGTCTCTAACCATAAGGGCGTGAATGTCCCCGGTGCGATTCTGTCCATGCCTTATATCAGCGAGGTGGATCTGGCGGATATCGTATTTGGTGTAGAGCACGGATTTGACTTTATTGCAGCTTCTTTTGTCAGAACAAAGGAAGATATTCAGGAAGTCCGTAAGATCGTAGAGGACAGAGGCAGCAAGATCAAGATCATCGCTAAGATTGAAAATATGCAGGGTATTCAGAACCTGGAAGAGATCATTACCGCAGCAGACGGCATCATGGTTGCACGTGGTGACATGGGTGTCGAGATTCCTCTGGAGGAAGTACCTATCCTACAGAAGAAGATGATCAAGATGGCAGTGGCACAGGGCAAGCACGTAATCACTGCAACTCAGATGCTGGAATCCATGATCAAGAATCCCCGCCCTACCAGAGCGGAGGCAACGGATATTGCCAATGCCATCTATGACGGTACCACGGCCATCATGCTGTCCGGTGAAAGTGCAGCAGGTCTGTACCCGGTAGAGGCTGTTAAGACGATGTCCCGCATTGCGGAGAGGGCAGAGCAGGATATTGATTATCGCAGCAGAATGCAGAAGGTAAAGGAAGACCGTCAGGAGACGCCGGATATCACCACGGCAATCTCTTACGCAACCTGCAGTGTAGCATCTGACCTGAAGGCAGCAGCCATCATTACAGTAACCATGTCCGGATTCACCGCGAACATGATCGCACGTTATAAGCCCGGATGCCAGATCATCGGATGTACGCTGGATGAAAAGGTTTACCGCCAATTGAATCTGCTGTGGGGTGTGAATCCTGTAATGATCCAGAAGGAGCAGACCACGGATGCTTTGTTCGAGGAAGCTGTCTTCAAAGCAAAACAAGCAGGTCTGGTGAAGACCGGTGACACTGTTGTCATTACCGCAGGAGTTCCTTTGGGTGTGGTAGGTAAGACCGACATGATCCATGTAGTGGAAGTAGAGTAGTGAAAATGGATACAGTTGTTGCTAAGTAATCGCAAAAAGCGTATAGTTATAACTGTATTACGAAATAAATGTCATGCTGAAGCTATTGCGGAAAGAATAAATCATACAGCAGGGTAATGTCAGGACGATTCAAAATAATTTCGGTATGGCAATAAGAAAGAGAAATGAGATATGGGTAAAATAGTGTATCTTTGCGGAAAAAGTTCTTCCGGAAAAGACACCATATTCAAAGAATTAATGAAAGGCACGATGGATCTTCGGACTATCGTGCCTTACACGACAAGACCGATCCGCGCCGGAGAACAGAACGGCGTAGAGTATTTTTTCACTGACGAGGCAGGTTTTCAGGCTTTGAAGAATCAGGGAAAGATCATCGAGGACAGGGCATACGATACGGTCTATGGTATCTGGCGATACTTTACGGTGGACGACGGGCAGATTGCTCTGGAAAAACAGAACTATCTCATGATCGGTACGTTGGAAGGCTATGAGAAAATGATTGCATATTTTGGTGCAGAGGCAATCCTTCCGGTCTATATCGAGCTGGACGACGGTGTGCGCTTACAGCGGGCACTGGACAGAGAGCTTCGCCAGGAGAAGCCGAAGTATGAGGAGATGTGCCGCAGATTCCTCGCCGACAGTGCGGATTTCTCCGAGGAGAAGCTGGCGGCAGCAGGCATCAGGGAACGATTTGAAAATACAGATCTGACGAAATGTCTGCAGGATATTACGAAGTACTTAAGAGAAGCCGGAATCTGACCGAAAAATATGGTGTATAGCAATAGGGTATCATTGCCTGGAATTAAAAAGGCTTACTGTCGATAGCATACATGATTAGATGGATAGATTATAAAAGAAAAGAGGTGGGCGTATGGAAATGAGAGTCAATCAGATACAGCAGCCTGCTCCGGTGGAGCAGACACAGAATACTGCGCCCACGGACGGCAGTTTCAAGTTCATGTTGGCGAGCCATGTGGAGGAAGCGGAGCTGCAGGAGCGGTTGACAAACCTTATGGCGGAGATCACGACAGAGGGAGAAAAGCTGGCGAAGCGCCGGGACGTGAAGGATATGCGGCATTACCGCGGACTGGTCAAGGAGTTCCTCAACGAAGTCGTGACGAGATCCCATTCTTTTTCCAGAGAGAATTTTCTGGACAGAAGAGGACGGCACAGGGTATATGGCATTATCCGTCTGGTGGATGAGAATCTGGATCAGCTGGCACAGGAACTGATGAAGGATGAGAAGGATAACCTGGCAATCTTGAATAAGATCGGGGAGATTCGTGGACTATTGCTCGATATCTTTACCTGAATGCGATACGTAAATCTTAAACAGCTATGCAACGCTCGAAAATTAATTTACAAAATCAGTCTTTTAGAACTTGCATAGTTTATCGAAAAACAGTACGATAACGTTAAATATTTGAAAAATAAAAACAAGTAATAAGTACACGAGAAACGAAGACAGATACGGACAGGGGGAATACTAATGGCAACATTTCATGACATTATCGGTCAGGAACAGATCAAAGAACATTTACAAAACGCTATTTCGGCGAAAAAAATTTCCCATGCCTATATCATCAACGGTGAAAAGTCTTCCGGCAAAGAATTCATTGCCAGAGTATTTGCTATGACCTTACAATGTGAAAAGGGTGGGACGGAGCCTTGCCAGGAATGCCATTCCTGTAAGCAGGCACTGTCGGATAACCAGCCGGATATTATCTATGTCAGTCATGAAAAGCCGAATACCATCAGCGTAGATGACATCCGTGCGCAGATCAATAATGATATTGCCATCAAGCCCTACAGCAGCCCTTACAAAATATATATCATGAATGAAGCGGAGAAGATGACGCCGCAGGCGCAGAATGCGATTCTGAAAACGTTGGAGGAGCCGCCTGAGTACGCAGTGATCATGCTGCTGACCTCTAATGTGAATACTTTATTGCCTACGATTTTGAGCCGTTGCGTGGTATTGAATATGAAGCCGGTAGCGGATGACCTGGTGCGGAAATACCTGATGCAGCAGCTGCAGGTGCCGGATTATAAGGCGGAAGTGTGCGTGGCATTTGCCAGAGGCAATATTGGCAAGGCAAAATCCCTGGCTTCCAGTGAAGATTTTGATAATATTAAAAACGAGGCGTTGTCGCTGTTAAAATATATTCAGGATATGGATCTGAGTGAGATCACCGCAGCCATCAAAAAAATCACAGAATATAAGCTTCAGATCAATGATTACCTGGATCTGATTGCTATCTGGTATCGGGATGTACTCCTGTTCAAGGCGACCAGTGATGTAAATCACCTAGTCTTCCGGGAAGAGATCAGTTCTATCCGCCGTGTGGCACAGCGCAGCAGCTATGAAGGAATCGAGCAAGTCATCGAAGCACTGGATAAGGCCAAGAGACGTCTGGATGCCAATGTAAACTTTGACCTGACGATGGAACTGCTTATGTTGGAGATCAAAGAGAATGGGTAATATAAATCATATGAAAACGATGAAGAGAAAATCGGAACGTTAAAATATAATTATATGATTGAAAAATTGTCTGAAATAAATCCAATTGATGAAAGCCATGGAGTAATCAATATAGAGTACATTCGGCAAAAATGTGAAAAAGTATTTGAAAACTATGAAATAGAATTTTGTTATCTTTTCGGGTCTTATGCAAAAGGGAAAGCAACTCCGGAGAGCGATGTGGATCTGCTTATTTCAACAGAAGTGAGCGGACTGAAATTTTATGGATTAGTGGAAGAAATAAGGACAGCGCTGCATAAAAAAGTGGATGTCCTCAATATGAATCAATTGACGGATAATCCCGAACTCACAAAAGAAATATTAAAAGATGGGATAAAGATATATGGGTAACACGAAAAATGATATCTCTGAGTTGCTGGAAATGGTAACAGCGCAATAATTTCATAGATTGTACGGGTAAAAACCTTGACATTTCCGCTATTTCGGTATTATCATATCAGAGTAAAGGCAATGAACGTGCACAGTAAGATTCTATTTTCCTGACAGAGAGGGAAGCTCACCGGCTGAAAAGCTTCCTGAGGTTCAACTGGAATCGAAATTCACACGCGAGCCGCATACCGGAAGAGTCAATGGGATTTGGTAGGGTATGACGTTCCTCACTCGTTACGTGAGTTAAGAGTCTTATCGTGAACTTAAATGTAGTTTTCACATAAGGAATTTGGGTGGTACCGCGGATATGAATTCGTCCCAATGGGGTGGATTTGTATGCGCGGTTTTTTTGTATCTATTCGCCAAAAGTAAGCATCGCAGATGCGGTTTTGCGAATGCGGCTCTGAATAGTTACAATAGAGCAAGGCAACATACCCATCCCAGGCACAAGTAAAAATACGTGTGCATCAAAGGCACAGTGTACAACAGACACAGTGTGCATAAGCACAGTGTGCATAAGCACACAGAAATGAGGAGAAAGATGGCAGATTTAAACGAATTGAATGAAAAAGTCGAACAGATCAAAGCCGACATCCGGGAACAGCTGGAGAAGAT
>CAKRRU010000096.1 GCA_934394515.1 uncultured Acetatifactor sp.
CCATAAGAAAATGTGTTAAACAATAAAAAAAGCAGATAGCATAACTATCCACCTGTTCCCTTCACGGACTGCCCTCGTTCAAACGAGTTCTCTGTCTATGAAAATATCTGAACGCTTACCAGCCTGCGCCGTAAGGTGAGAGTGGATACTCTGCTTGTTGTGTCGTGTTCTTCACACGCTTAAATAGAATATCACGGAGTTTTCCGGATGTCAACCCCGTTTTTAATTATTTTGTAACTATTTATAGCTTTATTCCCGAAATCGCATCTTTCATACATTGTTTTTGCTCATGGATGCTATGTATCGGCGGTCTCCCGCCGACCTTTTCCATGCATTATTATCTGCATTTTCGTTGTTTTTGTCAAGTCGTAGCAGTTTGCATGTTTTCTGTATCTGTTTTCCAGCCGCTATTTATCAGAGAACGTAGCGCATGCCGTCTCCTTGCAGTCACAAGCACCGCAGCCCTTGATATCCACATGCTCCGCCACACACTTGTAATTGCTGTTATGAACACATTTTACAGCCTCACAGTCGATGCTGATCGTCTTGCTGGGGTGTGCAATCGAACTGGTAAAAGAATCCGCTCCTTCTCTCTTGTGGTCAAAGCTTTCGCAACAGGTATCATCACAGTTGCAGGCGTGCTTTCCTGCCACCATGATATCTCCCTTACTGCACAGGCAATCCTTATTATAGGTACAACTTTCTACGACACATTTCAAATCTGCCATATTTCCCTCACCTTCTGCCGCAGCCGGCGGCCCTCATTCTTCGTCACAAATCAGTTTGTAACCGGACAAAAACTACATTTACAAAAAAAGACACGCGGCAAAAGAGCAGGCGCAGTCCCACCACGCGTCATCCTTATTTTGTGCGGTGTGCGGAAAAATATACATACTACTGGATTTTTATTTATGAATATGATATATTCTTATTGTTAGTTGTGACTAACTATTTTATTCTTTTTTTTTAATTACACAAACATATCCAAATCTTTGTAACAGCTTATATTTTTTTCTGAAATCAATGGTTCCACTACAGTTCAACCTGATTTTGGAGAAAAATCAAGTGTTGCGATCCGGATTGTTATTCATTTTACTACTTCCAGGAGGAAAATTTACAATGACATCAGAAGAGTATAAAGCATTATCCGTAAAAGAGTTCACCGAGGCAGCCAAAATCTATGACAGCGGTCATTCCGGTGTCTATGAGATGTGTAAGGACGACTATCCGTTTTTATTGGAAGAATTAGAAAAAGAGTCCTTCGATTCCGTACTGGACTGCGGCTGCGGTACCGGTCCGGCAATCGAATTATTGCACGAAAAATATCCCGAAAAGCATTTCACCGGTCTGGATCTGACACCGGAGATGATCCATGTGGCACAGGAGAAAAATCTGTCTAATACCACATTCGTCGTCGGAGACTGCGAAAACATCCCTTTCCCGGAAAATTCTTTTGACGCGATCATCTCTTCCAACAGCTTCCACCATTATCCGAATCCACAGGACTTTTTCAACAGTGCTTACCGTGTTCTGAAAAAGGGCGGACGTCTGATTCTGAGAGATTATACCTCCAAATCATCCCTGCTGTTGTGGCTGTGCAATCATATCGAAATGCCGCTCGCACACTTGTGCGGTCACGGTGATGTCCGTATGTATTCCGGCGCGGAATTCAGAAAATTTGCGGAAAACGCAGGTTTTGAAGTTGTTTCTTTTGAAGCGCAGAAAAAAATGCGTGCACATCTGGTGGCACGGAAATAACTTTAACTCGTCGTTCACTCCCTGCCATCTCCCCGGCAATCGTAATGGAATTCGCTCTCGCGAAATCATAGTGACATGCAAAAACACCACCCCACTGGGAAAACGCATTTTTAATCAATGCCGTTTTCCTTGCAAGGTGGTGCTTTTTAATTACTTACCCAGCTTCTTGGTAGCGATCTCATCCTTTAACATAGCCAGGAATTCATCCTTGGATACGGTAGTGGTATTCTGCTGACCATGCAGTCTGTAGCTTACGGTACCGTCCTGTGCTTCCTGTTTTCCTAAGATGATCAGGTAAGGAATCTTCTTCACCTGTGCTTCTCTTACACGATAGCCAAGCTTCTCTGCTCTCTCATCGATATCTGCTCTGATATCGTTATCCAGCAGATAACCGTACAGATCATGGGCATAAGCATTCAGCTCTTCATCATCGTTCTTGACCGGCAGGATCATAGCCTGTACGGGAGCCAGCCACAGAGGCAGGTTGCCCTTGGTCTCCTCCAGGATATAAGCCATGAATCTGTCCAGAGATCCGAGGATCGCTCTGTGCAGAACCACAGGAGTCTTCTTCTGACCATCCTTGTCTACATAGGTCAGATTGAACTTCGCAGGCAGACAGAAATCCAGCTGGCAGGTAGACAACGTATATTCATTACCAACAGCCGGCTTTACATTTACATCCAGCTTCGGTCCGTAGAATGCAGCCTCACCGATCTCCTCGGTATAATCAATACCCAGATCATTCAGAACTTTTCTCAGAGCATTCTCTGCATTGTTCCACATTTCGTCGTCATCGTGATATTTTACCTTATCCTCCGGATCTCTCAGGGACAGGACACATCTGTAATCGGTGATACCGAAATCCTTGTAAGTATTGAAGATCAGGTCTACAACATTGGAGAACTCAGACTCAATCTGCTCCGGTGTTACGAACAGATGCGCATCGTTCTGGCAGAAATGTCTGCCTCTCTCGATACCCTTCAGCGTTCCGCTGGCTTCAAAACGGAAGTCATGTGCGATCTCACCGATACGGATGGGCAGATCCTTGTAGGAATGCTGCTGGTTAGCGTAGATCATCATATGATGAGGGCAGTTCATGGGGCGCAGTACAAAGGACTCTCCCTCTACTTCCATCGGAGGGAACATGTTCTCCTTGTAATGATCCCAGTGACCGGAAGTCTTGTACAGATTTACGGTACCTACGCAAGGGGTCATCACGTGCAGGTAGCCAAGTCTTCTCTCTTTATCCTTAATATAATTCTCCAGCTGCTGCCATACGGTATAACCCTTGGGAAGGAACATCGGCAGTCCGCGTCCTACCAGATCATCGGTCATGAACAGTTCCATCTCTTTGCCGATTTTTCTGTGGTCACGCTCTTTTGCCTCTTCCAACTCTTTCAGATGTGCTTCCAGTTCTTCTGCGGTAGGGAAACATACACCGTAGATACGCTGCATCACGTGATTGCTTGCATCACCCTTCCAGTATACGCCGGAATGTTTTACCAGTTTGAAGTTCTTGCACAGCTTGGTATTGTCCACGTGAGGTCCGCGGCACAGATCGGTGAAATCACCCTGATCGTAAACGGTGATGTTGCCGTCTTCCAGGCCACTGATCAGATCCAGCTTGTACATATCGTCTTTGAACATTTCCATGGCTTCTGCCTTGGAAACTTCTCTTCTGTAGATCTTCTTGCCTTCCTTACAGATCTTCTTCATCTCTTTTTCGATGGCAGCGATGACTTCGTCATTGACTACATCATTGCCCAGATCGATATCGTAATAGAATCCTTCCTTTACGACAGGTCCTACCCAGAATTTTGCATTCGGATAGAGATGTTTTACTGCCTGTGCCATAACGTGGGCGCAGGAATGATTCAGTGTTGAAAGTCTTTCGTCTTCCTTAAAATTAACCATTTTCGTTCTCCTTTTTGTTTTGCATTAAAAAAGTCCCTTGCAACGATCTGCAAGGGACGTATCACACGCGGTTCCACCCTGATTGCAATTATGCTAAAAATAACTGCCACTCATTTGCTCGTAACGGGAGCTGCCGGGCCGTATTAAAGCCACTCGGAGATGGTCTTCGTCCGCATCCGGCAAAACCGCTCACACCACTTGCCGTTTTACCGGGCAAGGCGGTTCTCTCTGGTACCATTTACTGCTTCCTACTCTTCTCTTCAACGTTTTGAATTTATTTTTCTCTGTTGCTTTAGGACTTATGTTGCTATCATAGACCTTTTTACTTCAAATGTAAAGAGGAAATTATGCCTCCATCGCCTGTGTGATGTAATTTTCCACATTTTCTCTGGGCATCCCCAGGGATACCGCCAGTTCTCCGTATAAATGATCCTCGGCGATCCGGAAGTACCTTGCATCAATGGCAGTCTCCTTACGACCTGCTTCCTCACGCTTCTTTTTTCTCAAATATATCGTCTTAATAATCCGGATCAGATCACCGCAGTTACTGGTCTTCAGACAATTCTTATATTCTTGCTCCAGCAGTTTGTCATTGGCAATGGTGATCAGTGGAATCTGCGGAATGCTGTGGATCAGGCTCTCCGCTTCCTCATGTGCAAGCACCTTCCGCATGGATCCTTCTGCCGTGTCCACCGGGATATATACGGTACTGGAAGACAGATACAGCGGTTTTAAAATATAATACTCTCTCTTCTTGTCCACTCCTGCAATGTCCAATGTCGTGATCTCTTCTACCTCACAGACTCCTTTACTGCCACATACTACACGTTCGCCCTTCTGAAACACTTTTCCCTTCCTTTCCTCTGCCGGCCGCAGATAAACTAAAAATACAATTTCCGTTTGCCACCAATAGTATACCCATATTTTAACAAAAAAACGCCGAAATGTCAGTCTCTTTCGGCGTTTCAACTCATTTTCGTGAATATTGCTCATAGGAATCCGGTAAGGTATTGTGCATTATTTCTGATATACGATCCTGGGATCTCCGTTTTTCAGGTAAATAATGCCTCTGCGTTCAAATCCGTTTTTCTCTAACAGGTGCTGCATGGTGTGATTGTCAAAATGGGTATCTGCCCGCAGGTACTTCACTTTGCTCTGACAAAAGGCTACGCAGCGCGGAAACAGCCCCTTCACTTCCCCGTCTCCTGCCAGCCGGTGAATCGTTCCGTACGGGGTCTCTCCTTCTCTAAAGCTGCCGTCTTCTATATAAGCATAGGTAGGCTCTTTCTCCAGCAACAACACAAATACACCGTGAACCCTGCCATCCTTTTTGAATACATAGAGTCGGTTCTTTTGAATATCTTCTTTCAAGGTCTCCGGATCCGGATAAGCACCGTTCCACTGGTTCGGATTGCCACTCGATCTCATGTAGGCCTTTGCAATGTCATAGATTTCCAGGATTCTGGGCAAATCCTCTTCCCCGGCAAGTAAAATATTCTCGGTTGCCGCCTCTAAATCGGCTTTCTCATTCTGTTCTGTCATCCGTTTTTCTTCGACGCATTGGCTTTGTTCCACATGCTCGCAGGAATCTGCCACCTTATTTATTTCCACATTCATGATTTCTCTCACTGCCGCTTCCATCCGCTCCGCAAGCTGTCTGTGTCCTTTTTTCGTCAGGTGTACATGATCCACACTTGTCAGTTCACAGCCTCCTGCATCCAGAAATCCCACGCCTTCCCGCACTGCTAAAAATGCGTATTCTCTTGCCAGTCCTCTGGTTGCCTTCACGCTTTCCGTATTAAAATCCTCATACGTAACGCCCTCTTCGATCGGCACCGGTGCAACTACCAGAATCCTCGGTTCTGCTGCTCCCCAACAGGGAACCGTTTTGGCGTCCTCCACCAGGATCTGCATTCCCAGTGCGATCTTCTTCGCATCCGTACCGAATTTGCTCTTGGCATCATTCGTTCCCAACATCAGAATCAACAGATCTAACGGCTCATGAGTATTCAGAAGCGCATGAAATACCGGCAGTAAGTTCACCGAGTCCATCGCCGGATCATCATACACACAGGTTCTGCCGCTCAAGCCCTCCTCTATGACCAGATACTCGTCCCCCAGTGCCTTCTGTAACAGGCATGTCCAACGCTCTTCTTCATTATATCTGCTGCCGTGATCCGCACTCTCAGAAGAATCTGTGCAAAACCCGTGGGTATTGGAATCTCCGATACAAAGAATATGTTTTTTCATGAATCTGTATCTCCCGTAATCTGTCTGTTTTCTTCACTTAACTTCAAAAGAACAGGCTGCAATCCGCGGTCTGTCCACAACTCAGATATTCAGGCACGGGAAAAATACAACAACGTCGTCTCCCTGGCATTCTGCATACACGCCTTCCAGTTCCATATTTACATCGTCGACGCCGTTTGCCTCAAAATACTGCGTCAGGTTCATCAGCATTTCCATATAGGAGTTCTCTCCCTTTACGATAATGCCAAGTCCCTTGTCAGGCTCCTGTGTGTAAAGTGTAAGGTCTGCTGTTTCTGCTACATATTTTTGTACTGCTTCTAATACGGTCATGGTCTTTTCCTCGCCTTTTTTGCAAAAGCGGTCCATTGACTATGTCAAAGACCGCTTTTCAAATCAGTCATTTAGTTCTCTTCATTCATCTTCGCCAGCTTCGCTGCCTGGTCGGCTGCGATACATGCGTCAATGATCTCTTCGATGTCACCGTTCATGATCTTGTCCAGCTTATACAGGGTCAGGCCGATACGATGGTCGGTCACACGTCCCTGCGGGAAGTTATAGGTACGGATCTTCTCGGAACGGTCTCCGGTACCGATCTGGCTGCGGCGCATCTCTGCTTCCGCATCATGTCTCTGCTGCTGCTCGATATCATACAGCTTAGATTTCAGCAGAGCGAATGCCTTCGCTTTGTTCTGGATCTGGGACTTCTCGGTCTGGCTGTATACCACGATTCCGGAAGGATAGTGGGTCAGACGTACCGCGGAGTCGGTGGTGTTGACACACTGACCGCCGTTACCGGATGCTCTCATGACATCGATACGGATATCCTTATCCTCGATAACGATATCAATATCATCATCTACTTCCGGCATCACCGCCACACTGATGGTAGAAGTATGGATACGTCCGCCGCTCTCGGTCTCCGGCACACGCTGTACACGGTGTACACCGCTCTCATACTTCATCTTGGAGTATGCGCCCTGTCCGCTGATGGTGAACTGCACTTCCTTCATACCGCCGATACCGATCTCATCCACGTTGATCAGTTCTACCTTCCAACGCTGTTTCTCGGCATAATGTACATACATACGATAGATCTCTGCCGCAAACAATGCAGCCTCATCGCCGCCGGCACCTGCTCGGATTTCCACGATTACGTTCTTGTCATCGTTAGGATCCTTGGGCAGTAACAGAATCTTCAGTTCCTGCTCCAGCTCTTCCACACGCTTCTTGCTGTCATTCAGAGTTTCCTTGATCATGTCACGCATTTCTTCGTCTTTTTCCTCATCCAGCATGGAAAGAGAATCCTCGATGTCCTGCTTACACTTTTTGTACTCTGTATACGCATCCACGATAGGAGTCAGATCACTCTGTTCCTTCATCAGCTTGCGGAAACGCTCCTGATTATTGGTCACAGTGGGCTCATGTAATTCGCCCATGATTTCTTCAAATCGAATCAATAAATCTTCCAATTTGTCAAACATAGATTTTTCCTCTCAGATATAAGCTTGTAACAGCGCACTTCATAACTTCCTTGATTTCTTCTCAGACTGTTACATAAGTTCCATATACTACACGATCCAGACCAGCATAATCCTGTACCACCTGCACTTCACGGTATCCGTGCTGCCGCATCAGTTCTGATACTGCCTGTCCCTGATCATATCCTATTTCAAAAAATAACATGCCGCTGCTCACCAGATGTGATCCGGCACCTTCAATAATACGGCGGTAAAATTCCAATCCGTCCGCAGTTCCGTCCAAAGCCATACGTGGCTCATGATCACGTACCTCCGGCATCAGCCTGTCTACCTCTGCACTGGCAATGTACGGGGGATTCGATACAATGATCTCGAATTTTCCTTCTACGTTTTCAAACAGATCACTCTGTAGGAATCGCGCTCTGCCTGCTGTCTCATTTTCCGCAAAATCTGATGCGGCTTCTGCGTCACCCGATTCTGCTTCGAACGTTTTGTCACCGTTGACTTTTGCTTCGGGCAATTTTATTTCCAAACTCACCGGCTTCGAAGGTTTTTCTCCAAGAATCCTCTGTGCATTCCGCTCTGCCACCTGCAACGCTTCCGCAGACAGATCCACGCCCAGCCCTTCACATCCGTTGCTGTAATGCAGCAGACTGATCAGAATGCAGCCTGATCCGGTACACATATCCAGCACACGCATTCCGTCATGGAGTTCCTTCAGTACTTCCTCCACCAGAATCTCGGTATCCTGTCTGGGGATCAGTACATGTTCATTGACCGTAAAGGTAAGCCCCATGAAATCCTGTTCCCCGGTCAGCTGCTGCAGTGGGATATGCCCGGCACGTTTTCCGATCCAGTCCATGTATTTTTCTTCTGCGTCCACGGTTACCGGCTGCTCACCGTGTACCAGCAGATCATTACGGTTCGTACCGCACACAGATTCCAGCAAAAGTCTGGCATCCAGGGCAGCCTCTTCTATTCCTGCCTCATTAAGGATACGACAGCCTTTTTCATAGCATTCCCGATAAGTCATTGCTTCTAGTCCTCTGGTTCTGCAGGCTTCTCTTCCTTCATCCAGCTCTCATCCACTTCATAGCCGAAAGTATCCTGCAGATATTTCTTCCAGTCAAATACAGCCTCAACGGAAGCGATGGCTACCTCTGCCATACTCTCATCCGGTTCCTTCGTAGTCATACGCTGGATCCACATACCGGGTGCGGACAGAATCTTAATGAATATATTATCGGTGCGGCCTGCCAGACGGATGATCTCATAAGAGATTCCGGCTACCACCGGCATCAACAGGATACGTAAGATCACCTTTTCCGCCACATTGTCTACCTGAATAAAGAAGAACAATACGATACTTACCAGCATAACGAAGAAAATAAAGCTGGTACCGCAGCGTTTATGCAGCCTGGAACTGCGCATGACATTATGCACCGTAAGGGGTCTTCCTTTTTCAATACAGTTGATACATTTATGCTCCGCACCATGGTACTGATACAGGCGGCGGATATCCTTCATGGCACTGATGCCCCATACATACAGAAGGAACAATGCAATACGGATCACACCTTCAATGATTGCCATCAGGGACCGGTTGCGGATAAAGTTCTCAAACAATGACGAAATAAAATACGGTAAAACAATAAAAATACCGACAGCCAATACCACGGAGATCACAGTTACGATTCCTGACAACAGCTTCTCTCCGTTACCGCCGCTCATCTTGTCCATTGCCTTGTCGAACTTTGTCTCTTTTCCGTCCTCTTCTTCATAGAAGCTTGCCGAATAGTTCAGCGCCTTCGTTCCCAGAATCAGAGAATCCAGGAAATTAAAAATACCACGGATAAAAGGGAACTCCTTGATCCGGCTTCCGTGAGCCAGTCCCTGATAAGTCTCCACTTCCACTTCAATCTCACCATCCGGTTTACGGACAGCTACCGCATATTTCTCTTTATTTTTCATCATAACACCTTCCAGCACGGCCTGTCCGCCGATGCCGGAATAGCGACTCTTTCTTCTAGCCATAAATATTCATCCTTATAAATACAGATTGTATGTCGCCCAAAGTCCCCACCGGGTCGATTCCCGTTTTCAAGACTCTGTATAATGAGCAAAAACGGTTGAGATAAGAATACCTCAACCGTTCTCTTGCAATCTCAATCTTATTTAACACCGTATTTCTTATTGAACTTATCAATACGGCCATCGGTTCTTGCAGACTTCTGCTGGCCAGTGTAGAATGAATGACACTTGGAGCAAACTTCTACGTGAAGCTCGGGCTTGGTGGAGCCGGTTAC
>CAKRRU010000097.1 GCA_934394515.1 uncultured Acetatifactor sp.
GAAAACGCTTGCAGAAGAATTTGACCTCGGTATGGCTTATTATTATCTGGGGTGCCTGCTGTATGATAAGAGAGTATACGATGCGGCGGTTGAGGATTACGAAAAGTCCGCCCGGAAATATCCGGATTTTCCTACGGTGCACAGGAATCTGGCTCTGGCTTATTACAATGTATACAGACAGCCTGAGAAAGCTTATGAAGAAATGAGTCTGGCATTTACTCTGGATGAAACAGATGCCAGGGTGTATCTGGAACTGGATCAGCTGAGGAAACGGATGAATGTTCCGATACAGGAACGACTGAAAGATTTGGAACAGTATCTTGCACTGGTAGAGAACAGAGATGATCTGTATCTGGAATATGTGACTTTGCTGAACACGCTAGGAGAGAATGCAAGAGCGCTTGGTTTGATCGAAAAGAGGCATTTCCATCAATGGGAAGGCGGCGAAGGAAAGGTTGCCGCACAGTACCTGACGGCGCTGTACCGGCTGGCAAAAGCAGCAGTGGCAGAAGAACACTATGCAGAGGCGAGGGAGCTTCTGCTCAGGGCAGTAGGCGAGTATCCGTACAATCTCGGAGAGGGAAAACTGGAGTCGGCACAGGAGAATAATCTGTACTACCTTCTTGGACTGGTATATGAAAAGCTGGGAGAGGATGAAGCGGCGCAAGATTGTTATACGAAAGCAGGCTGCGGAGAGTCGGAGCCGGTAGGCATGATGTACTATAACGACCAGCCACCCGAGATGATCTATTATCAGGGACTGGCACATTTGCAGCTAAGGAATACGGAAGAGGCACATTTGAGATTTCAAAAGCTTGTGGACTATGGCAGACTGCACCTGGAGGATGTCGTGAAAACAGACTACTTCGCGGTATCCCTGCCGGATCTGCTGATCTTTGAAGAAGACTTGAGCGAACGGAACCGGAAACATTGCCTGTTCATGATGAGTCTGGGACTGCGCGGACTGGGACGAGAGGCAGAAGCGGATGCATGCACTAAGCAACTGCTTGCCATGGATAATGCACACCGGGGAATACGGATACATGGCGAAGCAGAAGGTATATGACGGATTGCGGATTTAATTTATTTTTGCAAGAGCAATGAAACATTGGCAATTAGGACAAACATTCGGAAACAAGCAACTTTGATACCATTATAAGAGTGTTTGGCGATAAGAAGAATATGCAATATGAATTATGAATTTTGGAGATGGGAGCAAAATGTACGGTTACAACAGCGAATATCTGACAGATAACGGCAGACCGATTCTGCCGGTTATGGGAGAGTTTCATTTTTCCCGTTACCCGGAGACAGAGTGGAAATCTGCGCTGCATAATATGAAGCAGGGTGGAGTGGAAATTGTTGCCACCTATGTGTTCTGGATCCACCATGAGGAGGCACAGGGAGAGTGGGATTTCTCCGGCAGGAGGAATTTGCATGATTTTCTGACCTGCTGTCAGGAGGCCCACTTGAAAGTATGGCTGCGCATCGGCCCCTGGGCGCACGGAGAGTGCAGAAACGGCGGTTTTCCGGACTGGCTGGTGGAGAAAGAGAAAAAGGGAGAACTGTGTACTCGCACAAACGATCCGGTATATCTGGCATTGGTGGATAAATTTTTTACAAAGATCGGTGAGCAGGCAGCAGGCTTCATGGATAAGGACGGCGGTCCTGTGATCGGAATCCAGATTGAGAATGAGTACGGACATGCCGGCGGCCCCTCTGACAGAGAAGAAGGCATGGCGCACATGCGTAAGCTGAAACAGATAGCGGAAGAAAAGGGGATGGTCACTCCCTATTACTCGGCCACCGGCTGGGGCGGCGCTTATGTGCCGGAAGGGTTCCTTTCGGTGCTTGGCGGCTATGTGGATGCCCCTTGGGCGGGGCATACGCATGAGATGTCTGCCAGCGAGAACTTTCTGTTCCAGCCGTTCCATGATGATGCCAATATTGCTTCTGATTTCTCGGAGAGGCAGAGCTCATTTACATTTGATACGGACAAAGTGCCCTATCTGACGGCGGAGCTGGGCGGCGGATTACAGGTGACGGCGCACAGACGCCCCTTTCCGTACCCTGATGATATCGAAGCGCAGACGATCTGTATGCTGGGTGCCGGAGCAAACCTGATCGGATACTATATGTATCACGGCGGTGTGAATCCGGACGGAAAATACACGACATTACAGGAGTCGAAGGCAACGGGATATGCCAATGATCTGCCGGTAAAAAGCTACGATTTCCAGACCTGTCTGCGAGAGAACGGACTGCCTGCGGAGAGCTATTTCCGGTTGCGCAAGCACCATATTTTTATAAAAAACGTGGAAAATCTATTGGCTCCGGCAAAAGCCTGCCTGCCGGAAAATATACCTGCGCCGACGAATCCGGAGGATATGGAGACTCTGCGTGCTTCCTTCCGCTATAATGCGGAGGAAGATTGTGGATTCCTGTTTATCAACAATCATCAGCGGAAACGGAAGATGACGGAGAAGTGGATTACACCGGAGAAAGCGTTGTACTTTAATGTCCCTGCGACTGGTACGCGGTCGGCGGAAACTTTGAAAGGGGCAGAAAAAACATCTGGAAAATCGGAGGATGGTCTGCAACAGGTCATCTTCGACAGAATTCATGTACCTACAGATGCAATACTGGTTCTGCCATATAATCTGCCGGTCTGTGTGGACGGAGAGCAGATCAGGCTTCGCCGGACGAATGCATCCTACCTGGGATGTTATGGCGGAATCTATTATTTTTACACGGATGAAAACCCCGGGAGTGTATACTTTGAGTGGAGCGACGGGAAGGTGCATGAGGAAGCGGTAAGGATTCTTACGGCCCATGATGCGGAGCATTTTTGCTATGATGAAAATGAGGAAGGCACCGGAGTACATCTGCTGCCGGATCTGTGCCTGACAGAAGCGGGGAAAGTGGAAGTACGGGAAAATACCTCACACCGAAGCTGTGAACTGACCCTGAAATATGAAGAAAACTCTGCGAAAGATATGGAAACAGATGTTTATCTCGAACTGGACTTTGGCGGAGACTGTGCAAGGCTGTACCAAAACGGCAGGCTTCTTGATGACTGGTTTTCCAACGGTGAGATATGGCGCGTGGCATTAAAACGATACGGTTATCCGGAACATCTGACACTGGAACTGGATCCGTTTCGCGAGGATGTCTATTATGATCTGCCACCGAAACGGGAGAATCGCCTTATGAGTGCGAGACTGGTACGATGCTCGGAAGCGTAAACGTCGTAGAAAGACGACTAAGAGATATTTGATAATGCGAGGATAAAGTTATGAAAAATATGACGGAAGGCAAGCCCCTGAAACTGATCATCGGCTTTGCGATACCGATGCTGATCGGCAATATTTTTCAACAGATCTATAACGTGGCGGATACTGTGATCGTGGGAAGATTCCTGGGAGAGCAGGCGCTGGCCGGTGTGGGAAGTACCGGAAGTCTGACGTATTTTCTGCTGGCACTGGTCAGCGGTATGTGTAACGGTGCCGGACTTGTGGCGGCACAGTGTTTCGGATGCGGTAATAAGGAGAGACTGGCGAAGACGGTGACGGCACTGGTCTGGGCAGCCGGAGTACTTACCTGCATTATGGCGTGCGTCGGCATGTTTGGCGCGGAATTTTTCCTGCGGCTGTTAAGCGTGCCGGAGAATGTCATGAGTTATTCTGTGACCTATCTGCATATTATTTATGTGTTTGTGTTTGGAAGCGTGATCTACAATGGCTGCGCGGCAATACTGAACAGCGTGGGCGATTCCAAGACACCGCTGCGAGCGGTGATCACTTCCTCGGCTGTAAATATCGTACTGGATCTGTTTTTCATTGTGAAATGCAACATGGGAGTGGCAGGAGCGGCTTATGCCACGATCATTGCACAATGTACCTCGGCAGTGATCTGTTTCGTGAAATTGCTGCAGGTGAGAGAAGAGATCGGACTGTCTTTGATGAAATGGCGTCCGGAGGCGGAATATCTGAAACTGGTGGTGAAGACCGGTTTCCCGGCGGCGTTCCAGTCCTGTATGATCGCACTGGGCGGAATGAGCGTGCAGCGGCTGGTGAATTCCTTCGGCTCCTCTGTCATGGCGGCTTATGTGGCGGCCAATCGTGTGGACAGCGTGGCGATTCAGGTCATTGTCTCGATCGGAACGGCTCTGTCCGTGTTTACCGGACAGAATATTGCGAAAAACTGGTATGACAGGATACGGGAGGGACTCTATAAGACGTTGGTCGTGATGGTGGGAGCGGCAGCGTTGATTGCTCTTGTGGTCCTTATCTTCCGTGTACCGCTGATGACGTTATTCCTGGATGCTGATGAATCGGGAGAGGCGATTCGGATCGGCTGTACTTATCTGACGATCATCGGCGTGGCTTATGTGATTGCCGGAATCATGCAGAGCTATCAGAATGTGATCCGCGGCGCGGGAGATGTCAATACCTGCATGGTGGCAGGACTGACGGAACTTGCTGGGAGAATTGTGTTCGCTTATCTTTTGGCAGGCAAGATCGGTGTGACCGGCATCTGGATCGCAACGCCGCTGTCCTGGAGCTGCGGATGTGTTATTCCCGTGATACGTTATTACTCAGGAAAGTGGAAGCATAAGAGGTTGGCATAGAAAAAGATGATGTCGGATCACTCCGGCATCATCCAGCCTGCAAATTCCAGAATCGATTGATTTTCGGCTTTCTTTTCGCTCTGTTTCATCTGCTTGCGGTATTCTCTGGGAGACATCTGCATCAGTTTGATGAAATAGCGGTTAAAACTGGATACGGAATGGAAGCCGACCATTTCCGAGATATCCAGGATAGAATGCTCGGTACTGCGCAGCAGAATACAGGATTTCATGATTCTGGTATTATTTACATAATCCAGAGGAGAGGTTCCCATGATATCATGGAAGACACGGCGGAAATGCGTCGGACTCCAGTGACACAGATCTGCCAGATATTCGATGGTGAACTGCTGCATATAATTTTCTTCGATATAATCCAATGCGGGTGAGATGACCAGAGAATTCTCTGCAATCTCACCTTCTTTTTTCTGCTCTTTCAGCGCTGCCAATTCGGGAGAGTCCGGTTTCACGTTGTCGGGGTTGGCACCGCCGAGACTTTCGATACGGTACAGCTCTATATATAGAGAACACAGGAGACTGCGTGCGCTGATCTGATAGCAGGGATTCTGATCTTCCAGTTCGTGGATGATATAGGATACCAGATAATGGATATGCGGAAAATCATCCTTGCTGAAAATATAGCGGAAGGCCGGAAAACCGTCCGTGGCCAGATCGAAATTTTTCCAGGAAGCGGGCAGGAGATTGCGGAACATCTCTTTGGGATCCAGGAAAAGATAAGACCAGTGACTTTTGGTACCGGGGGTGCTGTAGGTGGTATGCGGGACATTTCGCGGCAGAACGGTGACGTCACCGGCTTTGAAATATTGTTTTTCTCCGTTGATCTCCAGCGTGCCGCTGTCGGAATGACAGAGCCCGATCTCCAGACAGTTGTGAAAATGCAGACTTCCGCTGGGAATATCCGAGATCTTCCAATAATCACCGGATAAAAGCAGCACCGGAAACTGCATGGGCAGATAATAACTTCGATATTCGGTAACAGTACGCTTCGGTTTCGCCATATAGAACCTCCTGAGTCACCGGAAATCGAATTTCTGAACGCAAAATGCTTTTCTAAATGATCATTCCGGATGCTTTTTGAACCCTGAAACAAGGTAATAACAAACCTCATACTTTATATATAACAATAAAACAGCACAAAATCAACCATTAATATACGAAAATTCTATTTCAATGTTTACAATTCGTACATATTTTATTCAAAAAAATGCGGAATAACCTTAAGAAAACGTGTCAAAATGCCTTTTTAATCCGAAAAAACAAAGCTGTATTTATGCAAAAAATAAAAATATACGAAAAACGACCATGAACTATAATGGTCGTTTTTGCATGATAATATATGCGGAATGATTAGACGAAACGAGCAACATGTATGATAATAGACTTACAAAGTTACAAAAAGTGTACAAAATGACGATGAATTACAGCTGACACTTGAGGAGGTTCGATATGGCAAAGAAGAATGTAGCCAATGTGGCTGGTGTCAAGACCAAAACCACGTGGAAACAAGCTTTTAAGAGAGACTGGCAGTTATATCTGCTGTTACTGTTTCCGCTGATCATGGTATTCGTATTCAGTTACGGCGCTTATCCGGGCTTACGAATGGCTTTTATGGATTATAAGCCGGCCAAAGGATATGCAGGCAGTGAATGGGTGGGAATGAAGACATTCATTAAGATTTTCAAGGATGCCGATTTCATCAGAGCGCTGCGCAACTCCATCGTGTTTAACCTGGCAGACCTGCTGATCGGTTTCCCGATGCCGATCATTCTGGCACTGATCTTAAATGAACTGAGATATCCCCGATTCAAGAAAGTATCACAGACGATCCTGTATCTGCCGCACTTCCTTTCCTGGGCTATCATCGGAAGCGTGGCAATGACAATGTTCCGTCCGAACTCCGGTCTGGTAAATGTTTTACTTACCAACCTCGGCGTGATCTCCGAAGGAATTCCTTTCCTGAATGAGAAATGGCACTGGGCGATCACTTATCTGCTGATCGGTGTATGGCAGACGATGGGATGGGGCACGATCCTCTACCTGGCAGCGATCACCGGTATCAACGGCGAGCTGTATGAAGCAGCCATGATCGACGGAGCAAACCGCTGGAAGAGAATGTGGCACATCACACTTCCCGGTATCAAGAGTACGGTAGTAACCCTGTTGATCCTGAATCTCGGACGTGTCATGGGAAGTAACCTGGAACGTCTGACAGCTCTGGAGAATTCACAGGTAAAAGACTTCCAGTATCAGCTGGCTGTCTACATATATAATAAAGGTATCGGAGCCGGAAAGTTCAGCGCGGCAACCGCGGTTGGTCTGTTCCAGTCCCTGATCGGACTGATCCTGGTTCTGTTATCCGATAAATTTGCCAAGAAGCTTGGCGAAGACGGATTACTGTAGGAGGTGAGTAAGATGAAGAAAAAAGAAGTCAATATCAATGAAGAATCTACCTCCGCAGGCGGAGCTCATGCGGTCAACAAATTCCGTATCAGCGATTTCGTCATGATGGCAGTGATCGTGATCCTGTGTGCAAGCTGTGTGTTACCTTTCCTGCATGTAGCAGTGAAATCCATTTCCGGCAATACCGCAGTAATGTCCAAGAGCGTATACTTCTGGCCGAAGGATATTACCTTTGATGCTTACAAGAAGGTGTTCGGAGACAGTTCCATGACTTACTCCATGGTATTCTCCGTGATCGTAACACTGATTTTCACCGCACTCGGTATGGTGGTATGTACCTGTGCAGCGTATCCTCTTTCCAAGAAGAGATTAAAGGGCAAAAAGCTGCTGACTTTCCTGCTGATGGTGCCGATGTACTTCAGCGCAGGTATCATTCCCTGCTACCTGTTATATCAGAAGTTACATGTGCTGGATACGATGTGGGTATTGATTTTACCTCTGATCTACTCCCCGTACAACATGTTGATCATGAAGAACTATTTCCAGAGTACGATTCCGGAAAGTCTGGAAGAATCCGCATTCTTAGATGGCGCAAGTAATTTCCAGATCTTAAGCAGGATCGTATTACCGCTGTCCAAGCCGATCCTGGCAACGTTGTCTCTGTTCTATGCGGTAGGACGTTGGAATTCCTATGCAGACAACATGTACTATACCAAGAGTGCCAACCTGAAGCTGATCCAGTATAAGTTATATCAGTTGGTTGCATCCGCAGCGGAAGCACAGACTTCATCCCTGGCAGATACCGGAAGCGCGATCCAGTCCACTCCCGAAGTGCTGCAGGCAGCAAGTATTATGTTCGTAACCATTCCTATCATTATCATTTATCCTTTCCTGCAGAAGTATTTCGTACAGGGAACCATGATCGGAGCGGTAAAGGGCTAAGCTACTAAAACACAGGTTACCATTGTATGTTTTCCCGGGTCTCCGGGGTACACATAAAACTATGTATATTTAAGAGGGGAAATCCTTTCCATGGCGGAAACGGAGAATTCCTTCGGAAAGAACAAGGAGGATTGATTTATGAAGAAGAATACTCTTCACAAAGTAATGGCAACAGCACTTGTAGGTGCTATGGCTATGAGCACTCTGACCGGATGCGGCAGCAGCGATGCCGGCGCAGATGCTTCCACAAAGGATACTGCGGTAGCAAGTACCGTAGCAAGCACAGATGCAGCAGCTTCAGATGCAGTAGCAGGTATTGACGGCTGGGAGCCTTTCGCAGACAATGTTACACTGCAGATTCCCGTATATGACCGTGGATCTTCAGGAAACGGCTGCTCCGATGTAGAAAACAACTACTGGACCAAATGGGTACAGGAGAACTTCGGAGACAAGTACAACATCACAGTGGAATATGTAGGAATTACCCGTAGCGATGTTATGACCGATTACGCAATGCTGGCAGCAAGCCAGAGCCTTCCTACTATCTGCATGGAATATGACTATGACAAGCTTGCTACCTGGCAGGCAGACGGATATCTGCAGACCTATGATGTAGAGCAGTTCAAGCAGATCGCTCCTACCTACTGGGAGACCATGGTAGAGCACGGCAATGACGCTTACACCAAACTGGCTGACGAAGATTATCTGGTACTGGGTTACAGACCTTACGGTAACACCACTTATACATGGTGTACCTTCTATCGTCAGGACTGGCTGGAAGAGGCAGGATTTTCTGAGTATCCCGTTGGCGACAATACCAAGCTGTTAGAGCTGTATGCAAAGCTGGTTGAGAACGGTCACAAATATCCGTTAAGCGGTAAGAAAGTAAGCGGCGCAGGTATTGACCAGAACTACGGTTACAGAGATTATCCTCAGGATGAGACCACATGGGCTACTACCGGTGACTACCAGATCCCGGCATTGTCCACCGAAGCGCAGAAGAGATTCCTGAAGTTTGAAAACGAACTGTACAATGACGGTTATTACAACCCTGAGTACTACTTAAGAGATGCTTCCGAGGCAGAGGCTGACTTCATCAACGGTGAAGCATTTACCTGGACCGGATATATCTCTTCTACCATGAACGTACTGAATTCCTTCTATGAAACTAACCCTGATGGAAAGCTGGCAGTAGCAGTAAGCCCCTCCACATGGACACAGGATGCAACCTGGGGTTCCAGCGCTTCTTACAGACCCGGAACCAACTTCGGTATGATGATCGGTTTTGCTAACGACGCTACCGAGGATGAAGTAAAGGCAGCTATGATGTACCTTGAGTGGCTGAACCAGCCCGAGAACCTCTTCACCATGCAGTGGGGTATCGAAGGCGTGAACTTCAACTATGACGACAATGGCGATCCCGTAGCAGTAGCAGATCAGACCGGTCTGGACGAGCAGCAGGGTCACAACAACAACGTAGACTACTGGTGTGCAGTAACCGCAGTTAAGACTCTTGGTTCTATCGAGAAGGACATCAAGGC
>CAKRRU010000098.1 GCA_934394515.1 uncultured Acetatifactor sp.
TTATCTGCTCACTCTGGGAATTCTGTGGTTCTAAAGTTTTCAGTAACCCAGTAGCCCCGGTTGCATATAAGAATAAGATGACCGTAAACAGACGCCGGCACTTAGCGAGGGTACTTTCCTCGCTTACGTACCGCTGCGCTCTGTTTCCGAGTGAAAACGATGTCAGCGTTTCTTATATGCAGCCGGGGCTACGGATGGCTAGCCAGTATGTTAGCCAGTGATCATTGACTAACTTTCAAGTTAATTTCAATCTGCTTTACAAATCTTACTTACCACAAACCCAAATGCATTTCTCACCCCGGGACCTGCAAAGAAAATCTGCCAGCAAAGTGCCATAGGGAAGTTCTGCACCGTCTTCTGCAGCCACAGCGCAATGATCTGATTGCCGGGATGCATGAACAGACAGGTAGCGATGAAGCTCATCACCGGGCACATCAGGCACACGATCATGGATGAGATTGCCAGCGTGATGAAAATCGGCTTATCTTCCGGTGATACCATACGGAACGCCAGCTTGTGGGATAACTTTTCGACTACAAAGTACTCCAGAATACACGCAATGGGCCACATGATGGGAATCTCGCGGAACGCTAACAGGAAGATTTCGTTGCTCATTCCTCCCTTATCCAGTGCGATGTTGTAGCAGACCATGGCATATACCATAACGAATGCCATAATAATGGTGAAAATAATGTTTTGTAATCTTGTCTTCGGCATGATTGGATGCCCTCCTTTTCTGAAAATGAGCGCAAAAAGACACATGTGTGTTGTTCGTTAATCAGTGAGCAGTGCGCACATGTGTCGTTTCCAATTCCTACCTAATGTCTCTATGCAGTTTACACAACGGAGATGATAGTATCATACCTTTTCAGCATAAGTCAATAGATTTTTCAAGTCATTTTTCAATCACGTCTCAAATAATGCAGATTTTCTGTTTTGCATTTTTCCAGAAAACGCAAACGGGACTGTCCTTTCGAACAGTCCCTCAAGAGAAAAAGAGAAACCAAAATAGTTTGGATAAAAGCAATTTAATTCTGAACGTTGAATGCGCCCATGCCGGGATATACGGCTGCCGCACCCAGTTCTTCCTCGATACGCAACAGCTGGTTGTATTTTGCCACGCGCTCGGTTCTGCTGGGCGCACCGGTCTTGATCTGACAAGTATTGAGTGCGACTGCCAGGTCAGCAATGGTGGTGTCCTCGGTCTCACCGGAACGATGCGAGGAAATAGCGGTATAACCGGCCTTGTGTGCCATCTTAATGGCTTCCAGCGTCTCGGATACAGATCCGATCTGGTTTAACTTGATCAGGATGGAATTGCCGCAGCCTAAGGAGATTCCCTTTGCCAGTCTCTCGGTATTGGTTACGAAGAGATCATCGCCGACCAGCTGTACCTTGTCACCTAACTCTGCGGTCAGCTTCTTCCAGCCTTCCCAGTCTTCCTCATCCAGTGCATCTTCTATCGAAATGATGGGGTATTTCCCCACCAGTTTCTTCCAATGTGCGATCAGTTCTTCGGAGGTAAATACGGTGCCTGCCTTAGGCAGCTTGTATTCTCCCTTTTTGCCGGTCTTCCACTCGCTGGAAGCCGCATCCATGGCAATCTTGAAATCCTTACCGGGCTCATAGCCGGCCTTCTTTACTGCCTCCAGAATCGTCTCGATCGCTTCCTCATCAGACTTCAGCGCCGGAGCGAAACCGCCCTCGTCCCCCACGGAAGTAGCCAGACCTCTGTCCTTGAGGATAGACGCCAGTGCGTGGAATACTTCGGAACACCATCTCAGACATTCCTTAAAGGAAGGCGCTCCTACAGGCATGATCATGAATTCCTGTACATCCAGGCCGGAGGAAAGTGCATGACATCCACCGTTGATAATGTTCATCATAGGAACCGGAAGTCTGTTTCCGGAGATGCCGCCCAGGAAACGATACAGGGGAATATCCAGTGAAATCGCCGCTGCTCTCGCGCTGGCAATGGATACTGCCAGAATCGCATTTGCACCCAGTCTGGATTTGTCCCTGGTTCCGTCTGCATCGATCATTGCTTTATCAATGGCATAGATATCGGAAGCATCCATTCCCTGTAAAGTCTCATTGATTACTGTATTGATATTCTCTACGGCCTTCTGTACACCCTTGCCCAGATATCTGTTCTTGTCTCCGTCTCTTAACTCCAGTGCTTCGAATTTACCGGTGGAAGCACCGCTGGGTGCCATACCTCTTCCTATCGTTCCGTCTACCAGAGTCACTTCTGCTTCTACGGTAGGATTGCCTCTGGAATCCAGAATCTCACGTCCAATGACTTTTTCAATCTCTAAATAATTCATTTCATTCTTCTCCTTTATCCTCTATTCTAAACTTTTTATCCCAAACCTTCTCTTCGGTGAATCTGTCTAAGGGCTGAAAACTCCTCCCCGGTATCCGGATTCAGCAGCTCCGTTTCCTCAGAGGAGTTTCACATGATTCACTCTTTAGTTAGTTGCGTCTAACTCTTGAATTATTATATCTGCCTATTTCGAAAATAGCAATAGGGATTAATGAGAGGATTTCTCAATGCAAAGATTTGGAATATTTTATGTTTTTTAGGTAATATTGATTCTTGTGCTGTATTTTTATTATTTTCCTCTATTTCTAAATTTATATTTCTTTAAAACTAAAATATAGTAAAATAGAGTTCATCAAATCTTAAAAGAAAAATATTTAAATATGCTGCATCTGCGGCAGAATGCGAGGCAATATGAGGAGTTTCGGTGAAATTCTTGCATCCCTGAGGGAAGAACGGGGAATCTACCAGAAAGAACTGGCTGCCATACTGAAAGTTTCCGTCGGCACCATTTCTAATTATGAAAATAACATACACTTTCCGGATCAGGAGGCATTGATACAATTAGCTGACTTTTTCGGAGTCACAACCGACTACCTGCTGGGACGTACTCCTTATCGCTATAGCCTGGAGACCCTGAATCAGGAATTTGCACCCAACATCACTGTTTCCGGTCTGCTAGATATCCTGCAGCATTTCAATTCTAAAAATGCGGCTTCTTTGCTGGATTTTATCGATCTGCTGCAATTAAGACAAAGGGCAGAATCTTCACAGGAAGATTCTGCCACCGATTAAGCATATTTATTCTGTTGTATCTTTTACCTGGTAGACAAAAACTGCTGCTCCCGGATGGCCGTCTGGTCGTCCGGGTAATTTTGTAAATAGGCCTTCAGCAGCACCGCTGCCTTCTGATAATCTTCAAGATATTCATATGCCACAATTTCATTAAAAGATAACGTCTGCATCAGGCTGTTTCCCTCGATCTGTTTTCCCGCCTGAAATGCCTCCAGAGCCTTCTGGTATTCTTTTTTAGACATCTCACACAATCCTAACTGATTGTAGATTTCCGCATCCGGTCCCTGCTTGGAGAGATAATTGCTGTATACGCTGGAAGCATAGTTGTAATCACCCGTTGCCTCGTAGGCTCTTCCCAGATACAGATAACTGTCCGCACCGCCCTTGTCCTTTGCCTCTTCCAATGCCAGATACGCTTTCTGGTATTCTCCCAGATAATAATAGATTCTGCCACTGTCGTAAGTGTCCAGCTGTTTGGCTGTATCTAATACATTTTGCAGATATTCCTGTCCCACTTCACGGTAACCATACTCTGCCAGTACCTCATAGATTTCTATCAGCCGATCGTAATTTTTCGGATCCATAGAAATCACCCTGTCAAAATCCGCTTTGGCACTGTCATAATCTCCGAGTTCCAATTCCGACGATCCCCTGAGAAAATATGCATCCTTTTCTTCCGGTTTTAACGCCAGAATAGCATCGTATACCTTTTTTGCTTCGGCCGGCTGACCATTTTTGGTATAAGCGGCTGCCAGATAATAGTTCATATCATAATCCACATTCTGTACCCAGCCGCTGCTCATTTCCAGCGCCTGTGTAAAATACTGAACCGCCTGTTCGTAATCCGTCAGACCCATGTTGGCGATTCCTCTGCCCCTGGCGATCAGGCGACTATTTTCTTTCTGTGCTTCCGCTTCATCGAAAGCAGCCAGCGCTCCCTGATAATCCAGCGTCTCCACCAGCTGCATTCCTTCTGTGATCTTGGTCGTATCATTTCCGCAGCCTGTCAGCATGCCGATCATCAGGCAGCCGATCCCCACTGCCATCATTTTCCTATGTAATTTTCCCATGCTTTCCTCCGCTGCTTCTGTCCTGTACGATTATCCTTCTATGCGTAAATATTACAAATAATTTCCGTTTATTTAGTCTGTTCTTCCAGCTGGGAGGTGCAGTGAGGACATCTCGTTGCATCTATAGCGATCTCACTCTTGCAGAAAGGACATTTTTTTGTTATGGGAGCTGCCGGAGCTTCCTCCTTATGATGCAGAGTATCTCCCAGTTTATTAATGAATTTCACCAGGCAGAAAATAACAAATGCCGTAATCAGGAAATTAATAACTGCTGTAATAAAATTGCCGTACATCAACACCGGTGCCGTCTCACTGCTTCCCAGTTTCACATACAGATTGGAAAAATCCGTACCGCCGAAGATAGCGAGAATCGGTGTCAGGATATCCTGATTCAGAGAAGTAACGATAGCGGTAAATGCTCCGCCGACGATCACGCCGACTGCCATATCCATGACATTTCCCCTCAGAATAAACTTCTTAAATTCCTGCATAAATCCGCTTTTCTTACTCATTTTCCTCTTCCTTCCTCTTACGGTATCTTAGCCTTTCGGAATTGCTTCATTCCACAGATCTCCAATGCATTGCACGACTCCGAATAGTTACATTCTAGCATACCCCTCTTGAAACCTCAATAGAAAATGGAGTATACTAAATCAATAACGATATCAGGCGAACCGATAGATCGCCCGGTCAGGCGTGTCATCTTTACTATCCGGAAAGGATTCAGGATTCCATCATGCAGCGGATCAACGAAGATATTAAAACAGGAAATTTCAAACAGATCTACCTGCTCTACGGGGAAGAGCGTTATCTGAAAAATCAATATACAAATCGTCTGCGTAAAGCCCTGTGTCAGGACGGCGATGAAATGAATACCCATTTCTATCAGGGAAAAGATTTTTCTCTCGGACAGGTAATTGATCAGGCAGAGACATTGCCTTTTCTGGCAGAACGCCGGGTCATGTTTTTCAAAGACACCGGACTCTTCAAATCCGGCGGAGAAAAGCTGGCGGAATATCTTGCCGCTCCCAACGATACCACCTTTTTTGTTTTTACGGAAACTGACGTGGATAAACGCAGCAAGCTATATAAAGCTGTACAGTCCAAAGGCTGCGTTGCGGAATTTACCGTGCAGGATGAGAATACCCTGAAACGCTGGATTGCCGGCATTTTAGGCAAGGAGGGTAAAAAAATCTCTGAGAATACCGCTCAGCTTCTCCTCACCAAAACCGGTACAGACATGGAAAATATTCAGATGGAGCTGGAAAAGCTGATCTGCTACTGTCTCGACCGCGATGTGGTCACTGCGGAAGATGTAGAAGCCGTCTGCACCACCCGGATCGCCAATCATATCTTCGATATGGTGAATGCCATTGCCGAAAAGCAGCCACAGAAGGCGTTACAGCTCTATTATGATCTGCTGGCCTTAAAAGAGCCTCCCATGCGAGTTCTGTTCCTGATTGCCAGACAATGTAATCTCCTGCTGCAGACGAAAGAATTAAAAAGCAGAGGCCACGATAATAAGACCATTGCCTCCAAACTGGGCGTACCTCCTTTTGCTGTCGGAAAGTATGCGGCTCAGGCATCTCACTTTAAGACTTCCGTATTAAAAAACGCTGTGAAACAATGTGTAGAAACGGAAGAAGCCGTAAAGCAGGGGCGCATGAACGATATGATGAGCGTGGAGATACTGATTTTGTCAGTGTTGCCTTCCTAACGCAAAAGCACTGAACATAGCATAAAAAGATACTGTCATTTTCTAAAAATAAGCACCGTCAAAGTATGAAAGCTTTGACAGTGCTTATCTTTCTCATCATCCCAATTTTACTGATGAATCAACATATTACTCCCACATTTCCGTCACAAAACACATCATGGCCGCCCAGGTATATAGCGGATAGAAGAGTCCCTGATCATCCACACCGTCCCGCAATATCTTCTTTGCTTCCTCTCTGGTCAGCAGCTCAAAGCCGTCAAACATTTCTGTGCCCACAGCACCTTCCTGACTTACCTTCGGCATCTCCTCACGGTTCAGGGTGATCTGTACCAGTGCATTGCTCTCATCCGTCATACCCGGAGTACTGAATACCAGCGGATTCACGAGACGGATATTGTCGCCCTCTTCCGGTTCGATACCGGTCTCTTCTCTGAGCTCCCGGATGGCTGCATGAAACGCCGGGTTTTGCGCCTGTGCATCCTCCAGGTCTAACAGCCCTGCCGGTACACTTAAGAGAAATTGTCCTGCGGGATAACGGTATTCCCGGCTTAATACCAGTCTTGGTTCCTGCCCTTTGATCTTCAGGATCACAATGCAGCTGACCGCATCCGGCAGCATCTGCTTGAATTCTTTCTCAGTCTTGATTGCTGCCAGATTTTCTTTTGTCCTTCTGGTAGCATCAAAATAATGTTTCCCCGGTTCATATTGCAGATCAAATACTTTAATAAATCTGCTGTCGTAGACGTTCTCTACCTGTTCTTTTTTTATGATCGGTCTGTTCTCCATATGTTTTTCCTCTTTATTTTCTCTGTCTGTTTTTATTTTACACCCATATTTTCATATCGCCTTTCGGCCTTTTTCCAGTGAATCAGTTTATGCCACCCTTCCACATAATCCGGTCTGCGGTTCTGATATTGCAGGTAATAGGCATGTTCCCACACATCAATAAGGAAAATGGGTGTATACAGCTTCAGATCCGGGACTTCCTGATTGGCTGTCTGTAGGATCACGAGTGTTCCGTCCTGCTCACTGACAAGCCATGCCCAGCCGGAACCGAATACCGAAACGGCAGCCTGTGTCATCAGTTCTTTCCACTGTCTCACCGATCCGAAATCCCTGATCAAGGCCTCTTCCAGCGCTCCGCACGGCTCCTGTCCTGCCGGACTGCGCATACTGTCAAAATACAGCTGATGATTATATACCCCACCGCCGTTGTTACGAATACTTTTCCGGGCTTCCTCCGGCAAGGATGCAAGTCTATTATCCTCCGAAGTGAGCAGTTCCGTCAAGGACATCTGCTGTAGCTGCGGATAATCGGCAAGTGTCGCATTCAGCTTATCCACATAGGTTTTATAATGTTTGTCATGATGAAAATGCAGTGTTTCCTCATCCAGCACCGGAAGCAGAGCATCATATTCATAAGGCAGGGGCTGTACGACAAAAGGGTAATGTTCTTCCAGCATGTTACTCCAATCCGCCTGTAGCTGACAGGCATATATTCTTCATACCATGTAACTATTCCACCCACGGACGTTTTCATAAATCCGCGAATAAGTCTCTGAATCGTTATCCTATGTATAGTATATGCCGATTCGATAATTATATTTATCCTTTATCCATTTTAATCCAATATTTTATGCCCGTTTTCTCTGCACTGCCGGATAAATCTCTCCGGCAGCTTCCAGACTCTGTCCTGATCTGACTTTCTGCACCTCTTCAGCTTCCTGTACAAGCAGCCATCCGCAGACCTCTTCTGCCAGCGGTTCTCCTTGCTCTTTTAACCAGAAGCTGACATTGGCTATCATCTGTAAATGGTTCAGGATCGTATTGCGGCAACGTCTGCGGTCTGTGATCCTGGTTTTCCAGGGTTCACCGGCTGCGTACAGTTGTGCAGCTTCACTAAGATATGCCTGGATCAGTGCTGTCTGATCATAATTGCCAATGTTGTTTCCAACGTGCAATTGCCCGCTGATTCTTTTTGTCTCCCAGTATATCTTCTCATCACATCGTCCCGCCGGAACGATCCCCTCCATATATTTCTGTATGAAATGCAGGCTTTCATTCACCTGTCTGCAATATTCTCTGATCAGTTCTTCTCTTTTTGACATAATAAAAAACCGCCCTTAAATAAAAATTTAAGGGCGGAAATCTTCCGCGGTACCACCTTAATTCGCTTATCCTTCACAGGAACAAGCCTCTGCAACTACGGACGAGTAATCTCTCATCGATAGTCAGGTACGGTAACGGGTACTCCCGTTGCAGCCTGTCCGCATCCATCCATTATCTCCATGCGAAGTCGGTGCAAAGCTCCGAGACCATGTTCAAAGAAGCCTTCCATATCCCTTTTCACCTGCCGGGACTCTCTGTGACGTATCTCTTCTCCTACTCTTCTCTTCACAGCCTTTATTTGTTCAACTGTCTGTATTTTATCCCTATCGCGGACATTTGTCAATACTTTGTTTTTGACACAAACACAATAGATTTCAGCCATTCATTTGCTATCTATGCAAAAGAGAACTGTCATACTCTCTTGCGTATAACAGTTCTCTTTTTGTTTATCTTATATCTTATAATTGCCGGTCTTACAGCTGTGCAATATCCACCAGTGTCAGTTCCTTGCAGTCGTTCATATGCTCCATACTGGTCACAAGGGCATTTGCCGTATCCATTGCGGTGATGCAGTAGATACCGGTCTCGATTGCGGTACGACGGATCAGGAAACCGTCTCTGGTCTTGTCACGTCCCTGAGTAGGCGTATCGATGACAAGGTCGATCTTGTGTCCCAGGATCAGATCCATCACAGTCGGGGATTCCTGAGATATCTTGTTCACCTTTCTCGCCTTCACGCCTGCTTCGTTCAGAGCGGCTGCGGTACTTCTGGTCGCATAGATGGTATAACCGAGCTTCTCGAAACGTCTTCCGATCTCGATCGCTTCTCCCTTATCCGCATCTTTTACGGTGATGATCATGTTCTTATACTTGGGCAGCTCTACGCCTGCACCAAGGAATGCCTTGTACAGTGCCTCGTTAAAGGTCTTGGCAATACCCAGACACTCACCGGTAGACTTCATCTCCGGTCCTAAGCTGATCTCGGCACCGCGGATCTTCTCGAAGGAGAACACAGGCATCTTGATGGCAAAATACTCTGCCTCAGGCTGTAAGCCCGGCTCATAGCCCAGTTCACGGATCGTCTTGCCGATGATGACTTCGGTTGCCAGATCCACGATAGGAATACCTGTTACCTTACTGATATAAGGCACGGTACGGGAAGAACGGGGGTTCACCTCGATAACGTATACATCCTCACCGATGGCAATAAACTGAATATTGATCAGACCCTTGACATGCAGTGCCTTTGCCAGTCTTCTGGTGTACTCTGCGATCTTCTCTTTTACTACTTTATCAATAGTCGGAGCCGGATATACGGAGATACTGTCTCCGGAGTGGATACCGGTTCTCTCGATATGCTCCATGATACCGGGGA
>CAKRRU010000099.1 GCA_934394515.1 uncultured Acetatifactor sp.
AACAGGGCAATTAATAAACCTGTTGTCTGCTTATTTGTTAATATAGAATATAGTAGCCGTATTTCCAATCACGGTGGAGCCAACCCCGGTGCCACATACAACGGAAGAAAGGAAAGCGAGGATGTCCTGGCGCTGACATTAGCTGTAGGAGCCATATTGGAAGAAAACGGAGTGGACGTGTATTACACCAGGACAACGGATGTCTACGAATCTCCTTACCAGAAGGCACAGGAAGGAAACGAGGTCGGCGGAGATTATTTTGTCTCGATCCACCGCAATTCCAGTCCATATCCGAACCAGTACAGCGGCGTGGAGACACTGGTTTACAATCGTTACGGTGCAGCTGCCAGAATGGCATACAATATCAATGCCAGGCTGGAACAGGTGGGATTTGTCAATCTGGGAGTGAACGAGAGACCGAATCTGGTGGTGTTAAACAGCACGAATATGCCGGCAGTGTTGGTGGAGGTAGGATTTATCAATACGGATGCGGACAATACGATTTTCGATACGAAGTTTGAGGAGATCGCGCAGGCAATCGCGGAGGGAATCCTGGAGAGTATCTGAAGACCGTTATGCTTTTGTGCAAAATTGTTTTATTTAAGATAATGAATGCTGCATATAAGTACGGTAAGGCTTTGCTTTTTTACATAAACCTTACAAATAAATTACCGGACTGTGATATTATGTGAATTTCCTTCATGCTAGGATGAATACGTAATCGAGAGAAAGAAAACAAACAACATGGAGGAGAATTATTATGAGAGTAAGACACAGCAAATTATTGGCTCTGGTAGGAGCAGGAATATTGGCAATCACAACACTGGTTGCCTGTGGTAACAGCGATACAGCCGCTACAGCAGAATCTTCTGCAGCAAGCACCCAAGCTGAGAGCAGCGTGGCAGAGAGCACCGCAGCAGCTTCCACAGAAGCAGCAGCTGATCTGTCCGGCAGCATTTCCATGGTAGGAAGTACTTCTATGGAGAAGCTGGCAAACGCACTGAGCGAAGCATTCATGGAGCAGTATCCGGATGTCACCGTAACCGCTGAGTTCGTAGGATCCGGCGCAGGTATCGAAGCGGTGACCAACGGAAGCGCTGATATCGGTAATTCTTCCAGAAGCTTAAAGGAGGAGGAAAAGGCAGCAGGTGTGGTTGAGAACATTGTAGCAATCGATGGGATTGCAGTATGTGTAGACCCTGCCAACGAAGTAGCGGATCTGACCAAAGAGCAGCTGACCAACATCTACAATGGTACAGTTACCAACTGGAAAGAAGTCGGCGGTGCAGAGGAGCCTATCATCGTGATTGGTCGCGAGGCAGGTTCCGGTACCAGAGGCGCTTTCGAAGAGCTGGTTGACTTAAAGGACGCTTGCAAGTATGCAAACGAACTGGACAGCACCGGTGCGGTCATCGCAAAAGTAGCATCTACTCCCGGAGCAATCGGATATGCTTCCCTGGATGCACTGGATGACAGTGTTAAGGCACTTTCTTTGGAAGGTGTAGAAGCTACCGCAGAGAACATCAAGGCCGGCAACTACTTCTTAAGCAGACCTTTCGTAATGGCTACCAAGGGCGAGATCTCCGAGCAGAACGATCTGGTACAGGCATGGTTCGACTTTGTACTGGGTGATGAAGGACAGCAGGTTGCTTCCGAAGTTGGTCTGATCACTGTAAAGTAAGATCTGATAAGTAAGATCCTGATTGAGAAAAGGAAGAACGCGATGAATAGTGAAACACACGCTTCAGTAATGGGTAACAGAAAAAACAAAGCGGTGGTGGAAACTGTGGCACAAATAGTATTTACGATTTGTGCCTTCTTCGCTGTACTGGCGGTAGTTTCCATTACCTTATATATGATCATCAGCGGTACCCCGGCAATCCTGAAAGTAGGCCTTAGAGAGATCCTGTTTGGCACGGAATGGATGCCAACGGCGGCAGATCCAAAGTTCGGTATCCTGTGGGTTATTTTAACCTCTATCGTGGGTACGACGCTGGCAATCCTGATCGGTGTGCCGGTCGGCGTGCTGACTGCGGTATTTTTGGCAGAAGTGGCACCGAAGCCCTTGGCAGCCATTGTAAAGCCTGCAGTAGAACTGTTGGCAGGCATTCCCTCCGTTATCTACGGATTGCTGGGAATCTACTTATTAAATCCTCTCATGTATAAATTGGAACGACTGATTTTTGCCGGATCCACGACACATCAGTTCACCGGCGGTGCGAACCTGTTATCTGCCGTAATCGTCCTGGCGATCATGATCCTTCCGACCGTAATCAATATCAGTGAGACTTCTATCCGTGCGGTTCCTGCAGGAATCAAGTCTTCGTCACTGGCGCTGGGAGCTTCCCCTATGCAGACGATTTTCCGCTCTATTCTGCCGGCGGCAAAATCCGGTATCGTGACGGCCATCGTCCTGGGTGTCGGCCGTGCAATCGGCGAAGCCATGGCAATTACCCTGGTATCCGGAAGCAGTGTGAATGTGCCCCTGCCGTTTAACTCCGTACGATTCCTGACCACCGCGATCGTCAGCGAGATGGGGTATTCGTCCGGACTGCACAGACAGGTATTGTTCACCATTGGTCTGGTGTTGTTTGTATTTATTATGATCATTAATATTGTACTCAATAAGATACTGAAGAAGGGGGCGGAAGAGAATGAATAATGATACCTTATACGTCAAAAAAAAGCGCCCCGTAGATATGCTGCAGTTAGCGGCAATCTATATCTCAGCTACTTTAGCGGTAGCACTTTTACTGGGAATCATTCTGTATGTATTTGTCAAAGGTATCCGTACCGTGAACTGGGCATTCTTAACGACAGTGACCAGTGCCAGAAAACAGACCACCGGTATCGCCGGCAACCTGTTAAATACCTTGTACATCATTGTGATCACGCTGCTGATCGCAACCCCGATCGGCGTAGGAAGTGCCATTTATCTGAATGAATATGCAAAGCCCGGAAAACTGGTATCTCTGATTGAGTTTACCACAGAGACGCTGTCCGGCATCCCTTCCATTATCTTTGGTCTGTTCGGTATGATCTTCTTCGGAGAGACTTTAGGGTTTGGTTATTCCCTGCTGACAGGATCTTTTACACTGACACTGATGGTATTGCCGTTGATCACGAGAAATACGCAGGAAGCCTTAAGAACGGTGCCGGAAAGTTATCGTACCGGTGCATTGGGAATGGGATCTACGAAATGGCATATGATCCGGACCATCCTGCTGCCGTCATCCATGCCCGGTATTGTCACAGGTATCATTCTGGCATTGGGACGTATCGTCGGAGAATCCGCGGCACTGCTGTTTACCGCAGGAAGTGACTATAAGCTGCCGAAATTTACCGGCGCATTCGGAGACAATCTGGCGAAATTAGGTCACAAAGCATTGGAATCCGGCGGAACACTTACCATCGAGCTGTATCTGCAGATGCAGAAAGGACAATATGATAACGCTTTTGGTATCGGATGCGTGCTTGTCATTATCGTATTGATCTTAAATCTGTTGACAAAACTGGCAGCGAATAAGCTGAGACGAGAGTAGACGAGTGCCTAAAAGTACAACACTAATATGGTTTCAAGGATGTGGGAAGATCCCACAGAGTGAAAAATAAGGAGAAACAGACATGGCTAACAGTAAGATATCAGTGGAAAATCTGAACCTCCATTACGGAGAGAATCATGCACTGAAAAATGTAAATATGGAAATTAAAGAAAATGCCATCACTGCATTTATCGGCCCCAGCGGCTGCGGAAAATCCACTTTTCTGCGCTGCCTGAACCGTATGAATGATCTGGTGGACGGCTGCAGGGTCGAAGGGAAAGTGATGTTGGACGGAGAGGATATTTATGACAAGCGTGTGGATACCACCCTGCTTCGTAAAAAAGTAGGTATGGTGTTCCAGCAGCCGAATCCTTTTCCGATGTCTATCTATGATAATATTGCCTATGGACCCAGACTGCATGGCATCAAGAATAAAAAAGAACTGGATGAGATTGTGGAACGTTCCCTGCAGGGTGCCGCAATCTTTGAGGAAGTGAGGGACCGTCTGCACAAGTCGGCATTGGGTCTGTCCGGCGGACAGCAGCAGAGACTGTGTATTGCCAGAGCCCTGGCAGTATCTCCGGAAGTCCTTTTGATGGATGAGCCGACTTCCGCACTGGATCCTATTTCTACCCTGAAGATCGAGGAACTGATGGAATCGCTGAAAAAGCAATATACTGTAGTCATCGTAACCCACAATATGCAGCAGGCAGCCCGTGTGTCGGATGATACCGCATTTTTCCTGGTAGGAGAAGTGGTAGAGAAGAATGCTACCTCAGAGATCTTCGCAAGACCTCAGGACAAACGGACAGAAGATTATATTACCGGACGGTTCGGTTGATAAAAGGAGGAACGGGATATGTCACCCAGAGTTTTATTTGAACAGGAATTGGAACTTTTGAAAAATAAGGTCACCGAAATGGGAGAGCATGCGGAGATCAGTTATGACCGTATGGTGTACGGTATCCGGGAAAATAAAGAAGATGTCCTGAATACGCTCCTGGATACGGATCACAAGATGGTGGATATGCAGCGCAGTATCGAGGCAATGTGCCTGACACTCCTTACCAGGCAGCAGCCGGTGGCAAGAGATATGAGAACAGTGTCCGCAGCACTGAAGGTAGTATCCGATATCGAGCGGATCGGAGACCATGTGGGAGATATCGCGGAACTGTATCTGCGTATGGGCAATGTCAACGGCGAGGGCGAGTATGAACATCAGCTCCTCGATATGATGGAAGAAGCAAAGGAAATGATTCATTCTTCTGTGGAAGCCTTCGTAGACGGAGATGAGAATGTCGCAAAGCAGGTGATCGCACATGATGATGTGGTGGATGACCTCTTTAATAAGATGAAGGACAAGATGATGAACGCAATCCGCAATCAGGATCTGGATGCCGACAGAGTAGTAGATTATCTGATGGTTGCCAAATATCTGGAGAAGGTCGGAGACCATGCGGTGAATATTGCGCAGTGGGCAATGTTCCAGATCACCGGAGATATGGAAGGGGTCAGGTTGTACTAGCCTTAATTCGCAAAACCGCCTCTGCGAGGCTTACCTTTTGCTCATCAAGGCTGCTTCGCCAAAGAAATATTATAATATGTTCTTACGTATGCAAGCATCCGGCGAACATATTATAATATTTCATGGCTCTGAATAGTTATAATTTTACATACATTTTACATTTGAAGATATTGCATTTTACATAAGCAAGATATAGTGAAAAAAGAAACTGAAAATGTAAAGATTGTTATGTAAAATGAGAGGATCAGAGTATGAGCTTTTTTGATTTACTGAAGATGGTAGGAGGACTGGCACTGTTTTTGTATGGAATGAATCTGTTGGGGGAGGGATTGTCCAGGGCGTCTGGCGGACGTCTGGAAAGAATTCTGGAAAAGCTTACCAACAATCCGATCAAAGCGGTGTTAATGGGCGCACTGGTCACCGGTGTGATCCAGTCGTCATCCGCAACCACGGTTATGGTAGTTGGTTTTGTAAACTCCGGCATTATGAATCTGAAACAGGCAGTAGGTATCATCATGGGTGCCAACGTCGGTACCACGATTACCTCCTGGATCTTAAGCCTTACCGGCATTCAGAGTGATGCTTTCTGGATCCGTATGCTCAAACCCAGTTCTTTTTCGCCGATTCTGGCAATTGTGGGTGTGGGTATTTTATTGTTTTCCCATAAAGATAAATTAAAAAATGCGGCAACCATCCTGGTGGGCTTTGCAATTCTGATGTTTGGCATGGATTCCATGAGCGCAGCAGTTTCACCTCTTGCGGAGGTACCGGAGTTTACCAATCTGCTGATCAAGTTCCAGAATCCGGTCTTCGGTGTACTGGCAGGACTGATCCTGACGGCAGTAATCCAATCTTCTTCCGCATCCGTAGGTATTTTGCAGGCACTGTGCATGACCGGAGCGGTAAGCTTCGGTGCAGCAGTTCCCATTATCATGGGACAGAATATCGGTACCTGTGTTACCGCCATGATCTCCGGTATCGGTGCTTCCCGCAACGCAAAGCGTGCGGCACTGATCCACTTGTATTTCAATATTATCGGAATTGCAGTGGTTCACAGCTGCTTTAATGTTGCCGCTACACTGGTATTGTTGCCATTTTCCAATGGACTGGTAAAGCTTGCCTGCCTGACACTGCCTACGCATGAAGATGTGAAGGAAATGTCCGATACCGATAAGACCTTGAGCCTACTGGATGCACGTTTCCTGGAGAAACCTGCTTATGCGGTAGAGCAGAGCAGACAGGTGGCTGCAGTCATGGCGGATAAATCCCGTGCAGCCATGGATCTGGCCATGGAACTTTTGCAGAATTTCGATGAGGAAAAAGCTGCGCAGGTTGCACAGATGGAAACAGATGTGGACCGGTTCGAAGATGAACTGGGAACCTATCTGGTAAAATTAAGTTCCAAACAGCTTTCTAATAAAGACAGCGAGACGTTAAATACGATTTTACATTGTATCGGTGATTTTGAGCGAATCTCCGATCATGCCCGCAATGTAAAAGAAGCTGCGCAGGAAATGCATGATAAGAAGCTGGAATTTTCGGAGAAGGCGCAGGATGAACTGAAAATATTTGAGCGTGCGGTACATGATATTCTGGATATCACGATGAACAGTTTTATCAACGGTGACCTGAATCTGGCAAGACAGGTGGAGCCGTTGGAAGAAGTTATTGACGGTCTGAGTCTGGATGTAAAACAGCGTCATGTGCGGAGACTGCGTAAGGGAAAATGTACGATTGAACTGGGATTCATATTGTCTGATGTAATCACGAACTTTGAGCGTGTGAGCGACCATTGCTCCAATATCGCCGTCTGTCTCGTGCAGGTCAATGAAGACGAATTTGATACCCATGCTTATCTGGATGAACTCAGACAGGAAGATAACATGGATTTCCAGGGCAAGGTGAGAGCATACCGTGAAAAATATCAGCTGCCGCCCACAAAACAGGACAGACTTGTGGGAAAGGATGCAAAATTGCTTGCAGAATGAGGATTTGCAGAGGTATAGTTATGGGAGAGGGTTGATACCTTCGATGCAAAAGTGTCTGCGGATTGGAGGCTAAAAATGGCTTTAATATACGTAGTGGAAGATGATAAAAATATACAGGAAATTGAAACATTTGCGCTGGCGAATGTGGGATATGATGTCAAGGGATTTGACTCAGCCGCAGAGTTTTATGAGGCATTAAATGATACGACACCGGATCTGATCCTGTTGGACATCATGCTGCCGGATGAAGACGGTCTGAGTATTGTGAAAAAATTACGAACCAGACAGGACACCGTGTTGGTGCCGGTGATCATGGTCACGGCGAAGACGACGGAGATCGATAAGGTAAAAGGTCTGGACATGGGTGCGGATGATTATCTGACGAAGCCTTTTGGCGTCATGGAACTGATCTCCAGAGTAAAAGCAATGCTTCGCCGGAACCAGAAGACGCAGGAAAAGGATAAAATACTGCGACTGGGCAACATTGTCCTCGATAGAGAGAAGCACGCCGTGACAGTGAACAAAGAGCCGGTAGAACTGACCTATAAAGAGTATGAACTGTTGAAACTGCTGATGACCAATGCGGGAATTGTGACGACCAGAGAACTGATCCTGGATCGTGTCTGGGGTATTGACTTTGAAGGAGAATCCAGAACGCTGGATATGCATATCAAGACCTTGCGCCAGAAGCTGAAAGGGGAAGGCAGTCTCATCAAGACCGTGAGAAATGTCGGATATATTATGAACGGAGAGACGGCATAGAAGCTTGTTATGTACAAAAGATATGTGCAGAAATGAGGATTAGGATGAAAAAGAAAATTAATAAGAAGATGATTCTTATTGCGACAGTGACAATTCTCCTGACCATGGTGCTGATCACAGTAGTGTATTACGATCTGTTCCGCAAGCAGGTGCTGGAAGATCTGAAAAGCTACGGCTTGCTGTTAAGCAACTGTTCAACTGTAGAAGAGATTGAAAAAAACGGTGCCCCGGTGGACTCAGGTCTGCGCTTGACACTGATAGACAGTGAAGGACAGGTACTGTATGATAACGAAGCGGATTCCGTAGCCATGGGTAACCATTCGTCCCGTCCCGAGATACAGGAAGCGATGAAAGACGGCGAAGGCGAAGCAGTACGTAATTCTGAAACGTTATCCCAATCCACCTTTTATTATGCAATCCGGCTGCAGGACGGCAGCATTTTACGGATTTCCAAAGATGCGCGCAGTATTTACAGCATTTTCAGCCAGGCACTTCCTATGATGGTAGGAATCTTCATTATGCTTCTGGTATTGTGCATGGTGGCAGCCAGAATGCTGACAGCGAAGCTGATCGCTCCAATTGAGAAACTGGCGCAGAATATCGGGGATTGTACAGAGATGCAGACCTACGAGGAACTGACCCCCTTTATGACCATGATCCGTAAACAGCATGAAGATATTATGAAAAATGCAAAAATGCGACAGGAATTCAGCGCCAATGTATCCCATGAACTGAAGACGCCGCTGACATCAATCTCCGGCTATGCGGAGCTCATTGAGACCGGAATGGCTTCGGAAAAGGATATCGTAAGGTTCGCCCATGGAATCCGCAACAGTGCCAATCGGCTGCTTACTTTGATCAATGATATTATCCGCCTGTCGGAACTGGACGGCACGGAAGAGGAAGCGGACACGGAACTTCTGAACCTTCATGAAATGGCAAAAAATTGTGTGGAAATGCTGACCATGAGTGCGGAGAAGCATGACGTGACCATAGCTTTGACCGGTACGGAATGCTATGTGACAGCCAACAGACAGATGATGGAGGAATTGTTATACAATCTCTGCGATAATGCAATCCGGTATAACAATCCGGGAGGACGCGTGGACGTAGAAACCTATGCAAGAGAAGGTCATACCAACCTGGTCGTGAAAGATACCGGAATCGGCATCTCCAAGGAACATCAGGAGAGAATCTTCGAGCGATTCTACCGCGTGGACAAGAGCCGCTCCAAGTCCACCGGAGGCACAGGTTTGGGACTGGCTATCGTTAAACACATTATCGCCAAGAGCAATGCGAAACTGGAGCTTGAGAGCGAACCCGGGAAAGGGACGATGATACGGGTGATGTTCTAACTTGAAAGTTAATTACTAGCCGGACGAACTCCCGGGACGAACAGAAGGGCTCTCTTTCAGTTGTAAGGTCTACGAGTGTGAATTTTCTAGGAAAAG
>CAKRRU010000100.1 GCA_934394515.1 uncultured Acetatifactor sp.
ATCAGACAGTATTGCTTTAACGGGAAATTCTTCTCCATCACACCATATACTTTGAATCCGAACTTTTCATAAAATTCCACGTTTTTTGGATTATGTGTTTCGAGGGAGATCATCAGTTTGTGCTTCTGGGCATAGTCAATGGCTTCCTCTAAAAGTTCTGCCGCAATTCCGTGATGCTGCATGGCGGGATCCACCGCCAGATAGATAATATGAAGTCGCTGATTCTGATGCAACTGATCCGTCCAGCTGGAATTGAGATAATCCTCACCCTTCATAAAATTCCGAAATGTCTTTAACGAAGGATCCTCCTTGATCAGATAGGAATCTGTCTGCAGCGCCGCCATTGCTTCCGTGAAATAGAACTGAAAGACATTGTACGGCTCCGCTTCATCCGATACTACCAGCACACTGTTCAGTTCCGCGCTGTCGGCGAAAATCTCGCAGGTCGCGTAGAACTCATCCATATCGCATTTGAACAATTCCGGCATCAGATGTTTGCGGATCTCCGGATCCGGTATCAGGGTCTCATAGAGAGGATCGTGTGCAAAGCACTGATTCAGCATTTTCTCCACTTTCGGAAGATCTTCCTTCTGCACACGATACAGTTTGTCGCTTTCCATAATATCTCTTTTTCTTTCTCCTTTTTATCATGCTATCATAAATTCCCCATAGAAACAGATCAAACCGCTTGCAGGCTGAATATGTTTTCTGAGTGGAGCAAACATAACGTATTACACATGCTTTACGATTTCAAGAGTGTGAAACTCAGAGAGATCGTTTCTAATACAATATTTCTCTTACAATTCGAAGATATAGCTTACAGCCGTCTGCATTTGCTCCAGAATCTTCATCAGACCGTCTACCAGTTTGCTACAGGCCTGCTCCAAATCCACGATTTCTTCCCGGTAATCTGTCTCTGTCGTTCCGTTCTCCTGCATGTTCTCTGATTGTTGTTCCTTATGCAGCAGCCGCTTCACAGTTCCATACAGATTTTCATGTTCCAACAGTCTTCCGTATCCCCATTTTAACCGTTCTTTCGGCTGGTGGAATACATAGTCCGTAAAATGACGATACACTTCTTCATCAAACATGAAGGCATAAGCATTATTATCTACCTGGTATAATTTACGAAGCGCGGAAGATAATCTCTGCTCCTTCAGATTTCTCACGGCGCCGCCCAGCAGTTTCAAATTGGCGCTGCAGATTTCATGTGGATACAACACATTTCCGTACCAGTCGATCCGTACAAAAGCATCCTGTTCCTGTTTGAACCTTGCCAACAGTTTTTTCTCAATGTCTCGTAGCTGTATAAAAATTTTTTCCGCTTCTGCTGCTCTTCCGTCCCGCAACAACTGTCTGTATTCGCGATTGTATTCCGTTATCTGTTCATATTCTTCCCGGCATTTCTTCAGAGCCCGGTCACTTAAAGTCTCCAGTTCCTCAATTTTTTCAAGCAAAGCCCGCTTTTTCTCTCCCAGCTGCCCCGCCACATCGGCACGGTAGCAGATTTCCCGACACTGTTCCAGTCCCTTGCGAATCCGCTGTACCACCGGTGAAAACTGTAACGGCACCACTGCCGTTTCATCGAGTGCCAGGATCAGCAGAGCAAACAGCTCGTGATGCAGGCGATATACCTGCTCATCATAGAAATCATCGTTGTCAAACTGGGAATGATAATGCGTCTCCATAAAGCTTCCGCCGGTAAAATCATTCACCATGGAAGGCACTCCGGCAATTGCCATAGAAAAATCATCCGACCAGGTCTCAATCGGAGATGTTACCGCTGTTTCCTCCGGATATGCCATTGTCAGATTCGGCAGATCTGCCAGATATTCTTCTAAAAAACTGACATATTCATAACAGCTGCGGATACGCGCCCTGGTGCCGTGTGCCAGTGCAGGCAGTTCGAAATTCAGATCGGCGATCACTCTGCCTACCCATTCAGGATGTGCGGTAAATATCTGCTCATACGCTCCCGTCGACCAGTCGAAATTGGAATCCGCAACGCCCCATTCTTCGGAAGCCATGGCACAGATCACGATCGTATTGTTTGGTCTGTAACCGCTCTCCAGAAAAGCCTTCGCGATTCCAAATAGCAAAGCAATCGCAGTATTATCATCCTGAAAGCCGTCAAAATAAGAATCATAATGTGCCGATAAAAGTACCATACGGTCCGGATGTCTGCCGGGGATCCGTCCTACAATATTATAAGTAGTGCAATTTCGCGTAACCCGTGAATCCGCCTCAAAAGTTACCGGGATCTCTTCTTTTCCCTGCAACTGTTTCATAAGTGCAGCCGCATCCTTTCTGGATATTGAAAATGCTGGGGCATTCTCCGGACCGGCAATATCCTGTGCATTCAGCGCCTCATCATCAATCTCACCATAACCGCCGCTCTGTACAGCAATCAGGGCAGCTGCACCTTTCAGATGTGCCTGATATACCGGATAATTGATCCACCATTCATCCCGCTGGTTGATCTCCACCAATACCAGCTTCCCCGTAACATCCTTGCCGGCATAGTCCTTTTCGGTTCCTTTTCCCAGATACATCAGGGAAAAATCCCGTGGCCCGTCCGTTACAAACGTCGTCTGATAGGCTCCCAGTTCCACCGAAACCGGTTCTCCTGCCGCATTTTCATAGCGTAATGTGGCCTTGTGAAATTCCCAACCGTCTACTGTAACCGCATCCTTGGTCACATCCGACAGTCCCAGAGCTTCCATCTCCGTTTTTAACATCTCACCGGTCGCAAACTCCGCTTTCGATCCCGCCGGACGATAGCCCAGAATCGGATGGGACTTAAACTGCTCCATTCGCTTGGCCAGTTCGTAAGAATATTTTACATCCAGATTCTCTAATATTTTCTTCTGTAAGGTCACCCCGTTGTCATGCATGTTCCGTCACTCCGTCTCTGTTATTTTCACATTCCGACTGCCTTTTGTAAAACGCTTTGTTACTTTGAGGCCATAGCGTTCATTTTCTCTGTGATCTTCTTCAAGATTTCGCTGTTTCTCTCCTCCGCTTCCAGAGTTTCGCTGGCATGAGCCGATACCTCCTCTGTTGTAGCTGAGATTGTCTGGATAGAATCCACGATTTCCTGGTTCGCAGCTTTCAGGGCATCTACTATCTGAAGCATCTCTCCCAGATTGTCCACGATTGTATAGCTGCTGTCTTCAATTGCCCGGAAGCTGTCCGCAGCACGCATTGTTCCTTCCTTTTGGCTGCCGATGCCATCTATCATCTGACGGATGACCGTTACCACCTCTTCAATCGCTCCGGATACATTTTGAATCAGCTCCGCAATATTACCGGTAGCATCCTTTGTCTGGGTAGCCATTCCCGAAATCTCCGTAGCCACTACAGAAAATCCACGGCCAGCCTCACCGGCTCTGGCTGCTTCAATGCTGGCGTTCAATGCCAATAGGCTTGTCTGTGTGGCAATCTTGCTGATGATCTCCACAATAGAATGCATTTCCTGCATATAGTGATCCAGTGTCTCCAGCTTTTGTGCTGCCAGTTCACTGTTTCTTGCGGAATCCTCTGCCTGCACCTTCAGACCTGTCATTTCTTCCTTCCCGATATCCAATATTTCTATCGTATGTTCCATATTGTTTCCGATTGTCTCTGCCACTTCACCTACAGTATTTACTTTTTCCTGAATAGCCTCCGTCTGGGCGGTCTGCTGTTGAATCGCTGCGGCAGATTCCCCGGAACCGGCGGATACCTCCTCCATGGCTGTTTTGGTACTGTCAAAAGCAGTTTCCAGTTTATTCAGCTCTATCGTTATCTCCTGTGCAGAAGTCTCCAGACGAGTACTCATTTCCATGACCTCTTGCAATGTCGCTTCCGTACGGTTCTGCGCAGCAGTAATATTCTCTATATTTTCATTCGTGTTCTTCTGATTGGATATGGTAGCATAGATAGATGTAAAACACAGCAGGAGCATTACAAAAATCTGTATTGCCCCGGCGTCCCGCCCCAGATAACCGAAGCCACCCTGTGTTGCTCCGAGGATCACCACCAGGATATTCTCTACTACCGTCCCGACGTTAATAAGCGTAAATGCCTTTACATCATGATAAGGCATGACTGCAAACATCATGGGAATTACAAATGCATACACCATATTGCACTGAGCCGTAAAAAGCAGCACCGTATAAAACAGCGCAAATCCGATCAATGATAGATGTTTTATGGATTTTGCCGCATGGTCTCTCTTCCAGCAGATAAATTCTGCCAATACCGGTACGATTCCTAACAGCATAAGCACTGCCAATACCGGTGCTGTCACAGTATGGTTGACAAATCCGGCAATACTTATGATAAGCACACAGATATCAATCACACAATGCGATATCATGGCCACACGGTTACTTCGTTCGAGCTCTTTCATACTGTTATCCTTCTTTCCCGTAAAATGAATTACAAAATATGCTGGTGTCCGGGAAAAATCCTCTGACAACTCATATTTTATTTTTGCGCATCATCTATATTGTAGTTCATGTTGGTGTCACCGTCAATAAAACAGCATAAAAATACAGTGCGGTTTTCTCACTAAAAACTGCACTGTATTTTTCTATATTAATTATATTTATCTCCCTGCCGGATGCGCTCCGACACCCTTCTGACAACTTTTATACTTTGAAAACATCCAGTACTTTTTCCAGTTTGTCTGCTAATGTCATCAGTTTCTCAGAAGAGGTCATCAGTTCTGTCATGGTATCGCTCATACCATGCGCTGCCTGCATGGTACTGTCAGCTGATGCCGCATTCTGTTCGGAGATTGCTGACAATCCTTCCACGACATCCCTGATTGCCCCTCCCGACTTTCCGAGGACATCCATCTTCTCCCGGATACCGCTGATATGCTGCAGAGAATTCTCTACGCCGTCCGCTACAGCGGCTGTCTTGACACCGGTCTCTTCCAGTTTGCTCTGCTGGTGATTCATGTTCGTCTCTACCTCGCCCATGATCTCTACCATTCTGCCGGAAGATTCCATGATATTTTCAATAATTTTCTCGATCTCTGTTGCGGAACGCTTGGACTGATCTGCCAGCTTGCTGATCTGTTCTGCCACCACAGCGAAGCCTCTTCCCGCTTCTCCCGCTCTGGCCGCCTCAATGCTGGCATTCAGCGACAGCAGATCCGTCTCGTCTGCGATATCCTGGATCATGGATACCGCCTTGGTGATGTTCTGAATTGCTCCGTTCATATCTGTGATCTGCTCTGCTACCCGCAGAACGGATTCCTTCGTGCTTTCATTGGAACTGTTCAGTTCCCTCATGATTTCTTCGGAAGCCTTTTCCGCTTCTGCCATACGTCCGGCATAATCTGTCAGGGATTTTACCTCATCGGAGATATATTCGATCTGCTCGCCGATCCGCACCACATTTTCATTGGCATCCGATGTCTCATTCGCCTGGTTTCTGGCACCTTCCGAGATCTCCCCCACTGCCTGATAGACGTCATTGACAGATTCCTGCGTATCCTGTGCCATCTTGATCAGCTTGTTGGCAGATCCCGTCAGGTTATCCGCGGATTCCTTGATATCTGTCACGATGGAACGCAGTGTTTTCTGCAATTTTACAGAGATCCGGTAAACGTCTCCCAGTTCATCCTTCTTGCGGCACTGTTTCTCGTCCGGTTCTGCATCCAGTTCTCCGGCCACGATTTTGCCCAGGAAATGCTTTGTCTTCTTCATCGTCTTGACCATACTGCGGGACAATACGCTTACCAGAATTGCCGCCGCTACCACGCATACCAGGGCAATCAGAATAATATCCTTCACCTGGGTCTGAATCGTATCCTTTACATTCTGTGCCGGTGTTGCCACCTCAATGGCACCAATCACAGAACCGTCGGAATTGATCAGGGGTTGATAATATACATAATAATCCACTTCGGAAATGGTACAATCCTTCAAAAACAACGGCTCTCCCGTCTGAACCAGTGCATAGATCTCGTCATCCAGCGTAGTTCCGTTAATACGTCCGCCTTCCGGTTTCCTCAGTGTCGTAATCAGACGCATATTACCGTACAGGAATGACACCTGAAATCCGGTCTTCTCCTGCAATCCGTCGATCAGCTGTGTCTCTCCGGAGATCGTCGTACTTCCCTTACGTACCTTTCCGCCCTTATCTCTGCTGTAGTCGCCTTCATAAAGGTTGGTGTAAGTCTCATCCACGCTGACTCCTACGATCTGCAGAGACTGCTCGATCTGCTCTTCGATCCCGGACTCCAGCGCCTTGGAACCCACCGTTGCCACCAGTGCACACACAATGATCATAGGCAACAGGCTCAGTGCCAGAATCTTTTTAGAAATTGTAAAAAAAGTTGTTCCCTTTTTCCCTTTTACTCTCGTTTTCTTGCTTTCTGTCTTTTTCATACTTACCACATCTGCCTTTCTGCAAAGACTTGTTACAACAGGTTCATCTCGAAAACGTTTAAGTATTTTCTCGGTAAAATTATTGTATCATTTTCCATTTAGTAATACAATTCGACAAAATAGCAAGTAATCCGACTGATTTTTTGGCTATTTTTCCTTAACGTTAAGTTTGTTACCGTTTACACTCACGAAAACGTTAAGTATCTGCCCTTTTCCAGAGCGGCATGCGTATGATTTTGAGCAAAAGCGGAATTACCATAATAAACCATACGATCGGTTCCGCGGCAATCACACCGTAATATCCGAAGCCCGGTACCAGAGTGGTGGCAATCACAATTTTTCCGATCATTTCCAGAGAACTGGAGATCAGCGGCACAATGCGCTCTCCCAATCCCTGCATGGCATTTCGTACAATGCAGATCACCGCCGTGACATAATAAAACAGTGTATCGACTTTCAGATATAAGGTGGCGTTATAAATGACTTCCTCTTTCCTGCTGCCTGTCACCAGCCATACCAGCCAGTCACCGATTGTATAACTGGTCACGATATTCAGCGTGCACCAGATACAGGTGTATGCGATAGCCAGCAAGATTCCTCTGCGGATCCGGTCGATCCTGCCCGCTCCCAGATTCTGTCCACAGTAAGTGGCCATGGTCTGACCGAAGACACTGAACATGATCATAAAGATCTCCGATATCTTGCGGGCCGCCGTATGGGCAATGATAATATCCTGTCCGAGCCTGTTGATAGATGTCTGTAAGGTCAGGGTACCGATATTCACCAGAGAACTCATAAATCCCATGGAAAGGCCGGAGCTTAACATATTGCGGAGCATCCCGTCTCTTTCGAGCTTAAGATCTCCTCTGCCGATCCGCAAAAACTCGTATTTCTTCCATAAATATACGGCGCATACCACTACTGCCACACACTGGGACAGTACCGTAGCGATTGCCGCACCGCGCACGCCTGCCTGCAGCACAACGATAAAGAACAGGTCGCCGGCAATATTCATTACCACGGAAACTGCCAGCACGATCAATGGCGTTACCGTATCGCCAATGGCCCGGAGGGTTGCGGACAATACATCATATAATAAAGTAACGACCAGTCCCGCAATGATCACTGTTACATACCGGGATGCCGTTTCCGACAAGTCTTCCGGAACATTCAGGAAACGCAGGATTGGATGCAGAAATACCAGTCCCGCCACTGTCATGACAATTGCGACAAAGATCCCCAGCACCAGAGCATTTCCCAGAGACTTCCGCAGCTTTGTCATATCCTTTGCCCCGAAAAACTGTGCAGAAATAATGGCAAATCCATTACACATTCCCATCAGGAACTGCACAATCAGATTGCTCAGTGTCGTGGTCGCACCGACGGCCGCCAACGCATCTTCTCCCAAAAAAGTACCTACGATCCTGGTATCCGCCAGACTGTAGGTCAGTTGCAATAAATTTGCTAAAAAAATAGGAAGGGCAAACGTCAGTATCATCACTGACGGTTTGCCCTTTGTCAAATCTTTCATATTGTTCCTCACTTCTATATCGACCGGAAAATATTCCCGGACGCAATAGGGCTACAGAACTTTTTTAAAACTTTTTCTTAGCGTTGTCAAGGTATTTCTTGGTTTCTGCCACAACCACACCATTCAGTGCCAGCAGGGCAATCAGATTGGGAATCGCCATCAGACCGTTGAAGATATCCGCAATGGTCCATACTGCCTTGACCGTCATGTAAGGTCCGATAAATACGCAGGCAATGTACAGCCAGCGATATGCCTTGATTGCCTTCGGTTTCTGACCGATCAGGTACTCCAGACATCTCTCACTGTAATAGTCCCAGCCCAGGATCGTCGTAAATGCGAAGAATACCAGACATACCATCAGGATGAAGGACGCAATCGCGTTATTAAAAGGAAGACCTACCTGGAACGCTCTGGTCGTAACATCTACACCATCCAGTCCCACATTCCAGGAGTCCGTGATAACGATAGTAAGACCGGTCATGGTACAAATGATCAGGGTATCAATAATCGTACCCATCATAGAAATCAGTCCCTGTTTTACAGGGGAATCGGTCTGTGCTGCAGCTGCTGCAATCGGTGCACTACCGATACCGGCTTCGTTCGAGAAGATACCTCTCGCAATACCTTTTTGCATTGCCATAATCACGGCACCCAAAGCGCCTCCTGCCACAGCCCGCATGCCAAACGCACTCTGTACAATGGTCACGATAGCTGTCGGAATGGCAGTTACATTAAAGATCAATACTAACAGGCAGGATACCACATAAGTCGCTGCCATAAAAGGAACGATGACCTGTGCCACGGTGGAGATACGCTTTAATCCACCGATAACAACCAGTGCCACACAGATGGTCAAAAGGATTCCGGAGATCACCACGCTCCAGGAATAGTCCATGCCGAAGAGCTGTACGGTATGTGCATTATTCGCATCGAAGAAATTATGTACCGCACTGGTGATACCGTTGATCTGGGTAAAGGTTCCGATACCGAACAATCCCACGCATACGCCCATAAAAGCGAAGATTTTCGCCAGCCATTTCCAGTTCTTGCCCATACCGTTCTCAATATAGTAGAAGGGACCGCCGATAATATGTCCGTCCTCAGCCACCACACGGTATTTCACTGCCAGCAGGCATTCGGAATACTTCGTAGCCGTACCTACCAGCGCAGCGATCCACATCCAGAACAAAGCACCGGGACCGCCTGCTACAATAGCCGTTGCCACACCAACGATATTACCGGTTCCGATGGTAGCGGACAATGCTGTACACAGTGCCGCAAAGCTGGATACTTCGCCGTCTTCGCCCGACTTTTCATTGGCAATTAAGTGTTTGATTGCAT
>CAKRRU010000101.1 GCA_934394515.1 uncultured Acetatifactor sp.
GGAGGAAAAACTATGTTACAACTGGAACAGGAACTGAAAAGCAATGCTTATCCCGGCAGAGGTATCGTGATCGGACGTTCTGCCAACGGTAAATACGCTGTGACCGCTTATTTCATCATGGGAAGAAGCGTCAACAGCCGCAATCGTGTGTTCGTGACAGAAGGAGAGGGAATCCGTACCCAGGCTTTCGATCCTTCCAAGCTGGAAGATCCAAGTCTGATCATTTATGCACCGGTACGTGTCCTTGGCAACAAGACCATCGTGACCAATGGTGACCAGACAGATACTATCTACGAGGGAATGGACAAACAGCTGACCTTTGAGCAGTCCCTGCGCAGTAGAGAATTCGAGCCGGACGGACCTAACTACACACCGAGAATTTCCGGTATCATGCACATTGAGGACGGTAAGTATAATTACGCCATGTCCATTTTGAAAAGTGACAACGGCAACCCCGATTCCTGCCTGCGTTTCACTTATGCTTATGAGAATCCCCTTCCCGGAGAGGGACGTTTCATTCATACTTATATGCACGATGGCAATCCTCTGCCCAGCTTCCGGGGAGAGCCCAAATTAGTCGAGATCCCCGATGATATGGATGCTTTTACCGACATGCTGTGGAACAGCTTAAATGAGGACAACAAAGTCTCCCTGTTTGTACGTTTCATTGACATTGAGACCGGCAAATATGAGACTAAGATTATCAACAAGAATGTGTAACTTTTTAGAACCGTTGAATATTGGACAGGATTGTGGGAGTGCGTAGCACGAAGCAATCCGTAGGCATCCAAGTCGGGAGCTTTTGACCCCGATATCATTTATATGGATACCTGAAAATATTTATTTTGCGAATGTAGGTTGTGAATAGTGGATATCGTAGAATAGGAGAAAAATAAGATGAACGAGATTCAGTTAAAATACGGATGTAACCCGAACCAGAAGCCTTCCAGGATCTTCATGGAAGACGGCAGTGATCTGCCTGTTACCGTCCTGAACGGCAAGCCCGGATATATTAACTTCCTGGATGCTTTTAACGGCTGGCAGCTGGTAAAAGAGCTGAAGGAAGCAACAGGACTTCCCGCAGCCACTTCCTTCAAGCATGTATCTCCCGCCGGTGCTGCGGTAGGACTTCCCTTAAGCGATACGCTGGCAAAAATCTACTGGGTGGATGATCTGGGAGAGCTGTCTCCCCTGGCATGTGCTTATGCAAGAGCGCGTGGCGCGGACAGAATGTCCTCCTTCGGTGACTTCATCGCATTATCCGATGTCTGCGATGCAGATACCGCCCGTCTGATCAAGAGAGAGGTATCCGACGGTGTCATTGCTCCCGGTTATACCGATGAGGCACTGGAGCTGTTAAAGCAGAAGAAAAAAGGCGCCTACAACATCATTCAGATCGATCCTTCCTATCAGCCAGCTCCTATCGAGCACAAGCAGGTATACGGCATCACCTTCGAGCAGGGCCGTAATGAACTGGACATCAACGGTGACCTGCTGTCCAATATCGTGACTGTGAACAAGGAGATCCCGGAGAGTGCCATGATCGATATGAAGATCGCTCTGATCACTTTAAAATATACCCAGTCCAATTCCGTATGCTATGTCAAGGACGGTCAGGCCATCGGTATCGGTGCAGGACAGCAGTCCCGTATCCACTGCACCAGACTGGCAGGCAGCAAGGCGGACAACTGGTTCCTGCGTCAGTCTCCCCAGGTACTGGGCCTGCAGTTCGTAGACAGCTTAGGCAGAGCCAACCGCGACAATGCCATTGATGTCTACATGGGCGATGAGTACATGGATGTGCTGGCAGACGGCACCTGGGAAGGTATCTTCAAGGTAAAGCCCCCTGTATTTACCAGAGAGGAAAAGAGAGCATGGCTGGATCAAATGCAGGATGTGACTCTGGGAAGCGATGCGTTCTTCCCCTTCTCCGATAATATCGAGAGAGCTCATAAGAGTGGCGTAAAATACATCGCACAGCCCGGCGGATCCGTGCGTGATGCAGATGTTATTGCATGCTGCGACAAATATGATATGGTGATGGCATTTACAGGTATCCGCCTGTTCCACCACTAAAACAGAGATCTACAGGCAGGGCTGCATTCGAAAGACCTGCCTGTGTTTTATTTTCTGATAGAATTTATTCGGGTAACGATCCGGGGTCCCCCCGGTAAAGCTGCCGGAAGCATTACAACGAAGAAGACGAGGAAAACATAGTTATGGACAGACGAGGGGATGCAAAAAGCAGAGAAATGATGCTGGATGAATTATTGGGATATGACCATGTGACGATCCAGTGCCACGACAATCCGGATGCGGATGCCATAGCCTCCGGCTATGGACTGTATTGTTTTTTCCGGGATCAGGGAAAAGATGTGAGACTGCTGTATGCCGGAAAAAACAGAGTGAGAAAGGCTAACCTGACGCTGATGGTGGAGAAGCTTGAAATTCCGCTGAAATATCTGGCGCATCCCTGGGAGGAGCCGGTGGACGGACTTCTGATCACAGTGGACTGTCAGTACGGCGCAGGCAATGTGACAAAGCTGCCGGCAGAGGAGATCGCCGTCATCGACCATCATCCGCTGGAAGTCATCTGTGCCGAGAGGATGCGGCTGCAGCCCGATATGGGAAGCTGTGCGACACTGGTGTGGACAATGCTTCAGGAAATGCATTATCCCGTGGAAAAAAACAGAAATCTGGGAACTGCCCTGTATTACGGTCTGTACATGGATACGAACCAGTTTTCCGAGCTGTCGAATCCGGTGGACATGGATATGCGCGAGAGCCTGAATTTTGACAAAAATCAGATCACTCTGTTCCGTAATTCCAATATTTCTCTGAAAGAGCTGGAGATTGCCGGTGTGGCGATGCTGCGTTGTAATTACAATGATGATTACCAGTTTGCCGTGATCCATTCCCAGCCCTGTGATCCTAATGTCTTAGGTCTGATCAGTGATTTCCTCCTGCAGGTGGCGGGAGTCAATACCTGTGTTGTGTACAATGAGGACAGCGGCGGATACAAATATTCCGTCAGAAGCTGTATCCGGGAAGTCAATGCCAGTGAATTGTCGGATTATCTTTCCGAGGACATCGGTTCCGGCGGTGGACATTATGAGAAGGCCGGCGGCTATATCAGCATGAAACTGTATGAGAAAAAATATCCGACCCTGCATTCCGAGGCTTATTTCAATAACCGTATGACACAGTACTTCGATACTTTCCGGATCTTCTATGCCAAAGACCGGGAATTTCCGGTAAGCGAGGGTATGCGATATCAGAGAAAGAAAGAACTCCTTGCCTGTGTGAGAGCCTCCGACCTGGCGGAACTGGGCAGCGTGGTGTCTGTCCGTACCAGGAAGGGCACCATGGATATCGATACCGGGCAGAATATCTGCTATACACTGGAGCAGAACGGCGAAATGTACCGGATCGGTGGAGAGCGGTTTCGCCGGATCCTGGAGCTGTCCGAGACCCGGATGCCGGAGAACTATTGCCGGAATATCGCTTATATCCCCAGAGTCAAGGGAGAAAACGACGGCAGTAATCACCTGATCACGGAATATGTCCGTATGTGTATGCCGAAGGATGCGTTCTGTATTTATGCGAAAAAGCTGGAACAAGGGGTAAAAGTATTCCCGGTGTGGGATGAAGATGACTATATGACCGGGAGGGCCGGAGACTATCTGGCGGCCAGTGAGGATGATCTGCATAATATTTTTATAGTGACAGAGCAGAATTTGCTGAATTATTTTGAAGAGAAGGGTTTATAAAAGTTTTCCTGTGTGGTAAGATAAAGGATACGAAAACAGTATTAAGTAAACGAAAGGCAAGGATATTACCATGAGCGAGATCGAAAAGGAAATCGTAGATTCTGCAGAAGTAAAGGAATCGAAGAATTTTATAGAGCAGATCATTGAGAAAGATCTGGCGGAGGGCGTATACGACACTGTGCACACCCGTTTCCCTCCGGAACCCAACGGATATCTTCATATCGGACATGCAAAGAGTATTCTGTTGAATTACGGCCTGTCCCGGAAATACAACGGCAAATTCAATCTGCGTTTTGACGATACCAACCCCACCAAGGAGAAAGCAGAGTTTGTAGAGTCCATCAAGGCAGATGTAAAGTGGCTGGGAGCAGACTGGGAGGACAGACTCTTTTTTGCATCCAACTATTTCGACCAGATGTACGAAGCAGCCGTAAAGCTGATCAAAAAGGGCAAGGCGTATGTCTCCGATTTAAGTGCAGAGCAGATCCGCGAGTACAGAGGAAGCCTGACCGAGCCCGGTAAGGAAGATCCCGGCAGCACCAGAAGCGTAGAAGAGAATCTGGCACTGTTCGAGGATATGAAAGCAGGAAAATACGAGGACGGCACCAAGGTGCTGCGTGCCCGTATCGATATGGCATCACCGAATATCAATATGCGTGATCCCGTTATCTACCGTGTGGCACATATGTCTCACCAGAATACCGGGGACAAGTGGTGCATTTACCCCATGTACGACTTTGCACATCCCATTGAGGATGCCATTGAAGGTGTGACCCATTCCATTTGTACTCTGGAGTTCGAGGATCACAGACCTTTATATGACTGGGTCGTAAGAGAGTTGGAATACCCTCATCCTCCCAAACAGATCGAGTTCGCAAAGCTGTATCTGACCAATGTGGTCACCGGTAAGCGTTACATTAAGAAACTGGTAGAGCAGGGTATCGTGGACGGCTGGGACGATCCCAGACTGGTATCTATCGCTGCACTGCGCAGAAGAGGCTTCACCCCGGAGTCTATCAAGAAGTTCGTAGAGCTGTGCGGTATCTCCAAGGCACAGTCTTCCGCAGACTATGCAATGTTAGAGTATTGTATCCGTGAGGATCTGAAGGCGAAGGCTCCCCGTATGATGGCAATTCTGGATCCGGTGAAACTTGTGATCGACAATTATCCCGAAGGACAGACGGAGATGCTTCCGGTAGTGAATAATCCGGAGAATGAAGCACTGGGCAGCCGTGAGGTTCCTTTTGGCAGAGAATTATATATTGAGAGAGAGGACTTCATGGAAGAGCCTCCCAGGAAGTATTTCCGTATGTTCCCCGGCAACGAAGTACGTCTGATGAATGCTTATTTTGTAAAGTGTACCGGCTGTGTCAAGGATGAGAACGGTAAGGTTGTGGAAGTACATTGTACCTACGATCCCGCAAGCCGCGGCGGCAACAGCCCGGATGGACGTAAAGTAAAGGGAACGATTCACTGGGTAAGTGCAGCAGAGTCTGTAAAAGCACAGGTGCGTCTGTATGAGAATATCATTGACGAGGAGAAGGGTGTTTATAACGAGGACGGAAGTCTGAACCTGAACCCTAATTCTCTGACCACACTGACAGAGTGCCGTCTGGAGCCTGCATTTGCACAGGCGAAGCCTTACGACAGATTCCAGTTTGTAAGACAGGGATTTTTCTGCGTGGACTGCAAGGACACCAAGCCGGGTGAACTGGTATTCAACCGTATCGTATCTCTGAAGAGTTCTTACGCACTGCCTAAGTAATGTCATGACCGGTAAGGGGAATCGGAAAGCTGCAATTCGTATTGCCACAGGGAATGGACAGTACAAAGGAAAAGGAGAGACAGTTTATGTCGGATAAATTATTCGGACTGGCCGGTCTGGGTCTGGACGACCTGGAGAACATGGATATCTACGGACAGGAGAAAAAAGAAGAAAAGGTGGCAGTCGAAGCCCCCAAAATAGAAGAAAAGGATCTGATTTTTGACAAGACGCTTACCTGTCCTGTCTGCGGAGAGGATTTTTCCGCGAAGATCATGAAGACCGGAAAAGCAAGACTGTTGGGAACGGATCAGGATCTCCGGGCAAAATACGAAGGAATCGATGCTGTAAAATATGATGTGCTCCTGTGTCCCCATTGCGGATATGCGGCACTGAACAGATATTTCAACAGCATTACCAAAGTGTATGCCAAGCTGATCAAAGAAAACATCAGCAGTAAAGTACAGCTGCATACCTACGATGACGATATCTACACCTATGAAGAGGCAATCGAGCGTTATAAGCTGTGCCTGGCCAATGCCGTGGTAAAGCGTGCCCATGCCAGCGAAAAGGCTTATATCTGCTTAAAGAGCGGATGGCTCATGAGAGGGTATCAGGAGTATCTGGAAGAATCCGGGGATACAGATATGGCGAAACTCCGTGAAGTAAGGACCATGGAGGAAGCATATCTGAAGAATGCTTACACCGGTTTTACGGAGGCACTGCAGACCGAAGGCTTCCCCATGTGTGGCATGGACGAGATCACGGTGGAATTCCTCATTGCGGTACTGGCTGCCAGATTCCAGAAATATGATGTGGCCAGCCGTATGGTAGCCACGATCCTGACTTCTCCTTCTGCCAATGCCCGTACCAAGGACAAGGCAAGAGAGTTGAAAGACCAGATTCTGGAGAAGTTAAAGAACCAGAAAAAGTAGGAAGATAACATGTATGATATGACGATCCGGCTGCGTACAGACAGCGATAAATGTCTGTACCAGCAGATATATGAGCATATACGACAGGAAATCAGGGAAGGGAAGCTTCTGGCAGGAGAGAGGCTTCCCTCCACGCGTTCTCTGGCAGAATACCTGCAGGTGGCGAGAAGCACTGTGGACTATGCCTATGATCAGCTGCTGAGCGAAGGCTATATCGAATCCCGCCCTTATAAGGGATATTATGTCTGTCGCCTTGAGGGAATTTTTGCCATGGACCCCCGGGAAGAGAATGGGTCAGAGACAGATACTTCCGGAGAAGAGGCTGTCCCGGAAGAAGAATGCATTGATTTTTCTCCTTACGGCATTGATATGAACGGTTTCCCCGCAGGCGTGTGGAAACGGATCACAAAAAATATTCTGAACGACAACAACAGTGACCTGTTTGCCCAGGGAGAACCTCAGGGAGATTATGATCTGCGGCTGACCATCAGCCGGTATCTGCATTCTTCCCGTGGCGTGAACTGCCGTCCGGAGCAGATCATTGTGGGGGCCGGAAATGATTATCTGTTGATGTTGTTGGAGAAAATACTGGGCAGACATGTGGGTATTGCCATGGAGAATCCCACGTATAAGAGGGCGTACCGTATTTTTAAGTCCTTTGCCTACCGGATCCATACGGTAGATATGGATGAGAAGGGAATGCGGGCGGACAGGCTTTCGGCACTGCCTGTCCGAGTGGCCTATGTGATGCCTTCCCACCAGTATCCCACCGGTGCGGTCATGACCATTGGCAGGAGAGCGGAGCTGCTCCGCTGGGCGGAAAAGGAGCCGGACCGCTATCTGATCGAGGACGATTACGACAGTGAATTCCGGTATCGCGGAAAGCCCATTCCTTCCCTGCAGTCTTCTGACGAGAAGGGCAAAGTGATTTATATCGGTACGTTTTCCAAGGCCATCGCACCGGCCATCCGTGTCAGCTATATGGTATTACCGGATACACTTCTGGAAGTGTATCACAGGGATTGCTTTTTTTATTCCTGCACAGTATCCAGAATCGATCAGCGGATACTGGATGAATTTATCCGGGACGGATATTTCGAGCGGCATCTGAATAAAATGCGGATGCGCTACCGGGCTAAACATGACCTGCTGCTTGCCGGACTGGAGCCGTTTAAGAAGCAGTTTGTGATCTCCGGGGAGGATGCGGGGCTGCATCTTCTGTTGACGGCAAAAGGGGATGTTACGGAACAGGAACTGTTGGAGAGAGCAGCGGCGGAGAAAGTGAAAGTCTACGGAATGTCGGAGAATATGGTGGAAATCACAATGCGGAAAGCTACCGTGCTGTTGGGCTTTGGAAGTATTGATGAAGCGGAAATGCAGGAAGGTCTCAGACACCTGCAAAAAGCATGGCTCTGAGACCTTCCAAAGTGTGACCTGAAAAAAGAATCTTCCTTAATCTTCCTTAGGCATAGGAGGCTCTTCATCCTCAGGATCCTCTTCATCGAAGAACTCTTCTACGTCAGCAGCCGTTTCGGTGTCCTCTTCGCCCAGATCTGCTGTCTGACTGGAGAGAGGGGTAAAGCCTGATGCTTCAGAAGCATCAGCGGATGTCTCTTCGGAAGCAGATGCTTCGGGAGCTTTCGGGGAGACGGGTTCCTGTGCGGAAGCGTTCAGAGGAACATAATTGCGGGAGAATTCGGTACTCTCGTCTAAATCCTCGTGAAAATCATCGTAATCATCATCAGCGTCGGAAGATTCCTTCAGCTGTGAATCTTTCTGTTGCATATAGTAGTAAGCAGCTGCGGCTGCGGTACCTACTGCTGCGGTGAACAGCAGAAATCTGCCAAATTTTTTAGCCATTGGGTTGCTCCTTCCATGTGATAGTGTATGTAACTACTGTAATATTTATACATGCTGATACCATAATAAACCTTATTGAGGAAAATGAAAAGGGATATGTTGCAATATGAATGAGAAATTTTTTGATTTAAAAAAGGAAAAACAGGACAGGATGATCAATGCTGCACTTAAAGTATTTGCCCTGCACGGCTATCAGCATGCCGGTACGGACGATATTGTACGGGAGGCAGCCATCAGCAAGGGACTGCTGTTTCACTATTTCGGAAGCAAGCTGGGCGTGTATGAGTTTGTATATGATTATAGTGTGCGATATCTGCTGCTGGAACTTTCCACAACGGTAGATGCAAAGGAAACAGACCTGTTTACCCTGATGCAGCAGGTGGAGTGCGGAAAAATGCGTGCCATGTGTGGATATCCTTATTTGCAGCAATTCCTGAACCGGGCGCAGTCGGAGAATGTCAGTGAGGCATTGCTTGCTACGGAGGAGAAAAGAAAACAGCTGGAAGAAGCTTATGAGAAGATCTACGCAAGAGCGGATCTGCAAAGCTACACATCCCCGGAGGATGTCGTAAAATTACGCAAAATGCTGGAACTGACAATCAAAGGATTATTAAATGAGAAGGTTCTGGAGGGTGCCCTGCAGCCGGAAATGTTCTATGAGGAGGTACTTACGTATCTTGAACTGGGGAGGAGAATCCTGAGTTAGTTCACTTGAAAGTTACGAGTCATACAAAAATAGAACGGAATACCTCGGTGGGAGCTTGCTCACACAAGAGGTTGTTTCGTTCTATTTTTATACCGTGCGT
>CAKRRU010000102.1 GCA_934394515.1 uncultured Acetatifactor sp.
CTTTCGGTAAGGTGATCGAGGGTATGGATGTGGTAAATAAGATTGCTGAGACCCGCACCGATTACAGCGATCGTCCTCTGGAGAATCAGGTAATGGAAAGTGTTACCGTAGATACTTTCGGGGTAGACTATCCGGAACCCGAGAAAATGTAACGATACCAAGAGACCAGATTGCAGGAGTGCAAGGCACGAGGCAATCCGGCATCGTTATAAAAAAAGACCTCCGCACATCAACTACTGATTTGCAGAGGTCTTTTTATATTATTTGCATATCTATTCTGAACCAAAACAATGATCCGATGATATGTGTCCGGAAGTTCTGTTGCCGTCATTAGTATTCCACATTCACACAATCTTCAACAGACACAGGCTCTTTCACTTCACCCTGCATATCCTCAGCGATTTCATAGGTAAAATCACTAAAATGGATATTTTCGGCATTTCGTGCATACAGCACACGCAGAGAGTCTTCCAGAATCACATTTCCCTCATTGGGACGCAGATCATGATAGATCTTCGGCCAGTCGGTCTTTTTCTCCAGACGGATATGGATTCCTGTGAAAGTGATATCCTTAATGTTTTTGGAATCGTCTCCGTAGATCAGGATACCGTTCTCGCCGACACAGTTAATATTCTGGAAACGGACGTTGCGGACATATCCGACATTTGTCTCGTTATTTCTCTTCACCGCGGTAATGGTGATCGGCTCTGCCTCTCCCCACCAATGCACTTTTGAGAACAGTCTGGTGTCGATATTGAGGTTGGAAAACGTTACGTTTTCAATGCATCCTTTATCGCGAAGCTGTAAGGAAATCGCACGGTTCGTCCGCTGGATACTGCAGTTTGTGATCGAAATATTGCGGAAAGGTGCTTCACTCTCCGTACCGAACTTGATAGCGGCACTAGTGGAGATCATGGTGCAGTTATCCACTACAATATTTTCGCAGGGACCGTACTCCATGGCAGCCGCCGTATTCTTAAATACAATACAGTCATCTGCGCATTCAATATGACAGTTGGAGATTCTCACATTACTGCAGTGATCCGGATCAATGCCATCGCAGTTAGCCAGACGCAGATTATTGATAATACGGATTCCCTCAATCAACACTTCCTTACATCCCACCAGATGAGTGGTCCAGAATGCACTGCCGGTCAAGGTTACCTGCTGGATGGTCAGATGTCTTACATTTTCCAGGAACAGCAAAGGTACTCTGGGATAAAAATATCCGTCAATATGCCATTTGGTCACTTTTCCATAGAAGATCTTCTCGTTGCCGTCAATCTTGCCAAATCCGGTGATGGCCACATTCTCGGCGTCATTACTGTATATAAAATTCAGCGTCGGTTTTCCATTGTAATCACAGGCATTATAGGTCGGAGTCTCTACCTTACTGATCTGTGGAGTTCCCACTTTCAACATATCGAAATCTTCCAGATGGTCACTGGCTTTCAGGACAGCACCCATCTCCAGATGAAATTCTACATTTGATTTCAGAACAATGGTTCCGCTCCGGAAGACATGTCCTCCCTGTAACAGAACCTTACCGCCGCCGGCCTGGCTGCAGGCATCAATCGCCTTCTGGATGGCTGCAGCGTCATTCGTCACGCCATCACCTTTAGCACCGTATTCCAATACATCGTATATCATCTCTCTGCTCCTCTCTTAGCCCTTCAGGCCGGAAGTGGAAATTCCTTCTACCAGGTATCTCTGCAGGCAGAAGAAGATCAATACTGCAGGCAGGATAGACAAGGTTGCCATAGCGAACATAGCACCGTAGTCGGAAGAAGAACTGGGGTCACAGAACATTTTCAGTGCCAGGCTGACAGGATATTTCTCTGTCTTGTTGACATACAATAATGCTCCAAGGAAATCATCCCATCTCCACATAAAGGAGAAGATACATCCTGTGATCATGGTAGGAACCATCAGCGGGAAGATAATCTTGGTGAAAATGGTATAATAGGAACAGCCGTCGATCTTCGCTGCTTCGTCCAGCTCTCTGGGAATACCTTCGATGAAGTTGGTCATCATGTATACGAAGAATCCCTGAATTGCAAAGCAGTAAGGAATGATCAGAGGCAGGTTGGTTCCGACCCAGTTCAGTTTCTGATACCACAGATACTGGGGAATCATCAGAACCTGTGCCGGCAGCATCATGGATGCCAGCATTGCTGCGAAGAGAAGCTTTCTGCCGGGGAACTTACATCTTGCAAATCCGTAAGCTACGACGGAAGAAGAAAGCACCGTTCCGATGGTTGCCGTAATGGAGATGAACAGGGAGTTCTTGAAGAAGGTTCCGAATCCTACTTTTGCGAAACCCTTCCATCCGTTTACGTAGTTCTGTAATGTGAATTTCTCTGGGATCAGGCTGGTGGCCGTGGTGAAGATCGTATTCGTATCCTTAAAGGAGCTCATTACCATCCATACTAACGGATAAATCATTACCAGTCCGAAGGCACATACTAAAACATGATAAATAATATTACTGATTGTCTTTTTTCTTTTCATAATAACACCCACTTACGCATTGCGGCGTACCTTTCCGATTCTATAAACCGCCATCGTATACCCACAGTTTTTTGGTTGCGAACAGGATCCATGTAATAAATGCGATCAATGCCAGCATGATCCATGCCAGTGCTGCGCCGTAACCGGTACTTCCGAAGAGGAAGGACTGTTGGTACATGTATACCGTGTAAAATAGAGTAGAGTTCATGGGTTTACCCTGTGTGATGATCAGGCACTGTGTGAATGCCAGGAAGCCGTTGATCATCTGCATTACCAGGTTGAAATGGATCGTGGGGGTTAAAAGCTTCAGTGTAATCTTCCAAAACTGCTGCCAGCCGTTCGCGCCATCCACTCTTGCTGCCTCATAGAGGCTTACCGGAATCTGCTTCAATGCGGACAGGAAGATCAGCATGGAAGAACCGAACTGCCACACTGCCAGAATGATCAGGGTCCAGATTGCGGTTCTGGTATCTCCCAGCCATGCAACCGGCTCTTTCATTCCGAAGATCATCAGAATTTTATTTACAAGTCCGTCTACCGCGAAAAGTCTCTTCCAGAGGATTGCCACTGCTACGGAACCGCCGATGATGGAAGGCAGATAGTAGAGTGCACGGTAAACGCCTGTCATTTTCGTACTCTTAAATAAAAGCAGTGCAACGATCAATGCGAAGATCAGTCGTAACGGAACCGAAATGATGGCAAATTTGAACGTTACCACCAGAGACTGATAAAACGTTGCATCGGAAAACATTCTCTTAAAGTTCGCCCAGCCGGTAAATGTAGGGGGCTGTAAAATGTTGTAATCGCAGAAGGAATAGTACAGCGATATACACATGGGAATAATCATAAACGCCAGAAATCCAACGATAAATGGCATAGTACATACGATACCTGCAGCCTTTTCCGTATTCAGCTTCTGACGGATAGTCATATGCTTTGTTGTCTTCATAACGTTACCTCCGTTGCTGCAGCATTCATAGAAGCAGCCTTTTTTTCAGAATGGGTACTGTGGGATCTTCCACAGTACCCATTTGGTCTTTCTAAAAATGTTGTAATACTTATACTGTGCTACTGCTTATGTAAGCCCTGACAGCTTATCTGGACATGATCTGGTTGCCCATCTTGAACAGATCTTCTGCTGCCTCCTGTGCGGTCATCTGACCATAGAGGATCTTATCAACCAACTGGTTGTAGTAATCATATACTTCATTTGCTCCATCAGGGATCGCAGGGCTGATAGCGGAGCAGTTGGGAGTTACTACGTCATTTACATACTTGGTAACCACCTGTGCAGTCTCATCCTGCAGAGGAGCGATGGCGGATGCTACTACGGAAGAAGCAGGCACACCTCTCTCACCAAGAAGAATCTTGTTAGCATCTTCAGAGTTCAGCAGATAATTTACAACCTTAACAGCTTCAACCTCATTCTCGCCGGCATCTCTGGATACTGCAAAGAACTGGCTGGGCTTTAAGAAGTTAGACTTCTGAGGGTTCTCGGAAGGCCATGTGGTGATACCGATCTCCATGCCTTCGGGAGCGGCTGCTACCATAGCGGACAGCTGGTTGGACCAGAAGAATCCGCACCAGGACTGGGTTGCTTCGGAAGAGAAGTATACCAGAGGACTCTGCTCTACAGAGTTGGAAGTCAGTTCAGCGTGAACATCTGCGCCGATGATCCATCCGTCCTTGACACCATCTTCATAAATCTGGAAGCCCGGTACCAGACTTGCTGCATCTGTTACATTGAGGGAATCCTCATTGAACAGCTTCACCACATCATGAGAACGCATTGCATAAGGCAGATAGTTGTCACCTGCGCTGTAAGGAAGATCGGTCTTAACGCCGGACTTCTCATAAACTTCACGTGCTACAGCTTCGAACTCTTCTATGGTCATGTTATCTTTTACAGTGATTCCCAGGCTGTCCAGTAAGGTCTTGTTGTAGAACAGGGAAGGTGCATTTACACCTGCACAGATTGCATATAACTTACCGTCAATGGAACCCGCATCCAGAATACCCTGAGATACATTAGATACATCCAGCGTACCATCTTCTACATAAGGTGTCAGGTCTACCAGCAGATCTGCTGCTACATACTGTGCCAGATAGGAATAGTCCATCTGCAGGCACTCGGGAAGGGAATTACCTGCTGCCAGGGTGGACAGCTTGGTCCAGTAATCATTCCACTCTGCAGGCTGTGTATCAAAGGTTACACCGGGATTCTGCTCAGAATACAGATCCAGGGCTGCCTGTGTACGTTCATTTCTGGTCTGGTTGCCCCACCAGGTAAAGGTCATGGATGTATCTCCGGCTGCTGCGCTTCCGCCGTCTGTGGTAGCTGCTGCGCTTCCGCTATCGGTGGAAGCAGTAGCTGCAGGCTCATTGGAAGATCCGCAGGCTGTCAGTCCGACGATCATCGCTGATGCCATTAACAGTGATAAAACTCTCTTTTTCATGAATATAACCCTCCTTTTGGTATCGAAAGGTAAATCCGTTATGGATTTACTTCTTTTTGATGTCTTAATTATAACGGTTCTTGTTTTTCTCTGGAATATACTTTTCCGTCTATTTGCACTAAAAAACCGATATCCTTGTTGAAAACATGTACATGTTGTGTATATAATCAATAAAGAAATAATGGAGGTTTGTATATCATGTTGTTTTTTAATAAGAATCTATCTCGAAAAATAGCAAATCAGAAGTTAGAGACCAAGTTGCTGCTCTCTACCATAGGGATTAACCTTCTCTTTCTGTTCTTTTTCTTGGTAGCTGCCTTTTCCATTATTACATCACGTTATCATCAGCTGCTGTATCAATCCATGCAGTCTTCCTCATCATTAGTCTCCTATGAATTTACCAACCGGCTGGAGGATCTGGTGACCATGACCAATATCGTCCGTTCAGATTCTACAGTCCAGTCTACGCTGGATGAAATCTACCAGCCCCAGGAAGACTATGCCGTACATTATTACTCTGATATTTATTCTGCTTTGCAGAAGCACTACCTCGAATACCGCCAGCCCTACCTGAAAATGGCGGCTATTTCCTGCCCCAGATTCATCACTTATACCAATGAAAATATTGCCTGTCGGCCGGATGAGAATCTGACTAAAGAACTGATAGCTCTGGCAGAGGCCGGGGAAGGCTCCCCGGTATGGGTAACTTCCCATGCAGATGACCACGGTATATTTCTTGTACGGGAGATCAAAAAGATCAAGAACTTACGGCTGGATAATCTCGGAACATTGATCATCAATGTAAATCTGGGAGATCTGGTAACGGAAATGTCCAAGATCAGCAATGAATATAAAGATTCCTACTGGATCATCTATGAGAAAGACCGGCTGCTGTTCTCTTCTCCGGAATTGGATACAGAGGAAGTACAGAAAATCAATGATAAAATCAAAAGCTATGCTGTTGTCACCCTGAATGGCAGAAAATATTTTGCCATCCGCGGCACCATGGACATCAACGAATGGAATTATCTGCATCTGATCTCTTATGACGAAGTGGCAAAATCCCAGCAGATGACAGCATTTCTATATGTATTGATCCTGTTTAGCGGTTTCCTGTGCTCCATCCTGATAGTCCACGTGATCGTACGCAAGATCACCAGACATTTTGATCTGCTGCTCTACCGCATGCAGCAATTCGGCGAAGATTCCACCGTACTGGCTCCGGTTCCTTACGATTACACGGATCGTACTGATGAGATTGGTATCCTGCACAGGCAATTTACACATATGGCAGAGCAGATCCAGACACTGGTCGTAGAGAATTACCGCCAACAGCTTCTGACCAAAGATGCACAGTTAAAAAGCCTGGAATCCCAGATGAATCCGCATTTCCTGTATAACACGCTGGATGCCATCAACTGGCGGGCTAAGGCCATCGGAGAGCCGGAAATATCACAGATTGCAGACTCTCTGGGTCATTTCCTACGGATGACACTGAACAAAAAAGAACGCTTTACGTTGAAGCAGGAACTTGATATTATACATTATTATATGACTATACAGCAGCTTCGTTTCGACAACCGGCTGAATTTTACGGAAAGTATTCCGGAGGCTTGTCTGGATGCACAGGTTCCCAAACTTTCCATTCAGCCGTTGTTGGAAAATGCCGTACACTATGCGTTGGAGCAGATCACGGATGAGTGTATCATCAATCTCACCTGTGTGTATTTCCAAGGGCTGATGCAGATTTATGTGAAAAACAGCGGATCTGAATTCCCCGATGATTTATTGGAGAATCTCCGGACACATAAGATCCGGGAACAGGGTCTGGGCATTGCGCTGTTAAATATTGAAGAACGTATCAAGCTGATGTTTGGCCAGCAATACGGGCTGCACTTCTATAACGAAAACGATTTTGCTGTAGTAAAAATGGAGATACCTTATGTTAAAGATGATTATCGTGGATGATGAAAAGATCATACGTGAAACAATCCATTCCCTGATCGACTGGAATTCTCTGGGAATTGATGTGGTTGCTGTCTGCAAAGACGGTATTGAAGCATTTGACTGTATTCTGGATGAATATCCGGATATTGTCATGACCGATATCAAGATGCCCGGCTTATCCGGGCTGGACCTGATTGAAAAGGTCCGTGCTGCCCAGTTGAACACAGAATTTATCATCCTCTCAGGATACGGTGAATTTGAATTTGCACGGACTGCCATGCGCTATGGTGTGAAACACTATCTGTTAAAACCTTCCAATGAAACAGAGATCACACAAGTCATCATATCCTGTGTGGAGACCTGTAAAAGCAAGACTGCTTCCCGGGTGGATTCCCTGCTGACACAGTTGTTCCTCACGGAAATGCCACCGGAAAAACTTTTGCAAAGAAAATTTTTCACAGAATTATCCGGGGAACAGGATGTTGATCTGGCCAAGACCCAGATGATCCGTCTGATAATGGAAGCCTCCAAAAAGTCTTATTATCCCTTAAGCAAACTACAGACAACCGACAGTCTCATGGCAGTCAATACCTGTGTAACCATGGAGAACCTGATTCCTCATACAGAACAGATCATGACCTCGATTTTCTCCGTGGAGCCACAACACAAGTACGCCGATTGCGTGGAAAAGGTTATAAAATACATCGGAGAGCACCTGAGCGACAGTAATCTTTCGCTGAAATGGATCTCAGAGAATTATCTTTTCATGAATCCGGATTATGTCAGCAAAATGTTCGTCAAACAGACCGGAAGCAAATTTTCCGCCTATGTGACAGAGCTCCGCATTCAGGAGGCGAAAAAACTTTTACTGGAACACTCGGCAGAATCCCCCTATGCAGTGGCGGAAATGGTCGGTTTCGGCAATAATCCACAGTATTTCAGCCAGATCTTCAAGAAATATACGAAGCTGTCACCAAAGGATTATGTAAAGTCGATGCTGGAACCATAAGACCGCAGCTATTGCAGCTATTCAGAACCCCATTCGCAAAATCGCATCTACGATGCTTTCCTGAACAACAAGTTTACTTGTTGTTTGCTCATCTGTGGTTACTTCGTCAAATAAATATGTTCCACTGTTCTTACGAATACAAGTATTCGACGTACAGTGGAACATATTTGTTTGCCTCTGAATAGCTGTTCATATTTTGTTTACAAATCATTCAAGGAATTTTCAATTCCACAACACGTTTTGGACATTTCTGTTTCATATACTATAACCATAGAAACAAACAAAACAAAAACTTAAGCAAACAACAGTTTCTTGTTTAAAAAACTTTTTCATAATAAATGCCAAGGATCAGGATCCTTGGCATCCTCCCTTTCTAGGGGTTTTATAAAATATCATGGCAATTAACATTTCCCGCTAAGTGTGCAGGCTTAGCGGGTTTTATTTTATATGGTATCGTTTTACTGTATATTTTTTTGAAAACGGCGCAACGCAAAAGGTCTCTCACAGTACTGTGAGAGACCTCATTTTTTATTTTAAGTATTATTCAGCCTTACCAACAGATCCGAACAGTTCCATCTTCTCCTTAACGGTAGCCTTGATAGCTTCAGCGCCGGGAGCCAGGAGCTTACGAGGGTCAAAGCCCTTGCCTTCCAGATCCTTGCCTGCTTCGATGTACTTACGGGTAGCATCGGCAAATGACAGCTGGCACTCGGTGTTAACGTTGATCTTGGATACGCCGAGGTCAATTGCCTTCTTGATCTGATCTGCGGGGATTCCGGTACCACCGTGCAGAACCAGAGGAAGTTCACCGGTCAGCTCCTGTACAGCTGCCAGAGTCTCGAAGCTCAAGCCCTTCCAGTTAGCGGGGTATTTGCCATGGATATTACCGATACCTGCTGCCAGGAAATCAACACCCAGATCAGCAATGGATTTGCACTCCTTAGGATCAGCGCACTCGCCCATACCGATTACGCCGTCTTCTTCACCACCGATAGAACCTACTTCAGCTTCGATGGAAAGTCCCTTGCCATGAGCAGCCTTTACCAGTTCGGTAGTCTTCTCTACGTTCTCAGCGATAGGATAATGAGAACCATCAAACATGATGGAAGAGAAGCCTGCTTCAATACACT
>CAKRRU010000103.1 GCA_934394515.1 uncultured Acetatifactor sp.
CCTTATTAAGTCCGGCAAAGCCCTGTACCGCCTCCAGGTGTTCCCAGCTAATGCCACTTGCCGAAGGATCGAAAGAAGTTTTCATATATGCCTGCAGATTATCCAGGGCTTTCAATCCTTCCTCATTTTGTGTTACCGCAAAAAGTCCATACAGCTCCTTTAAGAGATTGTCGTACTGGGTCAGCACAGTTTCTCCATAGTTATCCGCAGCCATGACTGCCTGATTGCCGCAGAGTTTTAATCTCGATAGATCCGTAAGAAAACCTGTAAAAAAAATAGTGGGAACCAGAATCAGAGTCACCAGAACCGTTATGGAACCCTTTGATCTTTTTAAAAACAACTCCATGCTTCTCTCCCCTTTATTTAATGTTGAACTTCTTTTTGAAACTATCGTAAAAATCTATTGCCTTATCTACCAGTTCACTTGCCTTCTGTCCAAGCTTTGTCTTGCTTACTATATCTACTACAAAATCCGTATTTCGGATAAAATCATCGCCATTCGTCACTACCGCCGTCGCTGTTGCAGAAATCGTTATCGTGTCCCTGCCTCCCACCATCTTCAGGCTGATGGCCGGTTTCACCGTCTGGGTTGCTGTGGCTGTAATTGTCTTATATACTATATAATTTTTGCTTTCCGCACTTAGCTGTACATTTTCTCCACTGTCAAAAAACATATATCCGACCATGGAACGGAAAAAACTGTTAAAATCATTTTTATTAAATTTAAAGCCTAAAAAACGGTATGGAAATGAATTCGAATAATCACCTGCCGGCGCCTGATAACTGCTTCCCACCGCTGTAATCGTCCCCTCTGCTTTTCCGTATGCCATACCGGAAGATGCGGTCACAAAATTGTCGGAGTCTGTATTTTTATAATAAATTAGGGAATTCTGTACATTTGCCTGTAGGTTGGCCTTCTGACACATAAAGATGGCGACATAATACAGAGCAATTATCATAATAAAACAGAAAGGCAGCAGCAGAGTGGCTTCGACTACCGCAAGTCCCTTTTCATTTTTGATCAATTTCTCCATACTATGTCCTCCATCCAAGTGTTTTACCAAATTATCCGATAGTATCGCTCTGTCCTAAAATCTTCTCCCAGGTATCATTAAACCACTGTGAAATCTTATCCCAGAAAAGTGCTGCCAGCAGAACTACAATCAAGATCAGAAGAACTGTAGCTACGATAGAAGAAACTCCTGTCTCATCCTTCTTGAACTGATCCGCAAAGTTTGCCATACGGATCTTGGCACCAATGTAAAAACGATCCAACGTCTTCAGCATTTTTCATTCCTCCTGTATCATTAAATAATTTATTATCATCCGCCGTTTCCTACAGAAGCCACTTAACGTCGGTACAATAACCATTTTTCATTACGTGGACTGTCTATTTCAAAGTTATACTGTCCGTAGTCTCAACAACTCCGATATTCCATAAATCTCTGACATATTCTTTTGCTTTCGGATAGTAGTTGACTGCAGCAAGTACAAGTAATAAAATCAGCGTCCATTTCACGATTCTTTTTATTGCTTTTCCCATATTTTATCCTACTCATTTAATCACGTCTCTGGGGCCGACAACGCCTTCACTTACCCAATCCGTCAAAAAAACTCTTGTAACGTTTCAAAATTAACGATCACAAAGATTATCACCAAAGCCAATATTGCACCTATCACTATTCCTACTACTTTTTTTCTCATAAAACACTTCCCTCTCAAAAATTAAAACCACTCATTACAGGTACAATGATAAGAATTATAATTCCCGCAAACATAAGCATCGTAGGAAGCAGTAGTTTCGACTGGATCTTCTCTCCCATTCTTCTGGCATCATGTTTATGCTCCAGCCAGCTTTCATCATTCAGCTGACGGAACAGACTCACAATTTTCGAGTTTCCCTTGGAAGTATTCTGGATGATTGCCGTTGCCAGTTTTGTCGTGTACAAATTATTACATTTTGTGATAAACCTGGAATATGCTTCCACTGGGGATACATTATTATCAAAGTCCAACAGTACACGGTTCATCTCCTCATAGAGGGTACCGGTTCCGCTGACGCTGGCCAGTTTCCATGCCTGACTGACTTCCATGCCCGCCACAGTAAGCAACGTCAGTTTGGACATTACCTGTGGAAACTGCCTGGAAATATCCTCCTGACGCTTTGTAACTACCTGACTGACACTGTCATATGGCAGATATCCTATTAATGCAAACACTGCAAAACAGGCTACCCCGATGATGATACTTCTGGTTCCCATCTGCATGGCAAAGCCAAAACCCATTCCGAGGAACAACATAACTGCACCGAGTAGCAGATTTCCCATGAGCGATGCAAGCAGATAATATGTATAATTAATTGCTTCTTTTTTCTCTTTAAACTGAATACATTTCTGGTTCAGTTTCTTTACAACATCACTGGTTCCATCCCAGCCGAGAATCTGGATCATGCGATAGCCGGCCAGTGGAATGATATCCAATACACTGATTTTTCCCTTTTTAAGGATTTCCAATTGTTTTCTTGCTTCATCCTGCTTTTTCTTTAATGCCTTGCCCTGTTTGAGTTTTTTCTTATCCTGTTGTCCGCTTTTCTTCATCTGTTCGGCAAGAAGATTCATTTCTATCTGTGTCTTTTTGATGGTCTCTGTCTGAATCTCAACATTACAGACGATCAACGCCTTAGCCAGACTGTCCCCTGCTGTCAGGAAGAGAATCGCAAATATTACAAAAAGGGCACTTGCCAATATCATGCAAATAAACATTTCACTTCCTCCTATACTTCAATCTTGCTGCTCTTGACCGCCAGCACATAAGATACCCCAAAAATAACCAACGCCACTGTTGCGCAAAAATGCCCTACGTCGGTCGTAAAGAGGGAATCCAACAGCCCGCCACCCATACTGGACATTGCTACCACGATAACAATCGGCATAATCAGCATAACCATAGTTTCTGACTTTGCAGAAGTGATTGTTGTTTCAATCTCCTGCTCGATCTCGACCTTATCCCGGATAACTTCTTCCGTCTGTGTCAGAATATCTCCGAACCTGTCGCTCTTTCCTTCGATAACGCTGTAGATCGTTGCGAAACTACGGATATCCTCAATATCGCTTCGATCTGCCAGATCCTGGAAGAGAACCTTCATCTCAATGCCGCCTCTGTCATACTGCAGAATAATATTTTCAACTTCTCTTACAATATCTGCTTTGGAACTATAAGAAAGTTTAAGATCTTCCAACGCTGACTTAACAGCTGCTACTTCCACATTGCCGGCCCGGACCGCCACACTCATCGACCCGAGGAAATCCTTAAACTGCAGTCGGAGTGACTTCTGTCTTTTCTCGATCGTACTGTCTGCATACATTTTTTCCAGATAGATTCCGGCGAGAAAACCAATCACAACAGAAACCGGAATCCAATGATAAAACAAATATGCCACCACGGAAAGCAAAAGGCTTGCCCCTATATAGACCGCTATATGTTCCACCTTACTCATATTGCATTTATAGTAGACTGGCATTTTACCGTTCATGCTTAATCCTCCGCATCTGCCAGATAATCGTAAATACCACTGGCAATAAATTTATCAGGGTGTACCATTTTGTTGTGCGTTCTCTTTAAAGAACCGGATACTTTACGGACAGTTGTATTCTCATCCTCTTCGAACTTGAACAACGGATTCATAATGATCCTCCCGTTTTCCAGTCCTACAATCTCCGTGATTTCCATAGTCTTACGGGATTTATCCCTCATACGGGACAAATGAATAATAATATCTACCGCCGAAGCGATCTGCTGCCTGATAGCCTCCAGAGGCAGACCTGCTTCGCCACTCAGGACCATAGTTTCCAGACGGCTCAGCATATCCTCTGCAGAGTTTGCATGACCGGTAGACAAAGAACCGTCATGACCGGTATTCATGGCTTGCAGCATATCCAATGCTTCTGCTCCACGAACCTCTCCGACAACAATCCGCTCCGGTCTCATACGCAGAGACGACTTGATCAGATCACGAATCGTGATAGCTCCCGCGCCGGTGGAGTTAGCGTTACGTGTCTCCAACCGTACCAGATTGGGAACATTTCTGATCTGCAATTCAGCCGAGTCCTCAATCGTAATCACACGCTCATCGGAGGGAATGTAGTTGGACAGTGCATTCAGGAAAGTAGTCTTACCGGAACCGGTACCTCCGCTGATGAAGATGTTGTATTTTGCCCGCACCAGTTTTTCTAAGAAAACAGCCGCTTCCGGTGTAATAGACTTATAATTGATCAATTTTTGAATCGTCATACCCTCCTCAGGGAATCGCCGAATGGTAACGATCGGACCATTTAAGGCAATCGGATCCAATACAACATTGACACGGGATCCGTCTGCCAGACGTGTATCTACGATGGGGTTACTTTCATTGACACTCCTCCCCATATCCTGAACAAATTTTGTAATAATATTACGAAGCCTCTCCTGGCTTTCAAACTTGTCCGGAATCCTTTGTAGTTTTCCGGCTTTTTCAACAAAGATACAGTCATAACCGTTGATCATAACTTCAGTGATGGATTTATCCGAGATGATCTTGCCCAGAATACCCAATCCTCGAATAGACTCAAATACGGTATCTGCAAGACTCTTTCTGACTTTAAAAGAGATTGAAGAATAATATGCCGCTGTCTCAGGATCTACCGTCTCACACTGTTTCATTCTTAACTCCAGCATGGCATTGATCCGCTCTTTTAACTGCTCATCCGACAGTTCAGAGTAGCTGGGATCTCTGCTCACCATCTCTCTGATCTGTGTTATCTCTTCTGTAAAAAAGTCTCTCATTTCATCCGCCCTCATCCGTATATTCTCTTCAACTTTTCACCATTATCGTTATAAAGAAGCAGTACAACACTATAGCAGCTGTAAAAAGCAATTGCTGCAGGCATCCCCGGCTGCCGCCGTGATAAACTGTGCCGGTTCGGGATTCTGTGCCGCATTTATTCTGCCGATTACAGGGATCTCGCTGGAAATCATGCTCTCTCTGCCTATATAAAAATTTAAAAGACGTACCATCTTCTTCCCATAAGCACCGATAATATGCATCTGATTCATAAATCCGCTCATCTTTGCAGTTGCGATTCTGTCAGTCTTTTCTACGAGCACGATCCGGTCTGCCAGTTCAAACACCGCCTGTGCCTTGGCATCCATACTGCAGCTCATGTCCACCACGATTACATCAAACAATCCACTCTTCTGAAATACCTCAATAAATTCTTTCAGATCCTCCGGGGAAAGTTCATATACATCATTCGGACTGTCAAAATGATTCATATAAAAAAGATTATTCTGTCCGGTCTGAAGCAGACTTTGAATTTTCATAGTAAAATTCATATTTTCACCAAGGCAGGCTGCGATTTCCGAAGTCCCCCTCACATCTGTTCTTTGCAGATAACATTCCTCCGAACCAATATCCTCCAGTCCCAGATAGAAGCATTGCAACCCCTGTGCTGCATATTTTGTGGCAGCACAAAGTGCTGTCGTTGTCTTCCCCACACCTCCGACAGGGGAATACACTGCTATCACAGAAGTTTTCTTTTGCCCGGCTACTACTCCGGTATCACTGCATACCTCTGCGTATACTTCAAGTATCTGTTGATATATTTTGCTGATGCGCTGATATTTTCGAATCTTTTTTGTCTTCTGGAATTGTGTGGCAATATCCTGAGTCTCATCCAACAGGAGAATAGGCAGAAACCTGTTTCTGCCGTCTGCGTGTCCGTCATACACGCCGGCATCAAATAGTAATACATCAAATTTTTGTGACATTAAAGCCTGTTCCAGGGTATTTCTATCTGTGAACACAGAGAGATTCAGATCTTCATATTCTTCCAATACACTAAGTATACGATTTACATACTCTTCATTAGTATCTGCGATTGCTATCTTTAGTATCATATGCCCTCTCCTCACCAGAAAAATTTAGAATATTTTATATTAAAACTTTTTTATATCATAAACCCGTTTTTTACGTTTGTCAATTCTGTAGAGTATATTAGCACGCTCTATAGAATATATTTTTTGTAAGAATAATTTGTTAAACTAGATATGTGAAAGAGCGGAAATCAGGCAAAAAAACTTATAAATCCAGGCAGATAAGGCGTGTGATAGTATTGGAACCTAATAAAGATTTTAATTTGATTGTGGGATTGCGAATTCGCGAGATACGCGAAGCCTTACAGATGACAAGAGCAGAATTCAGTGAAAAATGTGATATTTCCGAAAGCTTTCTTGCCGCCGTTGAAAGCGGCAAAAAAAGTATTACTTCCAAGACACTCTTTAAATTATGTACCAGTTTAAATGTGTCCGCGGATTACTTCATACTCGGGAAAGATAATGACTTTAAAACAGATACGGCTTTGGAATTACTAAATTCACTGGATACTTTTTCAAGGGAATCTGCAATGCAGATTCTGAATGAATATGTAATTGCTATTAATAATTCCAAAAGTCAGATCCCCGTCACACAAAAGCCTCAGACATAATGCCTGAGGCTTCAAAATTCTCATTAATATATTTATTTTTTTTCTTAGATGTGATACTTTGAAATAAATAATATAGTATTGGGAGATATACGATGAAATTTCTTATAGTTCGTTTTTCTATTCTTTTTATATTTTATGTTTTATCCGCTTATGCCACCACAGATATTTTACGTTTACTTAAAGGAAGTACTCTTCCGGTAAACTCAGTTTCCTGCTATTGTCCAAATTGTAACAACAAAATAGCTTTAAAAGATCAAATTCCTATTCTTTCCTACATTTTTAATCATGGTAGGTGTAAGGCATGCGGCTGTAAAATTCCTCCAAACGACTTATTTCTTGAAGTCTTTTTCTTTTTATCTTTTTCATCTGTTAATCTGCTATTTCATTTTAAATGGATTGCTTATTTCCTATGTATCGCATTCTATGAAGTAGTAAAATGTCTTTTTCTGTTCCGCTACGGAAAAAGAGAATATGAATTTATGAAAAATCTTACGCACTCTCTCATAAATAATTTTTTTCTCTTTCTCTTTCTGGCTTTTCCATATGCGCTTATTTCTTTATAATTTCAAAAAACCTCTATATAACGACAGTGCGATGAAATATTAATTTCATCGCACTGTCGTTATAAATATAAGTTTTATTTCGCAGCCTTCGGCGCGAATTTCTTTCTCAGTACATACCACAGAGCACCTGCCACGCATACGGAGGAATAAGCACCGCAGATGATACCTACCATCAAAGGCAATGCAAAATCACGGATACTGGTCACACCCCAGATGTACAGAGCACCTACCATTACCAAGGTGGTAAGGGAGGTAAATAAGCTTCTGGATAATGTCTGCGTAATACTGCGGTTTACAACCTCCTGCAGGTCATCCTTCTTCGTCATGACCGCCATATTCTCACGTACACGGTCGAATACTACGATGGTGGCGTTGATGGAGTAACCTACGATGGTCAGCAGACACGCGATAAAGGTGTTGCTGACGGATACTCTTGCCAGTGCATAGAAAGTAATGACTACCAGCACATCGTGAAGCAGGCAGGCAATACTGCTGACGCCGAAACGGATATCGCTGAAACGGAAACGGATATAGATCAGCATGCAGATAATTGCTACTGCAACAGCAATGATCGTATCAGATTTCATCTCGTTACTGATGGTGGAGCTGATGGTCTCGGAAGTAATCAGAGACTCATCTACGCCGAAGTTATCCACAAATACCTGATTCAGAGCCTGTCTCTGATCCACATCCAGAGAGTTGGTCTTGAAGATAACTTCATTGGAACCCTGCACGGTCTGGATCTGTACTGCACTGCCGGTGGTGCTCTCGATCAGAGGAACCATCTGGCTATTGATCTCATCCAGGGTATAGCTTTCGTTGAATGTAACAGTAGTTGCGGTACCGCCCTTGAACTCCAGACTGTAGTTCAGTGCATCACCACTGTTTACTTTATATACTCCCATGGTAATGAATCCAACCAGGATCACTGCCAGAGACAGTCCAAAGAAAATACCCTTCTTGCCGAGGAAGTTGATCGGCTTGTGCTCCTTGCCGATACCATACCACTTAGTATCTTTCAGTCCCAGTGCATAGAAAGCTTTCATAATATACTTGGTCACTACCAGTGCAGTGAACATGGATAATACGATACCAAGTGCCAGGGTCTGTGCAAATCCCTTTACGGTACCGGGTCCTAACAGCCACAGCACTGCTGCTGCGATCAGGGTAGTCACATTACCGTCGATGATAGCGGACAGTGCCTTGTAACAGTCTTGCCGGTTGCCAGTTCCTCACGGATACGGGCAAATACGATAACGTTGGCATCCACTGCCATACCGATAGACAGGATGATACCTGCGATACCGGACAGGGTCAGGGTTATGTCAAAGCCGTTCAGCAAAAGTACTACCAATGCCACATAAATACCCAGTGCAATGACAGAAGCGAATCCGGGCAGGAAATAGACTGCGATCATGAATACAGCTACGATAACGAATCCAATCACAGCTGCCTTCAAGCTGGTGGAGATTGCTTCCACACCCAGCTGTGCACCAACTACCTTGGAATGCAGCTCTTCCAGCTCCAGCTTCAGTCCACCGATACGGATGGTGGAAGCCAGGCTCTCTGCTTCTTCATAGGAGTTCATAGGAGAAATCTGTGCATTACCATCGGAAAACACACCTTTTACGGAAGGAACACTTACAAAGGATCCATCATAATAGATACCCAGGGTCTCGCCCTTCTCGTAAGCATTTCTGGTCGCTTCTTCGAACTTCTTGGTACCTTCCTCCGTCATGACCAGGTCTACCGCATAGGTGGAATTGCCCATCGTCTGATCCTTGATAGAGCCTGCGGTAGCAGTCTTGACATCCGTACCCTCCAGCATGATGGATCCATCTG
>CAKRRU010000104.1 GCA_934394515.1 uncultured Acetatifactor sp.
TCCCGACCACTTCTTAAGGGAATATCAACACTCTCCGACAAACAGCTTCCAGAAGGCATTCTGTCCGTTCCGGGAGTTCTGTGGTTCTAAAACTTCCAAGTAATAGTCGCTGCCGTACATTAAATATATTTGAAAAATGGACGTTTTCTGATGCGTGGGTCTATAGCAGAAAATCTTCTCTCCAGATACTTTTGAAGCTGTCAAATGCCTTCAAAATAAGAAAAATGGGTCTATACAGAAAAATTTTCTTCTGAGATACTCATTTTTCTTATTTTGAGTATCTCCTGAACAAGTTTTTTTGTATAGACCCATTTTCGGGATATTTCTATAGATATTGCCAGAAAAAGGGATCATTTAACGCAATTTTTCTGTATAGACCCAAAACACTCTGAACAAACCCAAACTCCCAAAGTTATCTGCTCACTCTGGAAATTCTGTGGTTCTAAAGTTTTCAGTAACCCAGTAGCCCCGGTTGCATATAAGAATAAGCTGACCGTAAACAGACGTCGGTACTTAGCGGGCGTACTTTGACCGCTTATGTACCGCTACGTCTGTTTCCGAACGCAAGTGATGTCAGCGTTTCTTATATGCAATCGGGGCTACGGCGACAGGTTTGCAAACAAATTAACCTTCAAGTTATTCCGCCAAAGTTTCCCATTGCTCATACAATTTCTCCAACTGCTGCCTGCATGCAGCCTGTTCTTTGGATAATTCCTGTAGTCTGGAAACCTGGGTGCCGATAGCAGGATCGGACATCTCTGTATCAATTTCAGAGATGCGGTTTTCCAGTTCGGCGATTTTTTCTTCACATTTCTTCAGGTCATTTTCTTTTTTACGGAGCCTTGCCTGTTCTTCCTTCTGGGCTTTCCAGTCCAGCTTTACTTCGGACTGTGCAGACTTTGCTGCATTGCTTCCGGCATCCGGGGCCTGCGGTTCTGATGCTTCGATGGACGCCATCACGGCATCATGCTTTTCAAGATAGTAGTCGTAATTGCCTACATAATTTACAAACTGTCCGCCGGTCAGATCCAGAATGCGGTGAGCAGTACGATTAATAAAGTAACGATCGTGGGAGACATACAGGATAGTACCTTCATATCCGTTCAAAGCATCCTCCAGGATCTCCTTGGACATAATATCCAGATGGTTGGTAGGCTCATCCAGGATGAGAAAGTTCGCATTGGAGAGGACAAGCTTGGCGAGAGAGACACGTCCGCGTTCGCCGCCGCTTAAATCGCTGATGCGCTTAAAAACATCTTCTCCAGTGAACAGAAATGCTGCCAGTACATTACGGATCTGGGTATTGTTCAGGTAAGGATAATCATCGGAGATTTCTTCAAACAACGTCTTCTCGCTGTGCAGTACATGATGTTCCTGATCATAGTACCCGATTTCTACATTAGAGCCTAACCGAAACGTCCCCTGATCCGCCGGAACGAGACCGTTTAAGATCTTCAGCAGAGTCGTTTTTCCGCTGCCGTTATCGCCGATGATCGCTACATGCTCGCCGCGTTTGATCTCGAAGTTAACATCACAGAACAGCTTATGGGAGTCATAACTTTTGGACAGATGTTCTACGGTCAGCACGTCATTGCCGCTTAAGATACGGGGCGTCAGTGTCAGTTTCATATCAGTGCGGACTTCAGAGGGCTTTTCGATGACTTCGATTTTATCCAACATCTTTTCCCTGCTTTCCGCCCGCTTAATGGATTTTTCACGGTTGAAAGATTTTAATTTTTCAATAACTGCTTCCTGATGCTTGATTTCACGCTGTTGGTTCATGTAGGCATTCCAGGCGGCAACGCGCAGCTGTTCCTTTTTAACGGCATAGTCGGAATAATTCCCGATAAAGGTCGTTGCCTTGGTCTGATCGATCTCGATAACTTTTCCGGCAATCCTGTCCAGAAAATACCGGTCATGGGAGACGATGAGAACGGCACCCTTATAGTTCAGCAGATAGGTTTCCAACCATGAAATGGAATTCATGTCCAGATGGTTCGTCGGCTCGTCCAGGATGATGAGATCGGGATTCTGCAGCAGAAGACGGCCCAATGCCACCCGGGTCTTCTGACCGCCGGAGAGGGTAGCCACCGGTTTGGAAAATTCGTCTTCGGTAAAGCCGAGTCCCTTTAATACACCGACAAGTTCACTGCGGTAAAGATATCCGCCGCCGGTCTCAAAGGCATGGGTGAGAGAAGTATATTGCTTCATCAGGTCTTCCAGCGCGTCACCCTCTGTATGCTTCATATTATTTTCACATTCACGGATCTTTTCTTCCAGACGTAACAGGTCTGCCTTCACAGACAGCAGCTCTTCATAGATGGTATGGGAAGTGTCTACAGTACTGTTCTGGGCAAGATATCCGAGAGAGCGGTCCTTTGCCAGTACCACCTGACCGTCATCGGGAGTCATTTCCCCTACAATGATCCGGAGCAGAGTGGTTTTGCCGGCACCGTTGATGCCGACGATGGCTGCTTTCTCGTGATCTTCTATATGAAAAGAGACGTTTTTTAATACCTGGTTTTCTACAAATGCTTTTGAAATATTCTGGCAAGATAATATCATAGTAATAAGTGTCCTTTATATATGTACATTAAATATGATAACTGAGCATGGTCTTATCGCAAAAAGCCGCTTTGATGCGATGCTTTTTAAACTTGATTGTATCGAAAAGAAGAAAAGCTGTCAATCCATTGACAAGTTTTTAACATATGGTGTATACTTAAGGAAAATCGGAGGTGGAAGCTTTGGAAGCAAAAGAAATTTCACAAGCTGTGATCGGCAGACTGCCCAGATATTTTCGCTATTTGGGAGAACTTAAGGACGAAGGTGTGGAGCGTATCTCTTCACAGGAGCTTTCCGGGCTTATGAAGGTGACTGCATCCCAAATACGACAGGATTTTAATAATTTTGGCGGTTTCGGTCAGCAGGGCTATGGATATAATGTAGAATATCTGTATCGTGAGATCGGTAAAATATTGGGACTGGATAAGCAGCATAATTTTGTTATTATCGGAGCCGGCAATCTTGGAAGAGCGCTTGGCAATTATATGAATTTTGAACGTCGCGGATTTATCTTTAAAGGAATGTTTGATGCCAATCCCGAACTGGTGGGGAAGGATGTCCGTGGGGTGAAGGTCATGTCGATGGAGCAGCTGGAAAGCTTTATCCGCGAGAATGCTATTGATATTGCAGTACTGACGATTCCCAAGACCAGTGCTGTAGAGGTGGCGGATAAACTTGTAGCCAACGGAATCCGGGCTATCTGGAATTTTGCACATGTGGATCTGAATGTTCCGGAGGGAATCCAGGTAGAGAATGTACACCTGTCCGACAGCTTAATGAAACTGTCTTATAACATTAATCGTTACAGTTCAGATATGAAATAATATCAATTGTAAGAGAACACAAAAGGAGTGATATTATGGGCAACGGCAACGCAGGAGAAGATGCGGAGTCCAGACAGGAGGCTTTCAAGAGTGCATTGGCGGGAAAGCATCTGCCCGTACTCACTCTGGACAATAAATGGTACCGGCTGTTGAACAAAACCGGTTCTGTTCCGTTAAAAGAAACAGAGGATACGCTGAATCAGCTGCTGAAGAGACAGGGAAAGTTAAACACTGAGTCAAAGGATATCCGAAATCTGAAAAAGAAGCTGATGAAAGAAATCGTGCCTATGGTAGATGAGGCAGACCAGCAGGGCGAGAACAGTAAACTGAACAAGCAGATCGAGGATCATAAGCGTTTGATCGAGGAATGCAACGAGAAGCTGGAAGCGTATGAAGATGAGTTAAAAGACATTCCCAGAGAAATCGAAAAGATAAATCTTCAGCTTATGATGTTTACTATGGAGTGTTGCTATGATATTATGAAGGATAATGACAAACAGATCAAAGAGACTGCGGAGTGGGTGGGTGCGATCCGCATCGAATTGAAAAAACGTCTGATCGAGAAACAACAGATGGAGCAGCAGAATCAGGAGATCTACAATTATATGCATGATATCTTTGGTGCAGAGGTAGTCGATTTGTTTGACATGAAATATAATCCGGAGCAAAAATAGTATGAGATATCTGGTAACTGCACAGGAAATGAAGCAATACGATAAAAATACCATAGAGTACCTCGGTATTCCGGGGCCGGTTCTGATGGAAAGAGCGGCTCTGGCTGCGGAGGATCTTCTGAAGGAGCGCTTTGAAGCCGTAAAAGAACGGACAAAAGTGCTCATTTTTGCTGGTACGGGAAATAATGGCGGAGATGGCCTTGCGCTGGCGAGACTTCTTGCGGCGGATGGTTATACGGCTGCCGTAAGAATCGTGGGAAATCCCGAAAAGGCCACGGAACAGTGGAAGGGACAGTGGCAGACGCTGCAACATTTTCCGGTGAAGACAGACAGTAATACGCAGGCAGATGAATATAATGTGATTGTAGATGCACTTTTCGGTGTGGGACTGAGCCGTCCGGTGGAGGGAATTTATGCGGAGGCTGTGGAAGAGATGAACGCCGCGGAAGGGTTTAAACTGGCTTTGGATGTGCCCAGTGGGATCTGTTCGGATACCGGCAGGGTGTTGGGATGCGCCTTTTGTGCGGATGCCACGATCACCTTCGGTTTCTGCAAGCGGGGACTGGTGATGTATCCGGGAGCTGATTATGCCGGTCGGGTCCGGATCGCCAATGTCGGCATCGGCCCGGAAAGTTTTCTGGGGCAGAAGCCTGAGATGTACACATATGAAAAGGGAGAAAAAAAGCTGCCGGGCAGAGCCGCTTCCGGAAATAAGGGAACCTTCGGTAAGGCACTGCTGATCGCCGGAAGCAACGGTATGGCCGGAGCGGCTATTCTTGCGGCGAGAGCTGCCTATCGCACCGGTGCCGGCATGGTAAAAGTCATCACGGCAGAGGAGAACAGGCAGATCCTCCAGCAGGGAATCCCGGAGGCACTGTACGGATCCTGCAGACAGTTGTCCGAAAGTCTGGAGTGGGCGGATGTTATTGCCATCGGTCCGGGTATCGGCCGGGAGGAACAGGCGGTACAATGCCTGAAAACCGTGGTGGAAAAGAGCAGAAAGCCCCTGGTACTGGATGCGGACGCCCTGAATCTTCTGGCAGAGGAAAGCGGAGAGGCACTTGTGGAAAAACTGCATATCCAGGGAGCGGAGGGCAGAACCATTATTCTGACACCTCATGTGGGAGAGCTGGCCAGACTGTTGAAACGATCGATCCCGGAATGCAAACAGGAACTTCCTGCCTGTGCAAGAGTACTGTCAGACCGTTTCCGGGGCGTGGCGGTTACAAAGGATGCAAGAACCGTTGTATGCAGGGAACAGGGAGAATATTATCTGAATACTACCGGTAACAGCGGTATGGCTACGGCCGGCAGCGGAGATGTCCTGACGGGGGTGATCCTGGGACTTCTGGCGCAGGGAGCGGATGCTTTTTCCGCGGCAGTGGATGGCGTGTACCTCCATGGACTGGCAGGCGAGCAGGCGGCAGAGATTCATACGGAGTACGGTGTCATGGCCGGAGATATTGCGGACTGCCTGATGAAAGACTACGATGACAAAGAAAGTGTGAAAAAATGACAAGAGAATTACAGGAAAAGATAAATTCATATCAAAGGGTGTGGGCCGAGATAGATCTGGATGCCATTTGGGAAAACGTGCTCCATATGAAAGAAAATATTGATCCGAAGACGAAGATACTGGCAGTAATCAAAACCGATGGCTACGGTCATGGCGGTGTACCCATTGCGCAGATGCTGGAACAGCTGGAATTCATGTTCGGCTATGCTGCGGCTACGTATGAAGAAGCGCATGTTCTCAGAGAAGCCGGAGTAAAGAAACCGATTCTGATCCTGGGATATACGTTCCCTTATTGTTATGAGGAAATGATCCGTGAGGAGATCCGGCCTGCGGTATATCGCAGAGATACGGTAAAAGAACTGGCTGCCGCAGCGGTAAAGGCTGGAAAAAAGGCAAAAGTGCATATCAAGGTAGATACTGGCATGGGGAGAATCGGCATTACCCCGGATGATGAAGGACTGGAATTTGTGAAATTCCTTCTGGAGCACAAGGAACTGGAAGTGGAGGGGATTTTTACCCATTTCGCCAAATCGGATGAGGCAGACAAGACATCTGCAAATCACCAGCTGGAGCTTTTTCAGAATTTTATCCATAGAATACAGACAGAACTGGGCGTTGATATTCCGATAAAGCATTGCTCTAACAGCGCAGCTATATTAGAAATGCCACAGGCTAATATGGATATGGTCCGTGCGGGAATTACGACTTATGGGCTGTATCCTTCCGAAGAGGTGAGCAGGGAAATCGTACCCTTACGGGCAGCTATGTCTCTCTACAGTCATATTATTTACTGCAAGACGATCCATGCGGGACAGAGCGTCAGCTACGGCGGACTGTTTACTGCGACGAAGGACACCAGAGTGGCTACGATCCCGGTGGGCTACGGAGACGGATATCCCAGAAGCCTGTCGGGAAAAGGATATGTACTGATCCGGGGGAAAAAGGCACCGATCCTCGGAAGAGTATGTATGGATCAGTTTATGGTAGATATTTCGGAAATCCCGGGGGCAAGTGAAGGCGACAAGGTGACGCTGCTCGGTGCAGACGGTACAGAGCTGATCACCGCGGAAGAACTGGGAGAACTTTCCGGCAGATTCAATTATGAATTTGTCTGTGCACTGGGAAAACGTATCCCCAGAGTCTACAGACATCATGGTGAGATCACAGAAGTAAAAGACTATTTTGAAAATTTCTGACGGATCGGAAGTGTTCGTATAACTCCGTAAGAATCGGCAATACTTATGTTAAATCGCTGATGAAGGAGTAGAAATGAGAAGAGGAGATGTCTATTACGCAGATTTAAGACCCGTGATCGGTTCGGAACAGGGTGGTATCCGTCCGGTACTCATCATCCAGAACGATGTGGGCAATAAACACAGCCCGACTGTAATCTGCGCCGCAATCACCTCAAAGATGAATAAGGCGAAGCTGCCTACGCATATAGAACTGAATGCACGTCTTTATGATATGGATAAAGATTCTGTCGTACTGTTAGAACAGCTGCGTACGATCGATAAGAAGAGATTAAAAGATAAGGTGTGTCATCTGGACGGAGATATTATGCGAAGAGTGAACAAGGCATTGAAGGTAAGTCTGGAACTGGATACATAGCTTGACGTACAGCGTATCCGGATGATATAGTTACAAAAAATACGAAAGGATGAAATGAACTATGGATGTCAGTGGGCCTGTGGCCATATTTCTCTTTTTCCTGTTGCTGCTGGTAGATATGTTCTTTTATGGATTTGATGCCGCAATCGACAATCTGAATGAAAAAGAGATCTTACATAAAGCGGAAGAAGAAAAGGATCGCCGCACAATCCGGCTGAGTGAGATGATCAGCCGGCCGGGAATCTATATCAATACCGTGCAGCTGGTGATCACACTGATCAATATTTTAATGGGAGCTTTTTATCTGAACATCTGGTTACAGACAATCGATAAAGGACTCCATGTAATCAATGTCGGCGGTATGACACTGAAAGATGTTCCCACCGGTGTACTCACCGGAATCGCAACGGTGCTGTCTTTTATTGCCCTGATTTATATTCTGTTAACTTTCGGAGTGCTGATCCCTAGAAAAATGGCATCCAGAAGGCCGGAAAAATGGGCATATGCCTGCATTAATCCGATTTTTTATATTACCAGACTGCTGTCACCGTTGACCGGCCTCGTGAATCTGACTGCCAAGGGAATTCTGTTCCTCTTCGGCGTCCGCAACAATACAGATGAAAATGATGTGACAGAGGAAGAAATCATCAATATGGTACAGGAAGGTCATGAGCAGGGTGTAATCCAGGCAAGTGAAGCTGAGATGATATCGAATATTTTCGAGTACGGGGACAAGGAAGCCCAGGATATCATGACGCACAGGGGAAGCATTGTGGCTATCGACGGTGAGACAAAGCTAAAGGATGCTATCTCATCCATGCTGGGAGGTAAGAACAGCCGGTATCCTGTATACGAAGAGAATATTGATCATATTATCGGTATTCTACATCTGAAGGATGCCATGCGTTTTCATATCAGTGATGACAAACTGGATCTGCCTATAGCAAAGCTGGATGGTCTGCTCCGTGAGCCTTATTTTGTGCCTCAGACCAAAAATATTGATGAACTGTTCAAAGAGATGCAGTCCCAGAAACTGCAGATGGTCATTGTTGTAGACGAATACGGTCAGACCGACGGATTGATTGCCATGGAAGATATTCTGGAGGAGATCGTCGGAAACATCATGGATGAATATGATGAGGATCAGGAGCATATTAAGAATCGCGGCAAGGATGAATATGTCATGGAGGGTTCCACACCGTTAGAGGAAGTGGAAGAACTTCTGGATATCACTTTTGATGAGGAAGAATTTGAGACCCTGAACGGTTTCCTGATCTCGAAGCTTGACAGGATCCCCGAGCCGGACGAGCAGTTTGATGTAGACTATAAGGGATATAATTTCAAGATTCTGTCAGTGGTAAAGAAAATGATCGGCAGTGTGCTGGTCACGAAGCTTCCGGAAGAAAAAAACGATACAGACGCGGAAGACGGACAATCTGTGCTTGAAGAAAAAAGAAAATAATGCTATGATAAAAATAGCGTGATTGCGCATCCTTGCGCAGACTAAGAGAAAGAATACATAAGTTCAAAGGAGTAACAAAAATGTCAGGACATTCTAAATTTGCTAATATTAAGCATAAAAAAGAGAAAAACGATGCGGCAAAGGGTAAGATTTTTACAATTATCGGTCGTGAAATCGCTGTAGCGGTAAAAGAGGGCGGTCCCGATCCTGCCAACAACTTTAAGCTGGCAACCGTTATTGCCAAAGCTAAGGCGAACAACA
>CAKRRU010000105.1 GCA_934394515.1 uncultured Acetatifactor sp.
CTCCGCAAGGAGGATTGGAAGGGAAGGCAAAAGGTTGGTTGCGGTTACCCACCTAGCATTGCTAGGAGTCAAAAGGCAAGAGGCGGCATTTTGGGGATAACAATACAAATGAGAGAGCAGTCCTTTGGGGCTGCTCTTTTAAAGTCTGAATAAATTGGTTAGATCGGTGGGAATCCTATTGAAGAAAAACAGATTACCGGAAAATTATTATAAATTGTCGAAGGAACAGAGAATCCAGCTGAAGAAATACCTCTGTGTGCTGGGATTGGCATTCCTTCTTTTTTTACTTTTTGTCAATCTGTTACATAGTTGTTCTCATGAGGAGAATGATGTCCCGGGACAGGAAGAAGAGATTCCCATACATGTTCCTGTGGTGAGGATGTTAAAAAATGTATGGATCGTGGAAGTACAGAACAATGAGATTACTGTGTTTGCAGAGGGAGAGAAAAAGGTATTTCCCATAGATTCCGCAGTGATGGCAGAAAATGTGGTTTCATCAGTCAGTCAGTACAGGGAACAACTGGCAGATATGGAACTTACTGACGAAGCAGTCACGGAAATTATCTTGAAGCAGGATAAAGTGACGGGAAAAGTACTGTCAGCAGATGAAATCAGTATTGAAATCGAAGGTCAGGGCAGGATTCCGGTATCTTCCGAATATAAGGGATATTGCCTGTATGGGGAGCTTTCTATGTGTACGATTGCAGACTTGCCGATCGGTTATGCTGCCGCTGATTTTGTGGTAGAAGACGGAGAAATCTGCGGTATCTTATTGGTCAGAGAAGAAGCAATGGAGAATATCCGCGTGCTTTTAAAAACATCGGACTATGCGGAACTGTTGCACCAAACAGTGACACTCTCTGCCGATTGCGATTTCCTGTTACAATACGGCTCCGGAGAAAATATCCGGGAAGAACTTATTACACAGAGACAGGAGATAAGTATTACTGCGGACAGCAGTTATTTTACAGGGGAACGGATCAAGGTGATTCCGACGCAGCTTACCGGAAGAATCCGGCTATGCAATGTCAACAGGAGTCAGGGGATACCGGCTTACAGAGGACAGTTGGAACTTTTGCGGACGCAGGACGGAATTGCTGTGGTGAATGAACTGCCGCTGGAGGAGTATTTGTACAGTGTGGTTCCCGGTGAAATGCCGGCTTCTTATCCGTTGGAGGCCCTGAAGGCGCAGGCAATCTGTGCCAGAACCTATGCCTACGGTCATATGTTACATGCTGCGTATCCACAGTACGGTGCCCATGTAGACGATAGTACTTCTTATCAGGTCTATAACAATATTACGGAATCGGACAGCACGACAACAGCAGTGAAGGAGACGTATGGCAGCCTGATTAAGACAAGCGAAGGAACACCGGCAAATACCTATTATTATTCGACATCCTGCGGTGTGGGTACTACGGCAAATGTATGGAAAACAGAAGAAGCGCAGAAAATCACCTATCTGAAAAGCAAACGTCTGAATGCAAGCTATTTTGAACAGACAGAAAATCTGAGTGAGGAAGATACGTTCAGAGAATTTATCAGCAGCACACAGGCAGGAGATTATGAGTCCCGTGAAGCCTGGTATCGCTGGTCTTATCAGGTAAAAGAAATCGATGTAGAGCGGATGTGTGAGACACTTCAGAAACGCTATCAGGCGAATGAACGATTGATCCTTACCCTGAAGGATGATGACTATATCAGTCAAGAAGTGAAAGCATTTTCTAAGGTAAAGGATATTTCTGTGGTAAAACGCGGCGCAGGTGGCGTGGCAGATGAAGTTGTGATCGTCACAGACAAGGCTACCTTCAAGGTGATCTCCGAATATAATATCCGAGCCGTACTTTGTGACGGTAAGACGAAAGCGGTCAGGCAGGATGGCAGTGAGGTTTCCATGCCAAACCTTCTTCCCAGCGGCTTTTTTGTGATGGAACCTAGCCATGATAAGAAAAATGTGGTAGGATATAACATTATCGGCGGCGGATTCGGGCATGGTGTCGGAATGAGCCAGAACGGTGCCAAAAATATGGCATTACAGGGACTAAACGCTGAACAGATTCTTGATTTTTTTTATGAGGGATGTGAAATATGCTCCGGAAACTGATTCGCATCTGGCTGGATTTTTCGGCACAGATGAAAAAACAGAATATTAGTGCCTATGCGGCAAGCACCGCTTTCTTTCTGTTTTTGTCGGTGATTCCGATGCTTATGGTGGTCTGCTCGGTCATCCCGTATACGCCCATTACGGAACAGAATCTGGTAACGGCGTTTACGGATATGACGCCGGATATCGCAGATGCCATGGTGGAGAGTCTGGTCGTGGATGTGTATCAGAATTCGGTGGGGATTCTGTCGGTGGCATTGATCGCCATGATCTGGTCGGCAGCAAAAGGTGTTATGGCATTGATGCGCGGATTAAATGCTGTCAACGGTGTGGAAGAGAAACGTAATTATTTCGTGATTCGTCTTATTGCCAGCTTTTATACGCTGATTATGTTGGTCGTACTGATTTTGTCGTTGTTTTTGATGGTGTTCGGCAACCAGCTGGTAGATATTGCATTGCACAGAATCCCACAGCTGCAGATGTTTGTAAGCTTCTTGATGCATTTTCGTTTCCTGTTTGTATGGGCAGTGCTGATTCTGTTGTTCGGACTGATTTATGCCTACATACCGGATACAAAATTAAAATTCACAGAGCAGATTCCGGGCGCCTGTTTTGCGGCGGTTGTATGGAGTGTGTTCTCCTGGGGATTTTCCATGTATGTATCTTACGGAAAAGGGTATAGTATCTACGGCAGCCTTACCATTATCGTGATCATTATGCTGTGGATGTATTTCTGTATGTACATCATTTTGATCGGCGCATATCTGAACCGGTATTTCCGTCCTGTGAACAGAGCGCTGGTGAATCGTGCCAGCACACAAAGCGAACTCGTGAGAGAAAATCGCAAGAGAATCCGACAGATCAGACGGATCCGAAGAAAACAAAGACATTATACAGAGATTGGCGGCAAAACAGAAATCACCGATCAGACTGCGGATCGGATCCCCGGTCAAAATCAAAACCAAAATCCGACAGATGGGAATTGAACTGTAAACATAAATGTAGTAAACTGATAAGGAGAGGATTTTGTGCCTCTCCTGTTGTAGTAATCATAAAAAGTGCATTTGCAGACAGCAATTGCAGAAATGAGGATAAATATGGAAAAGAAAAACACATGGGAGACTTATTCTTCCAGACAATTAAAGGAATTGGAAAAAATAAACGCACAGTATCGGGAGTTTTTGGATAACGGAAAGACTGAGCGTGAGTGTATCGATAACATAGTAAATACCATTGAAAAGGCCGGATATCGCGAACTGGAGAGCCTGATCAAAGAGGGTGCTGCCCTTAAAACAGGAGATAAGGTTTACAGTGTATGGATGAACAAATCCATCGCTATGTTCCAGATCGGACAGAAGCCTATGATCGATGGAATGAATATCCTGGGAGCACATATTGACAGTCCGAGACTTGATGTGAAACAGAATCCCCTGTATGAGGACGGTGGTTTCGCTTATCTGGATACCCATTATTACGGGGGCGTGAAGAAATACCAGTGGGTTACGATCCCTCTGGCAATTCACGGTGTAATTGTGAAAAAGGACGGAACCTGTGTAGAAGTGAATATCGGTGAGAATGAGGATGATCCTGTATTTTTCGTATCCGATCTGCTGATCCACCTGGCACAGGAGCAGTTGGAAAAGAAGGCCGCCAAAGTGATCGAAGGCGAGGCTTTGGATATTATCGTAGGGAATAAACCGCTGCTGATCAATAAAAAGAACAAAAATGATAAGGATGAAAAGAGTGCCGGAAAAGAAGCTGTGAAGGCGGGCGTTCTGGATATCCTCAAAGAGACCTATGAGATCCATGAAGAAGATTTTATCTCTGCAGAGTTAGAAATCGTTCCTGCAGGTAAGGCAAGAGAAGCAGGTTTTGACCGTAGCATGATACTTGCCTACGGACAGGATGACAGAGTTTGTGCTTATACTTCCATGCAGGCTATGTTGGACAGCGATGTGACCGAGCGTACGATGTGCTGTATTCTGGTGGATAAGGAAGAAATCGGTTCCGTAGGAGCTACCGGCATGCAGTCCCATTTCTTTGAAAATGCTGTGGCAGAGGTCATGAATCTGGCAGGAGAATACAGTGAACTGAATGTGAGAAGATGTCTGGCACACAGCTGTATGCTTTCCTCTGATGTCAGCAGTGCTTTTGATCCTACCTATGCTGCCAGCTTCGATAAGAAGAACGTGGCATATCTGGGTGGCGGTATGGTGATCAATAAGTTCACCGGATCCAGAGGTAAATCCGGTTCCAATGATGCCAATGCAGAGTATCTGGCTCATCTGCGTCATATTTTCGACAAGGCAGAAGTAAACTTCCAGACCGCAGAGCTTGGCAAGGTAGATCTGGGCGGCGGCGGAACTATCGCTTATATCCTGGCACTGTATGGCATGAATGTCATTGACAGCGGTGTGGCAGTACTGAATATGCATGCCCCCTGGGAAGCTACCAGCAAGGCCGATGTATACGAGGCATATCGCGGCTATAAAGCATTTGTGGAAGGAGCGAGCCTGTAATGGCAGAGACAACTGAACTGAAGAAATCAGATTTTAATTTTGATCTGCCGCAGGAGCTGATTGCCCAGGATCCCCTGGAGGATCGTTCGTCTTCCAGATTGTTGGTACTGGATAAAAATACCGGTGAGATCTCACATCACATTTTCCGTGATATCATCGATTACCTTCATCCCGGAGACTGCCTGGTGCTGAACAACACCAAAGTCATCCCGGCGAGACTGTTGGGAGAGCGGGAAGGCACCGGCGGACATGTGGAAGTGCTTTTATTAAAACGGAAGGAAGCGGATGTCTGGGAGACGCTGGTAAAGCCCGGCAAGAAATGTAAGCCCGGTCAGCGGCTGACCTTCGGAGACGGACTGCTGAAGGCAGAAGTCTTAGAAACTGTGGAAGAGGGGAACCGGTTGATCCGCTTTGAATATGAAGGGATTTTTGAAGAGGTTCTGGACAAGCTTGGTGAAATGCCATTGCCTCCTTATATTACACATAAACTGAAGGATAAGAATCGTTATCAGACTGTTTACGCCAAATACGAGGGCTCTGCGGCAGCGCCTACGGCCGGTCTGCATTTTACCAGGGAACTGTTGCAGCAGATTGCAGACAAGGGGATCAAAATCGCTTATGTAACACTGCATGTGGGACTTGGAACTTTTCGTCCGGTAAAGGAAGAAAATGTGCTGGAGCATCATATGCATTCCGAGTATTATCAGGTGACGGAAGAAGCAGCCAACACGATCAATGAGACGAAGAAGAATGGCGGTCGTGTGATCTGTGTGGGTACCACAAGCTGCCGTACTGTGGAGAGTGCTGCGGACGAGCAGGGCATGGTACAGCCCGGCTGTGACAATACAGAGATATTTATCTATCCCGGATATCGTTTCAAGGTACTGGATGCATTGATTACGAATTTCCATCTGCCGGAGTCTACGCTGGTGATGCTGGTATCGGCACTGGCGGGAAGAGAACATATATTGAATGCCTACGAAGAAGCTATTCGTGAAAAATATCGTTTCTTTAGTTTTGGTGATGCGATGTTTATTGCGGATGTAAAAGGAGAAAAGTAATGGAAGAAAGAAGACGAAGCAAGCGTACAGAGATGAGTTCCACCCTGATGGTAAAACGTCTGGATCAGGGAGATATGCAGGAAGTCAGTATTGACATCGTAGATGTTTCTCCTAACGGTGTTGGTTTTTTGTGTAAGGAAGTATTGAGTATCGGTGCGGTGTATGAATCCAATCTGAAGATCTGGACCCATGAGGTGCTGCATGCATTCCTGCAGATCGTCCGGATCGAGATGAAGGGAGATTCCTATGCCTACGGAGCTGTATTTATCGGCATGTCGGAAAGCGATGCCGCAAGGATCCGGGTATATCAGACCATCAACGACGATGAAAAGGAATAAGCGTAAAATAGCAGTCAGTATCGTGGCTGCTATTTTACTTATGTTGTTATACCTGCTTATTTTTGCTTTCTCCGGACAGGACGGTGAGGAATCCGGCTCGCTGAGTTCCATGATCTCTGAAAAATGTGCAGAGTTTCTGAATGCTATCTCCGGAAAGCACTGGACGCAGAATGTGATTGACAGCATGGCCGCTTATTTTGAACATCCGATCCGGAAATTCGCTCATTTTTCCGAATATGCCTGCATGGGAGTACTGCTGTATGGGGTGTGGAGACCTTGGAAGGAGAGAGACAGGAAACTGTACCTGTTGATCGTGATCTGGGTATTTATTTCCGCCGGGGCAGATGAATTCCATCAGCTGTTTATTCCAGGACGGTACGGATGTTTTGCGGATGTGGTGTTAGATACCTGTGGTGGCACATTCGGATTGTTTCTGTGTGTCTGTGCGGAGAAAGTGGTATTACGGTTCAGACAAAAGAGAACATCAAAAAAGAGATCACTCCGATGATCTCTTTTTTGGGCTTATTTTTTGTCATGCAGGCTGTAGCCCTTTTCACGAAGGATATTCGTAGATTTCTCAATGGCTTCTTCCTGATAGAATTCAATGCGTAACACGCCGCCTTCGTATTCTCTGTTGTGGACGATGCCGATATTTTTGATACTGATATTTTTCAGGGCAAGGATCGTGGCCACGGCGGCAATCTCACCGGGTTCGTCGGCAATGTCAATGGTAATGGCGTAGGATGATTTCAGCGGACCGCTGGCAGTATTGATAAAGGAATCTCGGTAAATCCTGGCACTGTCGAACAGCTGATACAGGTCAGCACTGCTTTTGGCATCCAATTCTTTTTGAATCCCCTGCAGAGAAGCAATGTAAGAGGATAAAAGCGCTGAGATATTTTCTGTATTTGTCAGGCAGATCTGCTGCCACACCGCAGCGGAAGAGGAGGCAATTCTGGTAATATCTTTGAAGCCGCCCGCTGCGATCATCTTCATCATTCCGTCTTCAGAATCTTTGTCCCGTACCAGATTGACCAGAGAAGCGGCAATGATATGGGGGAGATGACTGACAGCGGCGGTGACATAATCATGCTGTGCCGGGTCCAGGATCAGAGGGATGGCACCCAGCTGCTGTACCAGATTTTTGTAATCCGTGACTTTATTTTCCGGAACGGAATCCGTGGGAGTGAGAATGTAATATGCATTCTCCAGAAGAACGGCTTTGGAATTAATAAAACCTATGCGGTCACTTCCGGCCATGGGATGCCCTCCGATAAACTGTCCTTCCAGCCCGGCTTTCCGTATCTCTTTATGAATCTCGCTCTTGACGCTGCCGACATCGGTGAGAAGAGTCTTCGGAGAGAGAATCTTTTTTACGGCAGAGAGGTTTTCATCGTTTTTCTGCACCGGTGCACAGAGGAAGAGATAATCGCAGTCGGAGAAGGAAGTGTCGATGTGGGTGGTGACTGCATTGGCTACGCCGCATTGTGAAGCTTCCCGCAGAGTGTCTGCATTGATATCGTATGCAATGATCCGGGACTGGGGGAGATTGTGGCGGATCGCCCGGGCAATGGAACCGCCGATCAGTCCAAGACCGATAAAACCAAACGTGAGAGTACTCATGGATATTTCCTCGATTCTGTAATTTGCGTGAATAATAAACCAAGCCGATTTGGACCGGCTATGTTCTTCAAACACTATAGCAAATTAACGTGCGAAAATCAAGTGAGGTAAATATTCTTTTCGTATTTACTTGCAAGAGTTTTGAAAATATGGCAAGATGGAACTGATCGAAAAGTAAGGAGGATTTTGTTATGCATTCACCTTTAGAAATTGCAAGAAACTATATAGAGGTCGGAATTCACAAGGTAAATCTCTCGATTTTTAAAACGATTTTACTGGGATTCTTCGCCGGGATGTTTATCGGTTTTGCAGGGATCGCCTCCACTACAGCATCCAGTACCATCGGTATTGCCTCGGTGGCAAAGCTGGTAGGTGCGGCGGTATTTCCGGCAGGTATGGCTATGGTACTTGTAGCGGGAAGTGAGCTTTTCACCGGCAATAACCTGATCATACTGGCAGTATTGGAGAAAAAAGTGACAGTATGGAAGATGCTGAAGAACTGGCTGTTTGTTTATACCGGTAATTTTATCGGAGCAGCTTTCGTGGCAGTACTGGTAGTTGTCGGCCGGACACCGGATCTCTTCGGGGAACAGCTGGCACAGGCTATCGTTAATGCTGCTGCGTCCCGGACAAATTTAAGTGTGGGCGAGGCGTTTGTACGCGGCATTCTGTGTAATATTCTGGTCTGCATTGCTGTATGGATGTCTTTTGCAGCGAAGAGAGTATCCGGAAAGCTCCTGACCAGTTATTGGCCGGTGATGTTATTTGTACTGTGTGGTTTTGAACACAGTATTGCGGATATGTATTTCGGTGTGTGCGGTCTGCTGACGGCACAGGTATACGGTATTGCGGCGGAGAGTCTGACCTGGTTCAATTTCCTTGTAAAGGCTTTGCTCCCGATCACCCTGGGCAATATCGTGGGCGGTGCCGGAATCGTAGGCTGCGGTTACTGGCTGGCATACCTGCACAGAACCCCTTATTCCGCGGATACCACTGCTGCTGAGCAGGAAGAGATTGATATTGCGGAAGAGTATTAAATTAAAAGTTAGTCAATGATCATTGGCTAACATACTGGCTAGCCATCCGTAGACCCGGCTGCATATAAGAAACG
>CAKRRU010000106.1 GCA_934394515.1 uncultured Acetatifactor sp.
TAAATGGCAAGTTAGTTAACTAACCGGACGAACTCCCGGGACGAACAGAAGGGCTCTCTTTCAGTTGTAAGGTCTACGAGTGTGAATTTTCTAAGAAAAGTGATTTAGCGGTTCTAAACCGGACGGGGCCGCCTACACGCGCCGTCCATGGCGCGAATCGGCTGACGCGGACATCGTGTCCGCTTTCCCCCTGTCTTTCAACACTTTTCAAGAAAATATCAACACTCTCCGACAAACAACTGAAAGAGAGCCCTTCTGTCCGTCCCGGGAGTTCTGTTTTTCTAAAGCTTGCCAAAGACCAGTAGACGCGGCTGTATATAAGAATAAGCTGACCGTAAAAAGACGTCGGTACTTAGCGAGGGTACTTTCCTCGCTTACGTACCGCTACGTCTTTTTCCGAGCGAAAGCGATGTCAGCGTTTCTTATATACTGCCACGTCTACGGCGACTTGAGAACGGCTTAGTTAACTAACTTGCCAGTTAATCACGTTCTTATGCAAACGGATTCTCAGTAGGATACAGCATTCCCTTCGGCTGGTTGAAGTTCAGATCCTCTACGGGTACACCGATATACTTGAATACTTCATACAGTGCCTTGCCGAAGTGTCCGAATGCTACAGCGCCGTGATGAGGGAAGTTCTTCTCGATCAGTACGTGACGATAGAAACGTCCCATCTCGGGGATTGCGAAAATACCGATACCACCGAAGGATCTGGTAGCTACGGGAAGTACTTCACCCTGTGCGATGTAAGCACGCAGCTTATTGTCTGCGGTAGACTGCAGACGGTAGAAGGTGATATCTCCGGGAACGATATCTCCCTCCAGAGTACCCTGGGTAACCTCTTCGGGAAGGGTTCTTGCCATGATCATCTGGTACTTCATGTTGCAGGCAGTCAGCTTCTTGGAGTTGGTATTGCCGCAGTGGAATCCCATGAAGGTATCGTTATGTGTATAGTTGAACTTGCCCTTGATGGACTCTTCATACATATCATCGGGAACCGTATTGTTGATATCCAGCAGAGTAACGGTATCTGCGCTGACACAGGTTCCGATGAACTCGCTTAAGCATCCGTAGATATCTACTTCGCAGGATACAGGGATACCCATACCGGTCAGACGGCTGTTCACATAGCAGGGAACAAAGCCAAACTGGGTCTGGAATGCAGGCCAGCATTTTCCGGCGATAGCCACATACTTACGATATCCTCTGTGTGCCTCGATCCAGTCAAGCAGGGTCAGCTCATACTGAGCCAGCTTCGGCAGTACTTCCGGTTTCTTGTTGCCGGCACCCAGCTCTGCTTCCATCTCTTTTACTTTCGCAGGGATTCTCTCATCTCCTTCATGCTTTTTGAAGGCTTCAAACAGATCCAGTTCGGAGTTCTCTTCGATCTCTACACCCAGGTTGTACAGCTGCTTGATCGGTGCATTACATGCCAGGAAATTCAAAGGTCTGGGACCAAAGGAGATGATCTTCAGATCGCTCAGTCCTACGATGGCTCTTGCAATAGGAATAAACTCATGCAGCATATCTGCACACTCTGCAGCGGTTCCTACCGGATTCTCGGGAATATAAGCTTTTACATTACGAAGCTTTAAGTTGTAGCTTGCATTCAGCATACCACAGTAAGCATCACCTCTGCCGCCTACCAGATCATTCTGGGTCTCTTCTGCTGCCGCGATGAACATTGCGGGACCGTCAAAATGCTTTGCCAGTAAGGTCTCTGAGATCTCGGGGCCGAAGTTGCCCAGATATACGCAAAGCGCATTACATCCGGCCTTCTTGATATCTTCCAGCGCCTGTACCATATGGATCTCGCTCTCTACGATACATACCGGGCACTCATATACACTGTCGGTACCGTATTTTTCGGTATAAGCCTTCATCAGTGCTTTTCTGCGGTTTACGGAAAGACTCTCGGGGAAACAGTCACGGCTTACTGCCACAACGCCAATTTTTACTTCGGGTAAATTACTCATTTTGTAATCCTCCTATTTTTGTTTTCTTTTCTCTATACCATTTATTTTACCGCAGCTTCCCATACTTTCCTGCATCGGAACTCTGCGTTCAAATCGTTATTACGTCTGCAAATTCCTCTCCTGCTTACACAAGGCGGACTGCTTTGCCATTACGTTATTTGCTCACATCCAGGTTTTCACCGGTCAGACCGATAAAACTTCCCTCGGGTAGACCGCCCTCTGCGTGACCGATCAGCCATTTGTTCGTAGCTGCAAGCAGTGCATCTTCGCTGGGAGCCTTGCCCTGCTCTACTTTCTGATGTGTTCCTTCCAAGGGATAATTTGTTCCCTGCGGCAGCACGATAGCTACCTGGAATCCCTGTCCGTCCACTCCGCAGGGCGCATAATGCAGTGATGTTGCAAATACTTCCACACCGGTTCCGGCAGGTACCAGAAATGCCTCCATCTTAGAAGTATCGTATGTAAAATCCTCTGCCACATCAGCTAACTGTCCCAGGATAAGAATCGCATCCGTTGCTGCCACATTGATTTCTGAACTTCTGTGGTATTCCGCAGCATTCAGCTTAGAATTATGACCGTTGCAGTAACCGATCTGTACGGGCATCTCACCGTAAGTAATCGTCTCCAGCTCCTTTTTCACCGGCAGTGCTTCCAGCGCATTGATCCCCGGCTCATATACCACGCCGTCAGGAATCGGAGTCTTCTTCATCTCTTCCACCAGTTCCGTGAAATCCACGTTGCTGATCACTCTGCCATATTTGCGGAATGCAGGATCTTTTACAGATAAAATACGCATCTTTCTCTACCAACCTTTCTCTATTATAGCGCAATCCCCCAATTATGGGGTTCGTTTTATTATGTTGTTGTTTGATTTTTCTACGGCATTATTTAATAATTTCAAACAAAGGCTTGCATGCCGGGTAGATCTGGCGGAACTTCTGATAACGTTCTTCATACTTTGCCACCAGTTCCGGATCCGGTACTACGGTTCCTGTGACCTTGACGAACTTCTCTGCAATCTCTTCCACGCTCGCATATTCCCCACAGGCTACCGCTGCCAGCATGGCACCGCCCATAGCCGGACCTTCTTCACTCTCGATCACATCCACTTTCAGGTTCAGGATATTGGCGATCATCTTCTTCCACAGAGGACTCTTGGCTCCGCCACCGCAGATCTTGGTACGCTCGAGACGAATTCCCAGAGATTTTGCCACTTCCAGGGAATCTCTCAGTGCAAACGCAACGCCCTCCAGTACTGCCTGTGTCATATCGGCACGGGTAGTATCCATGGTCATGCCGATAAAAGTACCTCTGGCATTGGGATCATTGTGAGGAGAACGCTCTCCCATGAGATACGGCAGGAAATAAACGTGGTTCTCACCCAGCTTCTCAATCTGCGCCTGCTCCGATGCATAATCCTTCGTCCCGATGATCTCATCCATCCACCACTTATTACAGGAAGCAGCACTCAGCATACAGCCCATGAGATGATAATGTCCGTCTGCATGTGCAAAAGAATGCAGGGCATTGTGCTGATCCACGCCAAAATGATTGGAGGAAATGAAAATCGTTCCGCTGGTACCCAAAGAAATATTACACATATTGTCTCCGACGGTTCCGGTTCCCACTGCAGCTGCCGCATTATCTCCGGCTCCCGCTGCCACCACTACATTATGAGGGATTCCCAGTTCATCCGCTACTTCCGGCAATACACAGCCTACCTTTTCATAACTTTCATAGCAGGTAGCCAGCTGATCTTCCGTAACGCCGCAGATCTCACACATTTCCTTCGACCAGCAACGGTTCTTCACATCAAACAACAGCATACCGGAAGCATCGGATACATCGGTGCAATGTACACCGGTCAGTTTATAGGCAATATAATCCTTCGGCAGCATGATTTTTTTGATTCTGGCAAAATTTTCCGGCTCGTTCTTTTTCACCCAGAGGATCTTCGGTGCCGTAAATCCGGTAAAGGAAATGTTCGCCGTATATGCAGAAAGTTTTTCCTTACCGATCACATTGTTCAGATAATCACATTCCTCGGTAGTTCTGCCGTCGTTCCAGAGAATTGCCGGGCGAATTACCTGATCCTTCTCATCCAGGATAACCAGACCATGCATCTGTCCGCCAAAACTGATGCCCGCCACCTGGCTCTTGTCCGCATCCTTTAAAAGTTCCCTGATTCCTTCCATCGTCTGTTCATACCAGTCCTCCGGCTTCTGCTCCGACCAGCCGGGATGCGGGAAGTACAGCGGATACTCCCGGGATACAATATTCCGGATATTACCCTCGCTGTCCATTAACAACAGTTTCACTGCTGAAGTACCAAGATCGATTCCTATGTATAACATGAATCTTCCTCCCATTTTTAATCAGTTTTTTGCTCTTCGTAACCCATAATCATTATGTCTTTGCGTGCCCGTGCACGTTATAGCTCTATCATAACGAATGTGAGAAAGTTTTTCAAGTGGAAGTTTTTATCTTTTCAGCATTTTTTCACTAAAAAGTGAAGATTTTGCTTTTCTTGTATTTTTGTGTCTTCCAAATGTTCATCCTATCATTACCGTGCTCGGACAAATCCAACGGTTTCATTGACTTCACCGTAAAATTGTGGTACTTTAATAACAGATTGCAAAGCAGGGTGCCGCTTTGTAACCGCGTGGGTTTTGATGTTTAATTGCTAAAGCAAAGGTGCTAAAGCAAAGGTGCTAAAGCACCTGAAAGTTTGCAAGTTACTGAAAGGCATAGAGATTTTATGGCTACAATCAAAGAAATCGCAGCACTGGCCGGCGTGTCCCGCGGCACGGTGGATCGTGTACTGAACGACCGTGGTGCCGTGAATCCGGAAACTGCTGAAAAAATCAAAAAAATTGCCAGAGATCTGGACTATAAACCGAACCGTGCCGGTCTGGTACTGGCCGCACAGAAAAAAAAGCTGAAACTTGGTGTCATTCTGTTTTCTACCGGAATCACTTTTTTCCAGGATGTCCTGTCCGGAATTGAGGAAAAAGCTTCGGAACTGGCCGGCTATAATTGTACAGTCATCACAAAACAGATTCTGTACGGCGTAGATGCTCAGCTTCGGTCTATGGACGACTTGTTGGCCGAGGAAGTAAGCGGTATTGCCATGACGCCATATAACGACGACCGGATTCGTTCCCGCATCAATGAATTGTATGAGCAGGGTATTCCTGTCGTCACTCTGAATACTGATATTGAAAATTCAAAACGGCTTGCCTATGTAGGCAGCAATTACACCAAAAGTGGAGCAACCGCCGCAGGGCTTCTGCAATTGATGACTTCCGGGATCGTAAATGTCGGCATCATTACCGGTTCTTCCAATATTCTCTGTCACACGGAAAGAATTGCAGGTTTTCTCAAATCCCTGGAGCCTTATTCTGACCGTATTCACATTATCGATACGGTCGAAGCCCATGACGATGAAGTGGAGAGCTACGAGAAGACAACCTCTCTGCTGTTAAAGCATCCGGAAATCAATGCTTTGTTTTTTACAGCAAGCGGAGCCTACGGCGGCTGCCGAAGTATCGAAGCTCTCGGAAGGAAGGGAGACATTCGCATAATTTGTTATGACCTGATTCCTACGACCAGGCAATTATTAGAGAGCGGTTCCATTGCTGCGACTATCTGCCAACAACCACGGATTCAGGGAAGTCTGCCCCTTGCTCTGCTGTTTGCCTATCTGACAACCGGAGAAAAACCGCAAAAAGAATATAACTACACAGCCGTGGATATCCGAATCAAAGAAAACATCTAAAATTTTCTTAAGATTTCACCGACAGCCTTGTCATTTACAACATATAGTATTATAATATACCTATTATCTACGAAATGTTGTCTTGAGGGGTACAAAAGCGGGGGAGTCTTTTATCAATGAACTTATCTGATCTGAAGAGAAATGCATATATGTTGCGGGGTTCTGATGCAAAACGTGGTTACATGCGCTGGTGGCATTCTTTCCAGGGCGTTTGTTCCACGACACAGGAGACCCGCACTTTTTTTGTGGAATACAGCATTTTAAACCCCGCCTTGGGAACTTCACAGCCTATTTTGGGGCAGCACCCTTATTATAAACGTCATGGCATGAAACCGTCCTATCTCTGCATCAAAGCCGGGGTATTTCCTGAACAGGGTGATGAAGGTCTGCAGCTTCAGGCCTATTATCCCTTGACCTCCCTGCAGGTAGCCCAGGATCCTTTTTATATGCAGTTTGAGGACTGTGTCTATAGTGAGAACCGGATCAGCGGTTCCATAGACATCTCCGGGGAAGTCGCAAAACATCGTTCCCTGATGACAGATGCCGGCAGTTTCGTCTGGGATCTGGAAGTACACAAGGCGGTCGCCTGCCATACCGGTTATATTGCCAATGCATTTTTCACAGCACTTCATGCCTTGGAAAGCTTCTGGCACGGAGAAGGCATCCGTACCTTTTTCCGCGGAACCGTTATTCTGAACGGTATCACCTATGAGGTCACACCAGAGACCTCTTACGGATATGCGGACAAACATTGGGGCCGCAGTTACAATCAGCCCTGGCTGCAATTCGCTTCCGGCCACCTGATCAGTGAGAAAAACGGTCGTGAGCTGAAGCATTCTGCTCTCGCCATCGATGGCTGCTGTCCGAAGTTCTTGTTCTTCCCTATGCGCCGCAGGATTCTGATGCAGCTGACTTACACCGGGGAAGATTTCGAGTATCATTTCGGCAAGCCTCTTACGCTGTCCCGTTGCAAATGGAAGGTCAAGGAGACCAATAAACGTTTTATCTGGCATTTCAAAGCCCAGAACCGCACTTCCGTTGTCCGGATCTCCGGAAGTTGCAGCAAAGAACAGATGATGCCGTTACTCTATGAGAGTCCCGACGGTAAAGTATCTGACGCTCCTCTCTGGGAAGGCAGCAATGCGGCAGGAACCATAGAACTGTATCGCAGGAACGGCGGATCTCTGGAATTGATCGACCGTCTGAAATTTCAAAACGGATTATGCGCTTATCAGCGTTCTTAGAATTTTAATACTTTTTCATCTAAAAAAAGCTGTTGTACCGGATCTCTCCGCCACAACAGCTTTTTATTTTCTTTATGTAGTTTAGATTGCCTCTTCCGGCTCCTCTAATGCTTTCTCGTAGCTCTCAAGAATCACTCTCTGCAAGTTTTCTCTGGTGGAAGAATTGATGGGATGTGCAATATCCCTGTATTCTCCATCTGTTGCTTTCTTGCTCGGCATTGCAATGAATAATCCTTTTTCGCCTTCGATCACCTTGATATCATGTACAACGAACTCGTCATCCAATGTAATAGATACAATAGCTTTCATCTTGCCTTCCTTAGTGATCTTACGGACACGTACATCTGTAATCTGCATTTGCCAACCCCCTTGGTCCGAGTATATAGAAAGTCTACGTGATCACTACGCATTTTCTCCGCTCTTCGAACTCCCGAAAATGCATCAGATATTCGTATTCCGCGCTATCGCACTTCATACTCATATCTGTTAGATTTGCGAATCATTACAGTGCTTTGCCTGCAAGCAGCCACGCACTGTAATGATTGCAAATCTTGATCACTTAGATCACATATCTCTCATTGCGCTCTACTACGATCTTAACTTCACCTTCTCCCACAAAGTACGAATTTGCACGGATCGTATCACGACTCTCCACAATACAGTTCTCAATATGCGTGTTATCGCCAATGTATACATCATTGAGGATAATGGAATTTTTGATCACGCAGTTGTTACCAATATAGCTCTTTTTAAAGATGACGGAATTCTCTACTACACCATTGACAATACATCCGCTGGATACCAGGCTGTTACGTACCTGGGCACCGGGATTGTATTTTGCGGGAGGCAGATCATCCACCTTGGAATATACATCCGGATACTGTTTGAAGAAATAATTTCTTACATCTGCCTTCAGGAAATCCATATTGGTGCTGTAGTAATCTTCTACAGAAGCGATGTTTCTCCAATAATCCTTGATCTTATATCCATAGATTCTCTTCAGATCCTTGTAACGGATCAGAATGTCTCTTACGAAATCATATCTGTCTTCTTCCGCACATTTCTCAATCATCTCAATCAGAAGTCTGCGTCGAACTACATAGATGCCGCAGGAAATGGTGTTGGTCTTGGCCTGCAGAGGTTTCTCTTCGAACTCTTCGATCCGCCTCTCTTCATTCATACGGATCGTACCAAAGCGTTCTACATTGGTGCCGGCTTCCATATCACGACATACTACCGTGATATCCGCTTTCTTCTCAATATGATATTCCAGTACTTTGTTGTAATCCAGTTTGTATACACCGTCTCCGGAAGCGATCACCACATAAGGTTCATGGCTGTTCTTCAAAAACTGAAGGTTCTGGTAAATCGCATCCGCCGTTCCTCTGTACCAGTTGCTGTTCTCAGCTGTCACAGCGGGAGTGAACACATATAATCCACCCTGTTTCCGTCCGAAATCCCACCATTTGGAAGAATTGAGATGTTCATTCAGACTTCTCGCATTGTACTGGGTAAATACTGCCACCTTCTGAATATGAGAGTTAGTCATGTTACTCAGTGTAAAGTCAATACTGCGATAGCTTCCTGCAATCGGCATAGCACATATTGCCCTTTTCTGGGAAAGCTCACGCATTCTGTGATTGTTACCGCCTGCTAAAATAATTCCAATCGCTCTCACTGCTATTCACCTGCCTTAATTAATGT
>CAKRRU010000107.1 GCA_934394515.1 uncultured Acetatifactor sp.
GGTACCCGTCTGAGCCGTTTCATGTTCTCCGAGCTGTTCCTGAAGGAAGGCGAAGCTACTTACAAGGATGCCAAGGGCGCACGCAAGGTGCTGGCTCATCCTCTGTTCGGTACTGTATCCATGGTAGTGATCGGCTGTATCCTCGGCGGTCTGTCCTTAAGCCAGATCTGGGGTCTGTTCGGTGCTGCGAACCAGCTGCTTGCGGGTATCGCTCTGATGGCAGTCGCTGCATGGCTTGGTGAAGTTGGCAAGAACAATAAGATGTTCTATGTACCTATGGTATTCATGCTTGCTGCCACCCTGACCAGCTTAGTGATCACTGTGATCAACAAGTGCAAGGCAATCGGTGCCGGCACCGCTGCATGGGGTGACTGGTTCCAGCTGCTCTTCGCTGCTGCAATGGCAGTGCTGGCTATCTTCCTGGTAGTAGAAGGCGCACAGACATTCGCTAAGCAGAGGAAGGCTAAGAAGGCTGCTTAATTCGAAGCGGTGGAACGTAGTAAAGAGATACAAAAGATAAATAATAGAAATCCCGGGGACTTCCATTCGGAGGTACCCGGGATTTCTGCTGTGTTTAACATATTTTTCTATGTTCTATGTGTTATGGTGAGTATGACATGATCAGATGTGTGGCACTATCCGTGATGCATCTTGTTTCAATGCTCGAAGAATGCTACTGCCACAGCGCCGGGACCTACATGGGTACCGATCGTGGCACCCAGAGTGCTGACGGGGAGATCCTTTGCATAGTCTTTCCAGAGATGCTCGCTGTCCCGGATATATTTTTGCAGCAGTTCATCACTTAGGCCGGTATAGCCGAGACAGAACGGCTTGGAGAAATCCACGCCGTCTGCTTTCTCAATCTCACGGATCAGGAAGTTGCTGCCGTTCTTGGAACCGCGGGCTTTTCCTAACATAATGATCTCCCCGTCGGAAACGGCAACGACAGGCTTGATGGCTAATGCTCCGCCGATGAAGGCTACAGTGGGGGAGATGCGTCCGCCCTTTTTCAGATATTCCAGAGTATCCAAAAGACCCATAGTATGTATTTTCTGTTTCTGTTCTTCCAGAGTCTTTACGATTTCTTCCGCAGTCATACCCTGATCTTTTAATTGTAAACCGTATTCGACCAGAATGCGTTCGCCGATCGTAGCATTCAGACTGTCCACGACAAAGACTTTTCCTTCGTAGTCTTCGGCGGCAATCCGGGCACTCTGGCAGGTGCCGGACAGTTTGCTTGAGATCGTGACCACGATGACAGTCTCTCCTGCAGCAACAGCTTCTTCGTAGGCTTCTTCGAAGACGCCGGGAGATATCAGGCTTGTGGTGGGCAGCGTATCGCATTCAATCAGCTTTTCGTAGAATTCTCTGTGGCTGATGGTGACGCCGTCTGCATATTCCTCGTCACCGAAGCGGATGTGCAGAGGCAGGATCGTGACGTCAGCTCTGGGATGGTTCATGTCGGATGCTGAGTCGGTGATAAAACGTATTTTTTCCATGATGATATTCCTATTCTTTCTATTATTTTTCGTCGGATCATTTATCCGTGGGGTGTTCTGACGGAAACCCGGCAAGATATTGCTCCAGATTATGCGAGATCCGCTCCAGGGAATCGTAGAGATTGACCCTCTGTACTTCGGTCATGCCGTCACCGCCGTGCGCAAGCGCTGCATAGATTCTTGTGCCGATTTTGTGAACCACAGTGGTGCCTTCTTCCGTCAGATAATATAAAGTACGGTAAGAACGCTTATTTTCCGGCAATTCACAGGATACGAGCCCTTTGATCACTAACTGGCTTAAAGTACGGGAGATGGCGGCTTTGTCTTCCTTGCACAGTTCTGTTAACTGTGTGGCTGTCAGACCTTCCGGATGCTTTCCAAGATAGTACAAGCACATGGTGTAGCCGGCCTTCAGATCCAACTGCCCCATTTCCAGTTCTTTTAATTTCTGCAGATAGCGGTGTAATTCCGTGATAGATATGACAAATCTCTCAAAACGATCCTGCATAATTATTTTACTCCCTTCTAAAAGTTGATGAATCAACATCAAGCATTGTAACACGATAATGTTGATGCGTCAACAAAACATCATATTCAATGTTTAGAGAAGGATTGTATCCTTTCATTGTTTATGTTATGATTTTTTAGCAACTTAAATTTTTTGATCCGGTATGGTTGTGAAGCCTGGAAAATAAGTGAGGAACTATCATATGTTAAGACCTAGTATCGGTATCGACTGGGACGATGTCACTGCCCCGTTTAACAGTATTGCCATTCAGATGGCGAATGAAAAATATCACCCCGGGGAGCCGTACCGTCTGGAAGAGATCACTTCCTGGGAAAATACGGGACGGACATCGGTGATCAAAGAATTCTACGATGATCCGGAACTGTACCGCAGACAGATCCCTGCGGAAGAGACGAAGCGGGCGATACGACGCTTGCTGAAGATTGCAGACGTATTCTTTATCACGGCGGTGGCACCGAAGTTTATGGGCGTGCGTGCGGAACAGATTCTGACCCAGTTCCCGGAAGTTCCGCCGGAAAATATCATTCTCGGCAGTGCCAAGGATCGCGTGCATTTTGATATTGTACTGGATGATGCCATCCACAATATTCTGGACAGTAAGGCAGAGTACCCTGTGCTGATGCGGAAACCCTGGAATGCGAAAATGACAGGTCTCTTATCTGTCAATACCATGTCTGAATTCGTATTTCTGGTGAAACAGATCATGAAAGCGTCTACCTCCCGGACAGAGGAGATCACGGCACCGGCAGTCCTTGCACTGGTGGGACCGTCCGGATCCGGAAAAAGGGAGATCACGGAGGCACTGTGTGGAAACGACTATGGAACAGCATCCGGAGAAGTACCGGAAGACGGACTGTTTGTCCGACCGGTGAATTATTGTACGGAACCCGGCCGGTACGGACATCATTATGTCACTGACGAAGCCTTTGACGGGATGGATTTTTTTGAAAAAACAGCCTATGCCGGCGTGCGGTACGGCACGAGAAAAGAAGATATCCAGGCGCTGCTGGATCAGGGAAAGTTTGCAGTCATTCCGGTGGATATGTGCGGTGCGATTGCGATGAAACGTTCTTTTCCGACACATATTATTTATGTGTCCAGAGATAAGGAAAAACTGATCGCGGATATTATCGATTCCGATTACAGTACCGGGGAAAAGACGCTGCGCATTCTGTCCATTGACGCAGAAAAACGTAACCGCAAGATCTGCGATTACGTCATTCATAACGATACGATAAATAAGAAAACTGTCAGTGGAGCTGAGGAACTGCGGAAGCTGATTCGTTTTCACGCATGCGGTACCCCACACCGATCTCGGTGAAAACATATTGCGGCTGTGCAGGGTTCTGTTCCAGTTTTCTGCGGATATTTGCCATGTTGACACGTAAGATCTGGTTATTATTGTCCATGTACGGTCCCCAGATCGCATTCATGATGTAACTGTAAGTCAGGACTCTGCCGGAATTCTCGGCTAAGAGGGTGAGCAGCTGATATTCGATCTGCGTCAGGTGGATTTCTTCGCCGCGCAGGCGGATCAGCCGCTTTTCGAAATCAATTTCCAGATCCAGGGCTTTGTAGGTATGCCCGGGCGCCTGTGCGTGACTGTGACGCAGAGAAGTGCGGATACGCGCCATGAGCTCCCCTGTGCCGAAAGGTTTGGTAATGTAGTCATCGGCACCCAGATCCAGAGCAGCGACTTTTTCCTGTTCTTTGGTGCGGGCGGAGATAATGATGACCGGAACATCGCTCCAGGAGCGAAGCTTTTGCAGCACCTCCAAGCCGTCCATATCCGGCAGACCCAGATCCAGCAGGATTACATTCGGACAGAAAGAAGTGCTGAGACTTAAGCCTTCCCTGCCGTTTAAGGCATGCATGATCTTATATCCTTCCCGTTCCATGGTAGTGGTAATAAAATTACTGATACTTCTGTCGTCTTCTATTAAAAGTACTTTGATCTTATTCATCTTTTATCTGAGTTCCTTTCCTGTATTTCTGATGTTACATTCTTAATTCCATTGTATGTCCCGGTTCACGATTCCCCGGATTGTTGTCCCATGGTAATTATTGAACCACCTTATTTTTTGTTTTCGGCAGCGTGAAACAGAATTCTGCACCATCTTCGTGGTTTTTGCCGCTGAGTGTACCGTGATGAGCGGTGATGATCGTTTTACAGATCGACAGCCCGATACCCATGCCTTTGTGGGAATCCGAACTCTGGGAAGAGGAACCGCTGTACGAAGTGATGTCGAACAGGTTCTGCAGCCTTTCTTCGGAGAGTCCTTTTCCGTAATCCCGGATGATAAAGGAAACGTGATCCGCATGATCTTCGACGATGAAATCAATCGGCAGAATACTCTCTGCGTGAACGATGGCATTTTCCAGCAGGTTGATGGTAACCTGCTCGATCAATACGGCATCCATGGGAATCATCAGGAATTCATCCGGTATTTTTACATGAATAGCTGCATCCGGATAACGCTTCCTGAGCTTCTCCAATGCTTCTGCAACGACTTCTTCCACGGGTTCTTCCGTAGTATTGATGCTCAGGCTGTCTCCCTGGATACGGGTGACGGACAGCAGATTTTCTACCATATTTAACAGCCAGTTGGAATCCTCGTAGATATTTGTCATGATCTTACGCTGCTCTGCGGAACTCAGATCCTCCTGACTTTCCAGAAACAGGGAACTGTTGCCGATGATGCCGGTAAGCGGTGTCCGCAGATCGTGGGAAATCGCCCGTAGCAGATTGGCACGCATTTTTTCCATTTCTGCTTCGGCCAGCTGTTTTTCTCTCTCGGCGATCATCTCGGACTGAATGGTCATGTGGGATGTCATGGTACACAGTATCAGTGTAATCCCACCCATCAGCAGAAAGGTGATGGGATAACCGGTCAGAGTAAAATTGATCTTATAATAAGGATAGGTGAACAGGTAATTGATGGCAATTACGGAAAAAAGGCTGCAGACAATGCCGTAGCCGTATCCCACGGTCCATCTTGCGATGATCACCAGGGCCAGAATGTAGATCAGCGCTACATTGGCGTGGTTGTCCGGAACAATGGACTGATATAAAAAAGAAGCCAGCGTAGCACACAGCATACAGACAGCGCAGATCAGAACACTGACGGCATGGCGGGTATGAGGCGGCTTTAAGCGGAAGCTTTTCTGCGGAGCGTTTTTATCGGATTGTGATTGTGCCACGGTATTGTCCTCCGGGGGTAGTTGTCGCAGTTCGGACGATCGCCCGCCTGCGCATGTCTGTTTACCCATCTCATAGTAAGTTTATTATAACCATACTACCATTACTTTTCAACGCAGGGTGTAAAGAAGTAGTTAAGGATATAGGAAAAGCGGTATATTTTCCCCCAAAAAAACAGGCACATATACTTTTATCAGGTTGACATCACGAAAAACGTTAGATTAAAATGTAGTTATATACTACGAAGAACAGAGAAGCAGGAAGAGAAACAGACGGAAAGGAGAAGAGGCAATGGGATTATTAAATAAGACAGAAGCGGGAATGGATTACTGTATCTCCTGCGGCAATGCCATTGTGCAGGGAAGATGCAGCAAATGCGGCCGGGAAGCGAAGCACATGGTGGACTTTAACGGTTTTGCCTTCCGGCAGGTTCCGGCAGATGTGGCAGACGCACTGGGACAACAGAAGAAAAAGCTGTTCGAGAGCAATGCGAAGCTGGATGTACAGGAGATGATCAGACACGGGGATCTCTACATAGCAGACATCCTGTTTGACAGCATTCTGTGCGACGGGCGTGAAGTGGGCGAACGCGAATGGTACGAAAGTGAGGGGGATACAGAGTATACTTATTATGTACAGTTCTCCACACCGATGGGCGAGCCCTGCATGAAGTGCTGTGAGGTCACATCCGGGGACTACGGTGCCGTTGAGAGGAACATGCGGAAGGGAATACGGGAAGGCATCCTCTTAAAAGGAACGAAGAAGAACAAGGAATATTACTATGCGTACATGCCGGAGGAGGAAAACCTCGGAAAAATGCTGCGGCTCGGTCTGGCAAAAGCGCTGATGGAGCACGGCAGGGACTATTCTTACCGGAGGCTGCCCCAGGAGGGCGGAGCAACGTATAGTGCCTTTGACCTGACATGGGAAGAGGCCGCAAACGGAGAGGATCATTCGAACTGGTAAATAATGTGTGGATTGCGTGAACGGCGATCAGGATAAGGAGGACAATATGGGACTTGGCGAAATGTTAGGTGTAAAGGTGGCAAAATTAAACTTAAAGGGAAATTATGAGACCATGGAACAGCTCTACGAGGCGATCAAAGATATCAAATTCGAAGCCGGTACACCGGCGCTGGTAAAGCATGGATTCAATCAGGTCATTGTATATCCGGAGCAGGACCGCAACAACCAGGTATGGATCATGAATGTGGGTAAGGCAAAATACCAGGTAATGCGCTCTTCGGAAGTGGCAGGACTGGGTAATGTGGTGAAGAATGCGGTACTGGATGACCTGACCGACGGATGGTCCAGTATGTCCGGCGCATTCGGCAACAAGAAAAAACGCTGCATGGAACTGGTGGACATTACCGCAAAACAGATCGAAGAAGCCGGGATCTGATGGCGTAAAGACTCCGTTAAGAAGCTGTGAAAATTTTATAAATTGTTCTAAAACGGTAGGAGCGTACCCTTACTTCATGTTAAGATAAGAAAAACTTGAAGAAAGGGTAACGGTGAAACATTGAAGTTATTACATCCAAAGATCAGGCAAAAATTTGCAGAATCCCTGAAAGCGGTCCTGCCGGTGGTGGGGATCGTGATCATATTAAGCTTTACCATTGCTCCTATCACCTCAAGCATCCTATTGTGCTTTCTGGTGGGAGCGGTGATGGTCATGACCGGCATGATGTTTTTTACACTGGGGGCAGAGATGTCCATGACCCCCATGGGAGAAAAAGTGGGAGCCAGAATGACCCGGAGTAAAAACATTCTGCTGATCGTAGTGTTATCTTTCCTGTTGGGCGTCGTGATCACGATCTCCGAGCCTGACTTACAGGTGCTGGCGACGCAGGTGCCGTCGGTACCGAACATGACATTGATCCTGGCAGTGGCGGTAGGCGTGGGAATATTCTTAGTCATTGCCCTTCTGCGTATGCTGATCGGTGTGGCACTGCCGCCCCTGTTAACTTTTTTCTACATAGTAGTCTTTGTTCTGGCTTTTCTCGTACCGGAGAATTTCCGGGCCGTGGCGTTTGACTCCGGTGGTGTGACCACGGGACCTATGACCGTGCCCTTTATCATGGCGTTAGGTGTGGGTATTGCTTCCATCCGAAATGACCATCATGCAGCGGATGACAGCTTCGGCCTGGTGGCATTGTGCTCCATCGGCCCGATCCTGGCGGTTATGGTATTGGGACTGATCTATAAGCCCACCAGTGCAGATTATCAGCCTACAGCGATTCCGGAGATCTCGGATTCTGTGGAACTGGCGCAGCTGTTTGCCCATGGACTCCCGGATTATATGAAAGAGATCGCAGTCTCTCTGCTTCCTATTGTACTATTTTTCGGATTGTTCCAGATCTTTGCCCTGCGGCTGTCCGGCAAAACATTAACGAAGATATTGATCGGACTGGTGTATACTTACATCGGACTGGTGCTGTTCCTGACAGGCGCCAATGTGGGCTTTATGCCAGCAGGTAATTATCTCGGTCAGGTCATGGCTGGCAGATCCTATAGATGGGTACTGGTGCCGGTGGGGGCTTTGATCGGATATTTTATCGTCAAAGCGGAGCCTGCAGTCTATGTGCTGAATCATCAGGTAGAAGAACTGACGGACGGCGCTATTTCGGCCCGCTCCATGGGCGTGAGCCTTTCCGTGGGTGTTTCCTTATCTGTGGCACTGGCTATGATCCGGGTGCTGACGGGAATCCCGATCCTCTGGTTCCTGATCCCGGGTTACGGGGTGGCCATCGGACTGTCCTTTTTCGTGCCGAAGATTTTCACAGCCATTGCCTTTGACTCCGGCGGTGTCGCCAGCGGTCCCATGACAGCGACCTTTCTGCTGCCGTTGGCGCAGGGAGCCTGTGTAGCGGTAGGAGGCAATCTGGTGGCGGATGCGTTCGGCGTGGTGGCCATGGTAGCCATGACACCGTTAATTACAATTCAGGTATTGGGAATGGTATACCAGATCAAACAGCACAAGGCAGGCGTGGGAATTGTTACCGGTACAGCAGATGCCTTTGGTGCGCTGGATGAGAATGCCATTATTGAACTGTAGGAGGTGCGCCCATGAGTGAATTATATATGATGGTCACCATCACCAATCGTCAGCTGACGAGAAAATTCGTGGAATGCTATAAGGAAAACGGCGCACAGGTCGGCGGGATCACCGTCGGCATGGGAACAGCAGCCAATGAGATCCTGGATTATTTCGGACTGGACGGCATGGAAAAAAGCATTCTGTTTCATATTGTCACGGACGCTTCCTGGCAGCAGATCAAGGCTGCCCTGCGGAAAAAGATGCAGATCGACCTTCCGGGAATGGGAATCGCCTTTATCATTCCCGTCAGCAGCATCGGCGGTAAGAAAGCACTGAATTACCTGACCTGTGGGCAGGAATTCGTAAAAGGAGAGGAGTCCACATTGAAAGAGACGAAGAATGAGCTTCT
>CAKRRU010000108.1 GCA_934394515.1 uncultured Acetatifactor sp.
GCATCTTAGTTCTCTCCTCTCATCATATGAATGAACCGGTCAAACAGGTAACCGGAGTCCTGGGGTCCCGGACATGCCTCCGGATGGAACTGTACGGTGAAAATATTCTTGCCGGTATAGGACAGACCCTCGTTGGTACCGTCGTTGACATTGATAAACGCAGGAACCGCAACCGCAGGATCCAGCTTGTCGGTATCTACCACATAGCCGTGGTTCTGAGAAGAAATATAGACTCTTCCGGTCATCAGATCCTTGACCGGATGGTTGCCTCCTCTGTGTCCGTATTTCATCTTGTGGGTATCTGCGCCGGTAGCCAGTGCCATCAGCTGGTGTCCCAGACAGATTGCGAAAATAGGGATCTCGGTGTCATATAACTTTTTGATCTCGGCGATCACACCGGTACATTCCTTCGGATCTCCCGGTCCGTTGCTCAGCATGATACCGTCTGGATTATCATCAATGATTTCCTGTGCCGGAGTGCCTGCGGGATATACGGTCACCTCGCATCCTCTCTCTGCCAGGGATCTTGCGATATTTCTCTTCGCACCCAGATCTAACAGTGCCACCTTCAGTCCCTGTCCGGACAGTTCCGTTACCAGTGCCGGCTTCGGCTCTCTCACACCCTTTTCATAAGCTTCTTTATCAAATCTTGCAGCACCGGAGAGAGGTCCGTTCTGTGCCAGATCTGTGGTGGGCTTTACAACATATTTTTCCTTACAGGTAACCTTTTCCACAACCTTGCCTGTGGTGTATGCTTTCAGTTTCGGAAGCACTTCGTTCAGGTCATACGCTTCGTTGGTCGTGATCATACCGTTCATGGTACCTTTTTCACGCAGGATCTTGGTCAGCGCACGGGTATCGATACCGGCGATACCGGGCACACCGTTCTCCTCCAGATATTCCTGAATCGTGCAGTCGCAGCGGAAGTTGCTGGGAATACGTGAAAGCTCTCTGACAATAAATCCATCCGGCCAGGGTCTGCCTGATTCACAGTCATCTCTGCATATGCCATAGTTACCGATCAAAGGGTAGGTCATGCATACAGCCTGTCCCGCATAAGACGGATCGGTCAGGACCTCCAGGTATCCGGCCATGGATGTGTTAAATACGATTTCACTGATGATCTCTTTGTCTGCACCGATGTGCGTTCCTTCGAACACCGTGCCATCTTCCAAAATCAAAAATGCCTTCATTCTTTCCTCGCATTCTGCCGCTTTTTGCGACGTATTGTTTCTTGTGTAGTTCATTGTGTTTCTAATCGGAATCTGCTTTTGCGGTTTCACAATTTCGACGATACCTGCGAATTGTTCCGCTGCTTCGCAGCTAATGCAATTCTGCATAATCGGTTTATTATATCATAAAAAAATGGTCGTCGCAATAGAGCCGCCTTGCGTAAAATCCCACAAAAAAGTTTTACACAATCTCGATACTCCTTGGAGAATCTGCCAAAGCTTTGAAAATGCTTACATTTTCCATTGCTTTTTACACAGCTTCTGATATAAAATAGATTATGTATTTTCTATTTTTAGGACTACTGTTCAGCGTCTTATGAATATTTCCTGCAATTACATAATTACAGCGATATCAGCAACTGCTTTCTGCACATTTTTCAGTCTCTGAACAGCGTTCCGGATTGGACAGGTGTCTATGGATCACATCAGTAATACACAAAATAATTCCAACGCAATCTCTTCTCACGGGATGACTCCCCTGGGAACCCGTAAAATATATTATGAAGATGTACATCAGACAGATTTCACCGCTGTGGTAACAGAATGCCTTCCGGCCAAGGAAGACGGTCTTTATCTGATTGTGCTGGATGCTTCCACATTTTTCCCTGAAGAAGGCGGACAATCCGCCGACAAAGGAACCTTAAACGAACATGAAGTACTGGATGTCACCATCAAACAGGGCATTCTGTATCATAAATTAAACACGGCTCTTCCTGTCGGCAGCGAAGTGACCGGACATGTGGACTGGAACCGCCGCTTTGATTTCATGCAGCAGCACTCCGGTGAGCACATGACCTCCGGCTTACTGCATTCGCATTTCGGATTGGATAATGTAGGATTTCATCTCAGTGACAGAGAAGTGACTCTCGATATGAACGGTGACGTCTCTCTGGAACAGTTGCGTCTGATCGAGCAGGAAGCCAATACTTTTATCTGGAAGAATCTTCCGGTAAATATCAGCTGGCCTTCCTCTGAAGAACTGGCTAATCTCAATTATCGGAGTAAACTGGCTCTGACGGAAAACGTCCGCATCGTGGAGATTCCCGGCGTGGACGTCTGCGCCTGCTGTGCTCCGCACGTAGACACTACCGGGCAGATTGGTCTCATTAAAATCGTAAACGTGCAAAGTCACCGGGGCGGTGTCCGGATCAATATTCTCTGTGGGAACCGTGCTCTCGCCGATTATACGGAAAAACAGGATTCCGTCCGGGCGATTTCTTCTCTGCTGTCCGCCAAACAGCCGGAAATAGCAGATGCCGTTGTCCGTACAAAAGAAGATGCCAGACAGCAAAAAGAACGTGCCAATGCCCTTCAGGCAGAATTGCTTTCCGTGCAGATGAACGCTCTCCCTTCTCCCGAAGCAGTTGATCATGTCATTCTCTTCGTCGGAGAACTGGATGCTATTGCTCTTCGTAATGCCGTGAACGATCTGACTGCAAAATATTCCGGGTACTGTGGCGTCTTCGCCGGGAACGACGAATCCGGCTACCGCTTTATCGTAGGAAGTGCCTCCCGGAATTGTCAGGAACTTGCCGTCCGCATGCGACAAGAGCTCCAGGCTAAGGGTGGCGGATCCGCACCTATGATCCAGGGTAACGTCAATGCTGCAGCTGACAGAATTACTACGCTGTGGAAGTCACTATAATCCATGCACTTTCCTTACATCTGTTACTGTTTGGCCGGAAATCTGCTCTTTGCTATTTCTGCAGCTCCTGACATTTTTAAGATTTCGGAACACCTTGTAGGAAGTTTTAAGATGACATTTACTTAATTTGTAAACAAAGCTGCTTGTCATTGCCTCTATGAAATAATATCCCCGGAAAGTACGGTTAATTTCCATACGTTCCGGGGATATTTTAACTTGTATTTTAAATAGCTATCGTTTGGATAATATCGTTATCTTCTTTTATTTACTTCAGGTTTTAGTTCTGGTTCTCTGCAATCGCAGCATTTTTCTTCAGTGCTACGCTGACTGCCTTTGCCACACCACCGCCTACGACACAGCTCATAGGCATCTCCAGTGCACCGTTCACGCCACAGAATGCGACTGCAAACAGGAACAGGTTTGCTCCGGCTGCGTTCATGCTCTGCAGATAATCAGTATGTCCGAAGCAGATCATCAGAGTGGACATGAAGAACAAAGTATTCATAAAAGCGCCCAGCAGACCGGTTACAAAGAAAGATACGGTCTTTGTCTTGTCGATCTTCCACAGTGCCTTGAAGATCACACCAGACAGCCATCCCATCAGTGTTCTGGTGGGGATGCATACCAGGAAAGTGAAAAACGGATTCATTGCTACCAATGCTGCGCCAAACGGATCTCCTGCAAAACACTGGTAAAAGCTGGTTAACCCAAATACCAGTCCGAGTACGGCTCCTCCTGTGGGACCTAAGATCATTGCACCGATCACTACGGGAATAGTCATCAGGGAGATTGCTAACGGTCCGACACGCAGATATCCGAGCGGAGTAAATGCCAGGATCAGCATGATCGCGATGAGTACGGCCAATTGTACCATCTCAAGTGTCTTGTTTTTTTTCATATGAAATTTCCTTTCCGCGCTTTTTGCGCCTTTGCTACTATTCCTCCATCTGGCATTCCTTTGGTCTGCCGGAGGATATAATTACAAGTCATTCAAGAAAATAACATAAATATATACAAAACACAAGTATATTTTTTCATACAAAAACAACCTCATCTGCAAACAGAATCCAAGAATCCTATTTTGCAAATGAGGTTATTACACAACTACTCGATACAATATCTTATTTCACAGAACTATCTCACTGTACAATTCTATCTCACCGTACAATACCATTTCAATGCCGTAACATACGCATCATATACCGTATCCATGTCAATATCCTTCAACAGCATCTGACGGGAAACTTCTGCCCAGTTTGCGGTCTCGTACTGCAGCATAAATTCATACACCGGTGCCAGTACGCCAATACGGTAAATCAGGGCATTGCTGATTTCCCCTGCCACATGGACTACCTGTAATGCTTCCTTCATCGGCTTTTCAAGAATTACGTCCAATACAGAGAACAATCCCATCAGGAATAATTCGTCCTTCTGTGCTTTCAGCCCAAAAGCTTCCGCGAGATTTTCCGCAAATTTTGCACGAAGCAGGGAAACTCTGGTAACTTCGTTCGGCTTATCCGCATAGAGTGCATTGGCAACGGCTGTATTGATCCATTTCTTCAGTTCCCGCTGTCCCAGCATCGCTGCGGCATGGCGGATGGAAGTAATCTCAGAATTCACAGCCAGCGGCTGTACCATCTTCAACAGGTCAATCGTAAGTGCCGTATCACGTCCGATAATGTCCGCTGCCGTGGTCAGTTCAAAATCGGGACTGTTCACAATATTCAAAAGGTCAATATAGTTGCCCTTCAAAGGTGCTACATCAGTCTGTCCCCTGGTGATTGGTACGCGATAGAACTTACCTTCGTACAGGCGGTAGCCACCGGTCTCCTTCAGTCTCTCGAAATCTTCCATGGTATCGATATTGCCCGCACAGAGACTGATATTCGGGAACAGTTTGCCGAAATAGATCTTTGCCTTATCAATTGCGATCTTACGATTATTCAAAAGGACATAGTCCATCAGTTTCAGAACTTCACGGTAAGTCTCGAAGTCACTGACAGCCAGTTTGCGAATTGCCAGCTTATATCCATCCTGTTTCAGTTCCTTCAGGCGGTTCACATACATCTCGATCGGCGGGATCGTATTGTCGATCAAAAGCACAATCTTGCCATGCGGTGCATCACACTGCTCCGGAATATCGGCAAAAATAGAGATATTGCTGATTGGAACAAAAATCTCCTTCCCCTGTGACAGTGTATCAAGTCCCATCTTCTGAATCAATTCCAGTCCGGTGATCTGTGATGCCCCATCAAACTGTGCCGTTCCCAGCAATAGAGGATTCAACAGATAATTCTCTCTCTGAGTAAAAAAGGAATAAGCACAGACAGCCATATTTTCATCAAAAAGCGGTACTAATGTAAGCAGCATACTCTTACCTCCCAATTTACCTCTATTATAGCGATTCCGACAGGACTTTACAAGTGGTACTATCAGCACAGGAGCTATCTGTAGTGGAAAGCTCGTTTACAAGAAAGTTTACTAAATCTCAATTTACTTAAAGTACTGCACACCGGATTCGAAGATCTTCATATCCTGCTCGCCATAGATGTTCACAGCTACAGCAGCATCTCTTCTCTCGGAGTGTGCCATCTTACCGAAGCATCTGCCGTCGGGGGAGGTGATACCTTCAATTGCGCAGTAGGAACCGTTGATGTTATACTCTTCATCCATGGATACGTTACCGTTCTGGTCAGCGTACTGGGTAGCGACCTGTCCGTTTGCGAAGAGCTTGTCGATCCACTCCTTCGGCGCTACGAAACGGCCTTCACCGTGGGATGCAGGGTTGCAGTAAGTTGCTCCAAGTGTAGCGCCCTGTAACCAGGGAGACTTGTTGGATACGACCTTGGTATATACCATCTTGGAGATATGACGGTTGATGGTATTGAAGGTCAGGGTAGGAGAATTCTCCTTCTGTCCTGTGATTTCACCATAGGGAACCAGTCCCAGCTTGATCAGCGCCTGGAATCCGTTACAGATACCAAGTGCCAGACCGTCTCTCTCATTTAACAGCTTCATGACCGCTTCCTTCAGCTTCGCATTCTGGAATGCTGTTGCGAAGAACTTCGCACTGCCGTCCGGTTCATCACCTGCGGAGAATCCGCCGGGGAACATGATGATCTGTGCCTGTGCGATGGACTTCTCGAATTCGTCTACGGATTCACGGATATCTTCTGCGGTCAGATTGCGGAAAACTCTGGTCTCCACATGCGCTCCGGCACGCTCGAATGCCTTGGTGCTGTCGTATTCACAGTTGGTTCCGGGGAATACCGGAATGAAAACGGTAGGCTTTGCCACCTTATGCTTGCATACATAGATGCTGTCAGCCTTGTAGCAGTCGCTTGCGATCTTCTCGGTGCCCTTCACCGCCTTGGTGGGGAATACCTTCTCCAGCTTGGAGGTCCAGGATACAAGTGCCTCATCCATGGTGATCTTCACATCGCCGTATACAAAAGCAGGCTCCTCGGTCACGGTACCGATCACAGTGTAATCCAGTTCCTTCTCATCCAATGCTGCCATCTTGTCTGCCGGAATCTCTGCCAGAATATCGCCCAGACCGTTATCAAACAAATCATCTGTGGTGACATCGTCATCGATCTTCACACCCAGCTTATTACCGAATGCCATCTTGGCTACGGCTGCTGCCACGCCCTTGGAATCCAGTGCGTATGCGGATACGATGGTTCCGTTCCCGGTCAGCTCATGAATCTTACCATATAATACTGCCACATCCTCATACATCGGGATGTCAAAATCATCTTTGTCAATAGAGAAGCGTACCAGCTTGTCGCCGGGTGTCTTCAGTTCCGGAGTGATAATATCACCGGATTTTGCCACGTCTACGGCAAAGGATACCAGTGTGGGAGGTACATCAATGTCATTGAAAGTACCGGACATACTGTCCTTACCGCCGATGGAAGGCAGGCCGAAACCGATCTGTGCGTCGTACGCACCAAGCAGTGCTGCAAACGGCTGGCTCCAACGCTCGGGATCACCGGTCATTCTGCGGAAATACTCCTGGAAGGTGAAACGGATCTTTCTGAAATCACCGCCGGAAGCCACGATCTTAGCCATGGATTCTGTTACTGCATAGACAGCTCCGTGATAAGGGCTCCAGGAAGACAGATAAGGATCGAAGCCGTAGCTCATCATGGTCACAGTATCGGTCTTGCCTTCCAGTACCGGAAGCTTTGCTACCATGGTCTGGGTCTCGGTCAGCTGATATTTTCCGCCGTAAGGCATCAGTACACTGCCGGCACCGATGGAAGAATCGAACATCTCCACCAGACCCTTCTGGGAACATACGTTGAGGTCATTTAACAGTGTCACCCATGCACCCTTGACATCTCCCTCTTCCAGCTTCTCGCCTACTGCGGGCACTGCCCATTTATCAAAATAATTCTCCTCTTCGGAAGGGATATCTACTTTTACTTTGGTCTCCTGATGTGCACCGTTGGTATCTAAGAATGCTCTCTTCAGGTTAACGATCGGCTTGCCTCTCCAGTTCAGCACCAGTCTCGGCTCTTCGGTAACGACTGCTACGGGAACAGCCTCAAGGTTCTCTTCCTTCGCATAGCCTAAGAAAGTATCTACATCCTTAGGATCTACCACAACTGCCATACGCTCCTGGGACTCGGAGATTGCCAGCTCTGTGCCGTCCAGTCCGGCGTACTTTTTGGGCACCTTGTCCAGATCTACGGTCAGGCCGTCTGCCAGCTCACCGATTGCTACAGAGACACCGCCGGCACCAAAGTCGTTACATTTCTTGATCAGGCGGCTGACTTCCTCACGACGGAACAGTCTCTGGATTTTACGCTCGGTAGGTGCGTTACCCTTCTGAACCTCTGCACCGCAGGTCTCGATGGAAGTATCGGTATGTACCTTGGAGGATCCGGTAGCACCGCCGCAGCCGTCACGTCCGGTACGACCGCCCAGCAGAATGATGATATCTCCGGGATCGGAGGTCTCACGGATGACATTCTTACGGGGAGCTGCGCCCATAACGGCACCGATTTCCATACGTTTTGCCACATACGAAGGATGATAAATCTCTTTTACGAAGCCGGTAGCCAGACCGATCTGGTTACCGTAAGAGGAATAGCCGCTTGCCGCGCCTCTTACCAGCTTCTTCTGGGACAGCTTGCCGTGCAGTGTCTCGGATACCGGTACCGTAGGATCTGCTGCACCGGTGACACGCATTGCCTGATATACATAGCCACGTCCGGACAAGGGATCACGGATGGCTCCGCCGAGGCACGTAGCCGCACCACCGAAAGGCTCGATCTCTGTAGGATGGTTGTGGGTCTCGTTTTTGAAAAATACCAGCCACTCCTCGGTCTCTCTGTGATCACCGTAATCCATCTCCACGGGAACCACTACGGAGCAGGCATTGATTTCGTCGGATTCTTCCATATCATCCAGCTTGCCGTCTTTTTTCAGTTTGCGCATTGCCATCAGCGCCAGATCCATGAGACAGACGAACTTGTCCTCTCTGCCCTTGAAGATCTCTTCTCTGGTATCCAGATAGCTCTGGTAGGTGGTCTCTAAGGGAGAGCGATAATAGCCCTCACCGAATTCCACGTCGGTCAGCTCGGTGGAAAAAGTAGTGTGGCGGCAGTGATCGGACCAATAGGTATCCA
>CAKRRU010000109.1 GCA_934394515.1 uncultured Acetatifactor sp.
GGTCACGGAAGGTATGCAGCGGCTGGAAGACGGAGATGCTTTTGATTTGCAGCGGGAGTTGGAAGTGAGACTCGCGGAAGCAAAACGAAAGGTAAGATTTCATATGTCTTTTATGAAGACGGGAGCTGTGCTGGAGGTGCTGACGGTGATTTTTCTCATGGGATTTTTAGGATGGATTATCGCGTAAACGGTGACAGTATCTATACCGGGCAGAAATTTGACAAAACAGAATGCGTCCGCAGGACGGGACAGAGGGATTATGAGTCAGAAATTAGTATTGATCGATGGTCATAGTATTTTGAACAGAGCGTTTTACGGAGTACCGGATCTGAGTAATGCGGAAGGATTGCATACAAATGCGATCTATGGCTTTTTGAATATTATGTTTAAAATTCTGGAAGAGGAAAAGCCGGAATATCTGGCAGTGGCTTTTGATGTACATGCGCCGACTTTTCGGCATAAAATGTATGAACCCTATAAGGGAACGAGAAAACCTATGCCGGAGGAGCTGCGGGAGCAGGTGCCCGTTATGAAGGAAGTCCTGAAGGCAATGCACATTACCATCATGGAACAGGCGGGACTGGAGGCGGATGATATTCTGGGAACTCTGGCAAAGAAAGCCGAGCAGGCCGGAATGGAAGTGTCACTGGTATCCGGAGACAGGGATCTGCTGCAGATCGCTACAGATCACATTAAGATCCGGATTCCAAAGACGAAGCAGGGCAGAACGGAGATCGAGGACTATTACGCAAAAGATGTGCAGACTGCTTATCAGGTGACGCCGTTACAGTTCATCGAACTGAAGGCATTGATGGGAGACACTGCCGATAATATCCCGGGCGTACCAAAGGTGGGGGAGAAGACCGCGCAGGCACTGATGGTGGAGTATGGCTCTTTGGACAATATTTATGCCCATGTGGAAGAAATCTCAAAAAAAAGCATCCGGGAATCCCTGATCGAACATAAAGATCTGGCGGATTTAAGTAAGACACTGGCAACGATTAAAACAGACTGTGATTTGCAGCTGGATTATGAACAGGCAAAAGCAGAAGGCTTCTATACACCGGAGGCTTATACACTGTGCAAACGTCTGGAGTTCAAGAATCTGTTGGGAAGATTTGAGAAAGACGCTGCTGCAAATGACAATAAGATCGCAGAAAGCTTTCGGCAGATCGAAGATAAAAAAGAATTTATACAATATCTGAAGAAAGCGCAGAAACAGAGTGAAGTCGGATTATGGCTGATCACGGAGCCTGTGGATGCGAATACGAAGCGGGAGACATTGCTTGGAGCGGCATTGTCAATCTCCGATGAGGAGACCGTATTTTATGCCCTTACCCATGAAAAGGAGCCCGAAGGGCAGCTGAGCCTGTTTGCAGAAGTAACGGAACCCGTGGATGACACCGCAGAGATCACGAAGGCCTTGCAGGAGCTGTCCGCAGGGGAGAAGATACGGATATCCACCTTCGATGTGAAACGTCAATATGATTATCTGGACCGGAGGAATACGGACAGGTATTTTGATGTGCTGATCGCAGCGTATCTGTTGAATCCTCTGAAGAATGATTATGATCTGGAAGCGATTGCTTCGGAACATCTGGGGATAATGATCCCGGGAAAGGCAGAAGTGTTCGGCAAGAGAAGCTTTCGGACACTCCTTGCGGAAGACGGGAAGAAAGCCATGGAATATGCCTGCTATGGAGCTTATGTATCCCGGAAGGGGAAAAAGGTGCTGGAGGACAGGCTTGCGGCAGCAGGCATGAAACGTCTCATGGAGGAGATAGAAATGCCTCTTTCCCTGGTATTGTATGATATGCAAAAAGAAGGCGTGGCAGTAAAACGGGAGGAACTGAAAGCATACGGAGATGCGCTGGTAGCCCGGATCGAGGAACTGGAACAGTCCATTCACCGTCAGGCGGGAACGGAGTTCAATATCAATTCGCCCAAACAGCTGGGAGAAGTATTGTTTGAGACTATGCAGATCCCCGGCGGCAAGAAGACCAAAACAGGATACTCCACCGCAGCAGATGTATTGGAAAAACTGTCGGAGGATTATCCTATTGTACGGGATATTCTGGAATACAGAGGTCTTACAAAGCTAAAATCCACCTATGCGGACGGATTGGCAGCTTTTATTGAGGATGATGGCAGGATCCATACGAATTTCAACCAGACGATCACGGCAACCGGACGTATCAGTTCCACGGAGCCGAATCTGCAGAATATTCCCATGCGCATGGAACTGGGACGGCAGATCCGTAAGGTATTTGTTCCCAGGGAAGGCTGCGAGTTCATGGATGCGGATTATTCCCAGATCGAATTGCGTGTGCTGGCACATATGTCGGGAGATGAACAGCTGATCGATGCCTACAGACAGGAAGAAGACATCCATCGTATCACGGCATCGAAAGTGTTCCATACGCCCTTTGAAGAGGTCACGGACCTGCAGCGCCGGAACGCCAAGGCGGTGAATTTCGGTATCGTCTATGGAATCAGTTCTTTCGGACTGAGCCAGGATCTGAGCATCAGCAAAAAAGAAGCGGCACAGTATATCGAACAGTACTTTGCAACTTATCCTAAAGTAAAGGAATTTATTGATAAACTGGTAGCCGATGCGAAGGAAAAAGGCTATACGGAGACGATGTTCGGCAGAAGACGTCCGATCCCGGAGCTGTCTTCCTCCAATTTTATGCAGAGATCTTTCGGCGAACGAGTGGCAATGAATGCCCCGATTCAGGGAACCGCCGCAGATATTATCAAGATCGCCATGATCAAAGTATGGAAAGCTTTAAATGAAGAAGGATTAAAATCGAGACTCCTGTTACAGGTACATGATGAACTTCTGATCGAGACAGCACTGGATGAGGAGGAGAGAGTCAGACAGATTCTTACGGAAAATATGAAGTCCGCGGCAGATCTGGCGGTGACGCTGGAGATCGACCTGCATACGGGCAATAACTGGTACGAGGCGAAGTAAATGCGTTTTATAGGAATCACCGGTGGCGTGGGCGCCGGGAAAACAGAGATTTTAAAATACATCGGACAACATTACAAATGTGAGATCTACCTGGCAGATGAGATCGGGCATAAAGTCAAGGAGCCGGGAACCGAGGGATACAGGGCACTGGTAGAATTGCTGGGAAACGGGATACTGGCGGCAGACGGACAGATCGACAAAGCGGCCATGGCTGCGAGGATATTCGCAGATCCCATGATACTTGAGCAGGTGAACGCAATCATCCATCCGGCAGTGAAAAAATATCTGTCAGACCGTCTGGCAGAGGCACGGGACCGGGGAGATGTGGAACTGTTTTTCGTGGAGGCGGCGCTTCTGATCGAGAACGGGTTTGAAGGAATCGTGGATGAGATGTGGTATATTTATGCCGGAGAGGATGTCCGGAGGAAGAGGCTTTCGGACAACCGCGGCTATACGCCGGAAAAGATAGAAAAGATCATGACATCGCAGCTTACGGAAGAAGCATTCAGAGAGCATTGTGATTTTGTCATTGATAACAGCGACAGTCTGGAGAAGAGCTACAGACAGATCAGACAGAAACTGGAGGCATATTCATGGAGGGAATAAAAGAGAAACAGGGACAGCTGGTATTCGGACTGGATATCGGTACGCGAAGCATCGTAGGTACGGTAGGATACTTGAACGGCGGAAAATTCCATGTGCTGGCGCAGCGCTCCAAGGAGCATGAGACCAGAGCCATGCTGGACGGTCAGATCCATGACATCGGCAAGGTAGGCGAGACCATTTCCCAGGTGAAGGATCAGCTGGAAGAGGATCTGGGCAGGGAACTTACGGAAGTCTGTATTGCTGCTGCGGGCCGTGTCCTCAGAACAGTCACCACTTATGTGGAACATACCTTTGAAAGTGACCGTGAGATCACCAAGGAGGATGTATATTCCCTGTGTACCATGGGTGTGGAAAAGGCTTATGAGGAATTCCAGAACAGCAATACCGACACGGATATGAAGTTTTACTGTGTGGGCTATACTGCCATGCGTTATTACATGAACGGGTACCAGATGGGGAATCTGGAGGGACACAAGGCAAAGACTATTGCTGTAGATCTGATCGCCACTTTCCTGCCGGATGATGTGGTGGACGGTCTGTACAAAGCAGTGGAACTGGCAGGGCTGCATGTGGCGAATCTGACGTTGGAGCCTATTGCTGCCATTCAGGTAGCAATCCCGGAGAAATTCCGTATGCTAAACATGGCTCTGGTGGACGTCGGCGCGGGCACCAGCGATATTTCCATTACAAAAGAAGGAACGATCACAGCCTACGGCATGATCCCGGTAGCGGGAGACAGCCTGACGGATATTCTGGTGCAGCATTGCCTTGTGGAATTCGAGGTGGCGGAGCAGATCAAACGGAAATGCAAGACCCAGGAGATCATTGAGTACGAAGATATCATGGGGCTGCCCCAGACCATCACAGCCGGTGAGGTGCTGGAACTGCTGGATCCGGAGATCGAGCGTATGACCCAGCTGGTAGCCGATGCCATCAAGGAATTAAACGGGGATAAGCCGGTCAGTGCTGTGTTTGTCGTCGGCGGTGGCGGAATGGTGCCGGGATATACGGAAAAGCTTGCGTCCAAGCTTGGCATTGTTAAGGAACGTGTGGCAATCCGCGGACAGGAAGTCATGCAGACGATCGTGTTTGAACTGGAAAATGCCAGAAAGGATGCCATGATGGTGACCCCTATCGGCATCTGCTTAAGCTATTATGTACAGAGCAATAATTTTATTTTTGTGGAATTCAACGGAGAGCGCGTAAAGCTCTACGATAATGGAAAATTATCCGTGACGGATGCCGCCATGCAGATGCAGTTTCCCAATGACCGGCTGTTCCCCAGAAGAGGTGAGGCACTTCTGTTTACCGTCAACGGCAAAACACGTATGGTACGGGGCGAACAGGGAGAGGCAGCAGTCATCCGGGTCAATGGAGACGAAGCGGATATGTATACGCAGGTACATAACGGAGACCGTGTGGTGGTAACTCCTTCCACGGAAGGGAAACCGGCGGCTCTGGAGCTTGGAAAGCTTCCCGAACTGGAAGATGCCCTGCAGGTCTATGTCAACGGTAAACAGATCAGTCTGCCGAAGACTGCGGAGGTCAATGGTCACAGAGAGAACGAGTTCTATCAGATCGTCCGGAATGACGATATCCGGATCCGAAATTCCTATAACGTTGCAGAAATTGCAGAATTCCTGGATGTGCCGCTCGGAGCGGATATCAAGGTCAATGACACGGCAGCGCAGCCGGATACCAGGGTATATGAGCATTTTACGGTAAGCTGGGATATGAAGAATCCGCTGCCGGAGGAAGCCTATGCCGATCCGGCAGACACGGAGAGCACAGAAGAGACTGCAATACAGAATCCGGAACCTGTTGTGGAAGAAATATTGACACGTCCGGAACAGGAAAGTGCCGCAACGGAAGAAGCAGCGGCATCTGCAGCACCGCAGATGCCTCATCCACTGACTGTGATCGTAAATCATTCTCCTGTTACCCTGCAGGGGAAGGCAGCTTATGTATTTGTGGATGTGTTTGATTATATTGATTTTGACCTGGGACTTTCCGCGTCTGCAGGCAGATCTATCGTGACGAACCTGAACGGACATCCAGCACAGTATATGGAACCTCTGACAGAGGGGGATGTGATCGAAATCTACTGGAAAAACATGCATTAGATCCGGGAGACGAAAAGAATGACAGCAAAAGTAAGATAGAAAAGAGATTAAGAAGTTATGAGATTATGTAGTATTGCCAGCGGCAGCAGCGGCAACTGTATTTATGTGGGATCGGAGGCTACACATCTGCTGGTGGACGTGGGAATCAGCGGGAAAAAAGCGGAGAGCGGGCTGAACAGTCTGGGGATCACCGGACGGGATCTGGACGGAATTCTGGTAACACACGAGCATATGGATCATGTGGCGGGACTGGGAGTCATGGCAAGAAAATACGGGGTGCCGATTTATGCTACACCGGGGACGCTGGACGAGATCCGAAAGATGGGAAATCTGGGGAAAATCGATCCGGCATTGTTCCGGGAGGTAAAGGAAGATGTGAAGCTGACGATCAAAGATCTGACGGTCAATCCCATGAAGATCTCCCATGATGCGGCACAGCCGGTAGGCTATCGCATCGCTTACGGAGATAAGAAGATCGGGATCTGCACAGATCTTGGGATTTACAACGATTACACGGTGGAGTGCCTGAAGGGAATGGACGCTTTGCTTCTGGAAGCCAATCACGATGTGAAGATGTTACAGGTGGGCCCCTATCCCTATTATCTGAAACAGAGAATTCTGGGAGAAAGAGGACACCTTTCCAATGAAAATTCCGGCAAACTGCTCTGCCGTATATTGCATGACAAGCTGCAGGCTATTGTGCTGGGACATCTCAGCAAGGAAAATAATCTTCCGGAACTGGCCTACGAAGCGGTCCGCATGGAGATCACCATGGGTGAGAACCCTTACAGAGCGGAAGATTTCCGTATGATGGTGGCAGACAGGAGCAATGTATCTCCGGTGATCAATATTGCCTGACCGGCTTTATATAAAATTGGTTGCAAATTGATAAAAAATGTAGTTAAATGTAACTATTCAGAGCGTTACCTTGGAAAAGTGCTTTTGGAAAGCGGGCTCTGGGCAGTTTCATGAATAAATTTAACAGCATGGATGTCATGCGGAAAATGAGGGCGATTATGAAAAAAACAATTATTACGGTAGTTGGTAAGGACACAGTAGGTATTATTGCAAAGGTATGTACTTATCTGGCTGAGAACGGTATCAATATCCTGGATATTTCCCAGACCATCGTACAGGGATATTTCAACATGATGATGATCGTCGATACCAACCAGATGCAGAAGCCTTTTGGAGATATGGCAGATGACCTGACGGCACTCGGGGAAGAAATCGGTGTGCTGATCAAATGCCAGAAGGAAGAAATCTTCGATAAGATGCACCGCATCTGATGCCCTGCTATTTTAAGAAAAATAAGACCCGAAGGGGCAGAAGGAGCCGTAATGATCAACTTATATGAAGTAACAGAAACTAACAAAATGATCGAAGAAGAGAACCTGGATGTGCGAACCATTACTCTGGGAATCAGTCTGTTAGACTGTATCGATTCTGATCTGGACAGATTAAATGAGAAGATTTACAACAAAATTTATAATGCTGCCAAAGACCTGGTGAAAACCGGTGAGGAGATCTCCAGGGAATTTGGTATTCCTATTGTAAATAAGAGAATTTCCGTGACTCCCATTGCTTTGGTCGGCGGTGCGGCATGTCATACCATCGAAGATTTTGCCAGCATTGCCAAGACACTGGATAAGGTGGCACATGAGGTGGGTGTGAATTTCCTGGGCGGTTATTCCGCACTGGTAAGTAAAGGAATGACTCCGGCAGACGAACTGTTGATCCGCTCGATTCCTTTGGCACTGTCTACTACAGAGCGTGTATGCAGTTCCGTGAATCTGGGATCTACCAAGACCGGTATCAACATGGATGCGGTAAAGCTGATGGGAGAGATGGTCAAAGAGACTGCCGAGTATACTAAGGAAGACGATTCCCTGGGATGTGCGAAACTGGTGGTATTCTGTAATGCACCGGATGACAATCCTTTCATGGCAGGTGCGTTCCACGGTGTGACCGAGGCTGACAAGATCATCAATGTCGGTGTCAGCGGCCCCGGTGTAGTGAAGACTGCACTGGAAAAAGTCCGCGGAGAGAATTTTGAAGTACTCTGCGAGACCATCAAGAAGACTGCTTTTAAAGTAACCCGTGTGGGACAGCTGGTAGCGCAGGAAGCTTCCAGGATGTTAAATGTTCCTTTTGGCATTGTAGATCTGTCTCTGGCACCGACTCCTGCTATCGGTGACAGTGTGGCGGATATCCTCTGTGAGATCGGTCTGGAACATGCCGGAGCTCCCGGAACCACAGCAGCGCTTGCACTGTTGAATGATCAGGTGAAAAAGGGCGGTGTCATGGCATCCTCTTATGTCGGTGGTCTGAGCGGTGCATTCATTCCGGTCAGTGAAGATCAGGGGATGATCGATGCAGTCAATGCCGGAGCCCTCACGATTGAGAAACTGGAAGCCATGACCTGTGTCTGCTCTGTAGGTCTGGATATGATCGCTATTCCCGGAGATACCAAGGCTACTACCATTTCCGGAATCATTGCGGATGAAATGGCCATCGGTATGGTGAACCAGAAGACCACCGCAGTCCGCGTAATTCCGGTCATCGGAAAAGGTGTGGGAGAGACTGTGGAGTTTGGCGGTCTGTTAGGCTATGCACCCATTATGCCGGTGAACCGGTTCTCCTGTGATGCTTTCGTTAACCGTGGCGGACGCATCCCGGCACCAATCCATAGCTTCAAGAACTAAATTGAAAGTTAGTCAATGATCATTGGCTAACCGGACGAACTCCCGGAACGAACAGAAGGGCTCTCTTTCAGTTG
>CAKRRU010000110.1 GCA_934394515.1 uncultured Acetatifactor sp.
ACTGCTTTCCACCTGTTGCAATAATTGCGTACATAATAAGGCACCTCCTATTATTTACTCGCTAACTTTGGTGGTGAAAGATCTTAAAATCCAACACACTTATACCTAGTTATGCGGCATACCGTAGTATAATAGCATGAGGTGCCTTGATTCGTCAAGCGAATTTTCTCAATTTTTCAAATAATTTTATTTTTCTATGATATCTGCGTTATTCTTCTTTTCAAAATCTTCCACATACTGGATGATTAGTTTTACCGTGCCTTCGATACCGAGTATACTGCTGTTGATGCACAGATCATAGCTGTCCGCTCTGCCCCATTTTCTGGAAGAATAATAGTTGTAATAGCTCTGGCGCTGTTTATCCTTCTTGTTGATCATTTCCTTCGCTTTCGCTTCGGTCAGATCATATTTTGCCATGATACGTTTGGTCTTCACATCATCATCGCCGAAGATAAAGAGATTAATGCAGTTCTTGTAATCTGCCAGTGCATAGTCCGCACAGCGGCCGACAATAATGCAAGGACCTTCATCCGCGATCTTCTTGATCGTATCAAACTGCGCGAGAAATACCTTATGGCTGATGGGCATATCTACAAAAGAGGATGCATTGTAGCCGAAGGAATAAGTATCCATAACCAGATTATACAGGAAGGAATTGGTAGGTCTTTCATCGTGATTCTGGATCATCTCTTCACAAAAACCGCTTTCCTGTGCCGCTCTGGTAAGAAGCTCCTTATCATAGCATTTGATTCCGAAATACTCTGCAACCTTTTCACCGATTTCACGGCCTGCAGAACCAAACTGACGTCCAATGGTAATAATCGTATTCATACACACACCCGCTTTCTGCTGAACTAAGTAACTAGTATTTTTTGTATTTTCATTATACGTGATATTTAACAAAAAATCAACCAATTATCAGTTTTTTTAGTTCTAAATTAACAATTTTCATGTGATGCATGCATTTTTTCTGCTATTTTCAGGCCTTCTTCCGTCTGTGCCAGACCGCCTAAAGCCGTTTCCCGCAGGGTGGCATCCATTTTGTCCCCTACCTCTTTCATGGCATCCATGACCTGATCCGGCGGGATACGGCTTACGATCCCGGCCATTGCCATATCTGCGCATGCCATAGCGTTCACAGTACCTATCACATTTCTCTTCACGCACGGGACCTCCACCAGTCCCGCCACCGGGTCACATACCAGCCCCAGCAGATTTTTCATGGCCATGGCCGCTGCGGTAGCGATCTGTTCACAGTCACCGCCCTGTAAATACGTCAGTGCTCCGGCCGCCATGGAACTGGCGGAACCGATCTCCGCCTGGCAGCCTCCCGCTGCGCCGCTGATAGAGGATCTGGCTGCTATTACCTGACCGATCCCCGCCGCCACATACATAGCTTTCAGGATCCTGTCTGTGTCCCTGCAGCGCTTCTGAAAATAAGGTACCAGTACCGCAGGCAGCACACCGCAGGCTCCCGCTGTAGGAGCTGCCACAATGCGTTTCATACAGGCATTGGACTCCCCCATCTGTAAGGCTCCGGCAATACATCCGTCCACATATTCTCCGCACAGGGATTCCTTCCCGGTACTGTGGGTATAGGTTTCCATCCGTCTGCCGTCTCCACCTACCAGTCCGCTGGAAGATGTAATATCTCCTTCATAAGTAGCCGCTGCCAGAAGCATGGCATCCCAGGTAGCACGCATATATTCCATACTATCCTGTTCTGATACATTTCGTTCCGCCATATCATCTTCTAAAATGACCTGCCAGAATTCTTTTTTCTCTTCATGACAGGTTTTCAATATCTGGTCAAATGACTGATAGGACATACTCCGCACTACTCCTCCACATTAATATAAGTTACCTTGATGATCCCGTCCAGCTGTTCCAGCCATGCCACGGATTCTTCAGGGACTTCCTGGTCGGTCTCTATGACCATCACAGCATAACCGCCCCTTTTATCACGATACAGCTGCAGGGTTGCGATATTCACGACCTTCCCGGCAAGCATTGAGGTAACCTGCGCCACATGTCCGGGCCGGTCTACATTGTGTACGATAAGTGTGGGCTTCTCAGCCGAGAAATTAACATCGATTCCATCCAGCTTGTGAATCATGATACGTCCGCCGCCGATAGAGGCCGCCTGTACTTCGATTTTCCGGCCGTGCTCACCGGTCAGCTGCAATACTGCCGTATTAGGATGGGCATCCTTCAGAGTGATCGTTGAAAACTCAAACTGAAGTCCCTCTTTTTTCGCAAGTTCGAAACTCATGGGAATCCTGATATCATCCGGCCGCATTCCCAAAAGTCCGGCAATCAGGGCCTTATCGGTTCCATGTCCGATCCCCGTGGTAGCAAAGGAACCATGCAGAAGGATTTTGGCCTTCACTACATGGTCCTGAAGTAATTTTCCCGAAATATAACCGATTCGGACTGCTCCCGCAGTATGGGAACTGCTGGGACCGACCATCACGGGTCCTAAAATATCAAACAGATTCATAAGCGCCTCATTTCTGCGCGAACAATACGCTATAAGGCGTATTGTTCACGCTAGTACCGACAGAAGATGTTCAAAATATTCCGGCAGCGGTGCATCAATTTCCAGATACTCTCCGGTGGTAGGATGAATAAATCCCAACGTCTTGGCATGCAGGGTCTGTCCCTGTAATTTGAAAGGACTTTTCCGGTTGGAATACACCTCATCTCCCAGCAGCGGATGTCCGATGCTGGCCATATGCACACGGATCTGGTGTGTTCTTCCGGTCTCCAGTACGCATTCTATATAAGTATATCCCTGAAATCTCTGTAATACACGGTAATGCGTCACTGCCCGTTTTCCGTTCTGATGGTTCACCGCCATTTTCTTGCGGTCATTCGGATGACGGCCGATGGGCTGGTCAATGGTACCTTCCTCCTGTTTCAATTCTCCGAAACAGATGGCACGGTATCTCCTGTTGATAGAATGCTCTTTTAACTGTTCCGCAATGCACCGGTGAGCTTTGTCGTTTTTACAGGCAATGACAGACCCCGTAGTATCCCTGTCGATCCGGTGAACGATTCCGGGGCGCAGTACTCCATTGATTCCGGAGAGGTCCTTGCCGCAATGATACATCAATGCATTTACCAGGGTTCCTGTATAATGACCGGCAGCAGGATGTACTACCATGCCCTTGGGCTTATTCACCACGATCAGATCTGCATCTTCATACAGAATATCCAGTGGGATATTTTCCGGTTCGATGTCCGGTTCTACGGATTCCGGGACAGAGAACACCACTTCATCGTCGGTTTTGACACGATAGCTTCCCTTCACGGAATTTCCGTTTACCAGTACATTACCGTCTTTGATCAGCTTCTGGATAAAAGAACGGGACAGGTTCTCCACCAGGAGACTTACACACTTGTCGATCCGCTCTTCTTCCATGTCTTCGGCTATCTGAAATCGGAGTTCTTCCATTATTTCATCTCCCGATAACGATTCTGCTTAAAATTCAAAAATTCCAGGTCCTTCTCTTTGTAGACGAACAAAAACAGTATAAATAAGCCGATGGTAGCAACTACCACATAAATATCCGCCACATTGAAGATCGGATAATTGATCAGTACAAAAGAGATAAAGTCAACCACATAATCCAAACGGAACCTGTCGATCATATTACCGATACCGCCGGCAATGATCACCGCCAGCAGTACATGCACGATCCGGAATTTCTTCTGCTCCGGCAGTTTTAATAAAAAGAACAGCAATACTGCCAGGAATACGATCCCGACGAACAGAATAAATACTTTCTGATTCTGCAGCATCCCGAAGGCGGAACCACGGTTCTCCAGATATTGCAGTTCCAGCACACCATCGATAATAACATACGCCGGCTGATCCTTCAGATGTACTACCGCCAGATGCTTGGTAAACTGATCTGCCGCCAGAAGTACCGCAGTGATCAGGGCATCTATGACCAGCATGATAACACGATTACTTTTCTTTTCTTTATTCATGGGCATCCTCTTCACTAAAATTGATTTCTTCAATGGCAGCCAGGATTTCCTCATCCGTAACGGTTCTGTCAATGACTGCCTTTCCGATCTTCTTAAGCAGAATGAACTTGATCGTACCTGCTTCCATCTTTTTATCCGATTTCGTAAGCTTTAAAATTTCCTGCGGATCGATGTCATCCACGGAAATCGGCAGATAGAACGGTACGAACATATCCCGGATCTCATAAAACTCTTCCATGCTGAGCATTTCCTTTTTCCAGGAAATATACGCAGCAGCCACCGTTCCCAGTGCTACACATTCGCCATGATATAATTCAAAGTTCTTATACTTTTCAATCGCATGTCCGATAGTATGTCCAAGATTCAAAAGTGCTCTGTCACCCTGCTCGGTAGGATCCTTCTCCACCACCATTTTCTTGATGGAACAAGTGCGGATCACCATCTCCTCCAGCGTGTTCAGATCTCTCTCGCAGATCTCATACATATTTTCGATCAGCCATTCATAAAACGGTGCATCCTTGATCAGTGCAGACTTCATTACTTCCGCAAAGCCGGAATAAAATTGTCTCTCTTCCAGTGTTTTCAGCACAGAGAGGTTCATATATACCAGTCTGGGCATTTTAAATGCGCCCACCATATTTTTATAGCTGTCAAAATCCACTCCGGTCTTGCCGCCAATGGAGCTGTCAGCCTGCGCCAGAAGTGTGGTCGGTATTTGTACAAAATCAATGCCTCGCAGATAGGTAGCCGCCACGAAGCCGGTCAGATCACCGGTAACGCCGCCGCCCAGTGCCAGCAGCATATCCTTTCTGTCAAATCCTTCTTCAATCAGAAAACGGTATACATCCTTCACGGTATCCAGATTTTTATGCTCTTCCCCGGCCGGAAATACATATTTTACAGCCTTACGGCATTTTCCTTCCAATAACTCAAGGATCTGTGCCGCATACAGTCCGTCCACTGTAGAATCCGTCACAATGCATAATCTCTTGTCAGCGGCTCCCAGCTCTGCCAGTTCTTCCCATAAACCATCAAAAGACTGCTGGAATACGATATCGTAACAAGGCTTTTTGTTATAAAGCACCGGTAATCTCTGTGCCATGTTGTTCACCTTTCAGTTCCGGTGGAACTGTTCCTTCTCGTATAATTATATAACTCTTTTTAAAAAACTTCCTGCAGTCACCTGCAGGAAGTTGTATTCTTATGACATTCCGTTGTTAATAGGCATTTCAAAGGATCCCGCGCCGCCGAAGATATCCTGGAAATCACCGGAGATATCTACGCTTGCCGGAGTGATGATAAAGATAAAATGTGAAATTTTCTGGAGATTTCCGGAAATTGCGAAACAGGAACCGGAGGTAAAATCTATGATTCTCTGTGCAACGTCTACATCCAGACCTTCCAGATTCAATACAACGGTCCGGTTCGCCAGCAGTGTCTCCGTGATCTCTCTGGCGTCTTCTACGGAAGTCGGTTTAATGACACAGACTTCCATACCGGTTCCCGGCATCTTTTTCGTAACAGAACGATGGATCGGAGTTACCTTCGGCTGGGTGGAACGCTTGCTCTTCTCTTCCGGATCATCATCTTCCGCAGTCTGCTGTCTGCTCTTGGCCGGGCTGAATTTTTTAACAGGTTCTACTTCTTCCTCATCATCCAGATAATCATCATCATAGAAACCTTCATCTTCATCATCATTCAGTTTCATATAATTCAGGAATTTATCCATTACACCCATGTTGTGTGTCTCCTTTTTATATCATTCTATATGGTCTTACTATAATCCCTTTCACCGAAAATGCCGGTTCCTACCCTGACAATGGTAGATCCCTCTTCCGCTGCCACCATATAATCGCCTGTCATTCCCATAGAAAGAATGCCCATAGAAACATTATCAATGTTTTTATTTCCGATGTCAACAGCTAATTGCCGGAGTTTCTGAAAATATGTCCGGTTTTCTTCTGCATTTTCCACAAACGGAGCAATCGTCATGAGTCCTTTGATATGAATTGCCTGCAAAGCGGCTATGCTCCGGATCAGCTCTGCCGTATCCTCTACGGTTGTACCGAATTTGCTCTCTTCCTGTGCCACATTTACTTCGATCAGAATATTTACTTCCGTCTGTTTTTTAACAGCCTCCCTGCTGATCTCTTCCGCAAGGCGGAGACTGTCCACACTGTGGATCAGGTACACTTTATCTACAATGTATTTTACTTTATTGCGCTGTAAATGCCCAATCAGATGCCAGCGTACATCTGCCGGCATCTGTGGGATCTTGTCTACCAGTTCCTGTACTTTATTCTCCCCGAAATCTCTGGCACCTGCATGATAGACATCCATAAGCATGTCCACGGGTTTCGTCTTGCTGACTGCCAGAAGGGTCACCTCCTGTTCCTCTCTTCCCGACTTTTCGCAGGCTTTTCGGATGTTCTCTTTTACCCTTCTGTAATTCTCTGCCAGTCGTTCGCTCTGCTTTATCTCTTCCATGCGATTCGCCATCCTTTCCCTCCGGCATTTTACGATTCGCCGGCTGTGCTGCTTTCCGGTTCCGTGCTGACGGTTGTGGTCTCTTCCGTCTGTGTCGCATCTGTCTCCGATTTATTTGTATCTGTTTTCTTGATATTCGTAATAATCTGATCGTCAGACACAGCAGATCCATCCAGGACAATATAATCATATACATTGAGGCCGTAGGTGGTATTCGCCTTTACGATGGAATATTCGTCATTCTGGTACAGAATATTGATCTGTTTAAAATCCGCATATCCTTTGTTCACGTTATAGACCCCGATCAGCGTTGCCCGCTTACTTACCGTATAGGTCTCCTGGCTGTCTGTTTTGTAAAGGATGTCTCCCGTTTTCAGCACGGAAGTATCCATATAATAGACGCCCTCCGTCTCATCATAGCTATAGGCATCGGTTTCCACAAACTCACTGGAAATATCACCGTTATCACGATAACACTGTCTGATGACTCCCTGTGTCCCGGTGTTCTCATTGGTAGTGACAAAGTCTTCATCTATCAGGAAAAATTCCTTCTCAACAATAGAAGAATTAGGGATCTTGAGCCCTGTTTCATCATTCAGTATCAACTCAATATCCAAAAAGCGGTCAGACACAAATGTGACCATGGAATTGGTAAACGTCAGAGATAAAAATGTGTTGCCGTCGCTGCCCGTAAACAGCTGTGCCTTTCCCCAGGATTCATATTGGTTCTTCAGAAAGCGTACCTTAACATAATCTTCCTGCTGGATCTCAGCTCCGCGCTGTGCATCTATGGGAATGACCACAGACCAGTTTTCATCGGTAGACAGCTTGTACACAGGATCTCCTACCGCCATCAGTTCGTTTCCGAGCATCTGTTTTTTTTCGTAATTCTTGTCATCAAATACTTCTTCTGTCACCGCTTCGGCCGTCAGTCCTTCGTAACCGTCGGTCCAATAAGCTACGATTCCGGTCATCGGAGCATAACAGAAATTAACAATGTTCGCCGCAGACCCGCCGTTCTCGCTTTCAATGCTTTGCAGCATATTTACATTGGCCAGTTTCAATACCGTATTTTTTAAAGAATATTTGAAATCATAGGTGTTTTCATAATTTATGTCATCATACCCATGTATAAAATTCACAATCTCATTGCGAAACTCTGAGAGTTCCTGATTGCTCAGCGTATTTTCGCCAAGGCTTGCATCTTCCAGTTCTTCATTCAATCGGCCGGTTTCATCCACGATATATACCGTGTCACCTTTGGCAACTCTCTCGCCCTCTCTGGCGTAAAAGTTAACATATCCTGCCGTATCCGTATTTACAACACTCTCACTGCGGATGGCGATTCCTCTGTAGATATTATTGGCAGCCAGCGATCCCTCCGTTACTTCATAGCGGACAATATGATCTGTCTGGAAATACATGATCACGCAGATGATCACATAGATAAAAATAGCTCCGAAAATCAGCATACCGATATTGAGGTTCAAAGGTTTTCTATATTTTTTTACTTTTTTCTGTTGTTCTGCCATAGTAAAACCTCCTTCCTCCCGTACATTTGAGAAGCCCCGGCTGACATCCGAGGCTTCTCATACGTAAAACTATAATACGTTCTTTTACAAAGATACAATAATCTTATCCTTCACAGACTCAGGTAATTCGGATTCATCCTTTGATACGCTGAGAATAAAATCAACCTGGAAGAACTCGCTCATTCTCTCCAGCTTCTCAACAACAGCGGAAATATCTTTGTCATCCAAAGCCGCGATTTTCAGAAAGCTGTCGAAATACATCTGCTCCAGATCATGATCCTGAGAAATGATGCCGCATACAAATCCCAAAAATTCGCTTTCATTCTCGATCATGTAACGGGAAACGTCGATCAGACGCACCTTGTTGTTCAGTTCATACATATGTTTCGTACTTTTGTCCAGATATACGA
>CAKRRU010000111.1 GCA_934394515.1 uncultured Acetatifactor sp.
CAGCTAAGCTGAAGAAGTATGTATCTGAGAGAGGTAAGATCCTTCCTCGTCGTATTACCGGTACTTGCGCAAAGCACCAGAGAGCACTGACCGTTGCTATCAAGAGAGCACGTCACGTCGCTCTGATGCCCTATGTAGCTGAATAAGCTGTAGGTAAATATAATTGCAATTCAGAAGACCAATTATCCGAAAGGGTAGTTGGTCTTTTTGTTAGTGAGTGATATAATATAAAAACAAATTCCGGAAGGTCGTAACAAAAGAATGAACTCAGAAAATTATAAATTCACACTAATTACAGATCTGGAGATTCCGGGGCTGCAAATCTATAATGAACGAAAAGAGGTGCAGCTGCTTCGCTATTACGAGCCCGCACCGGGATTGTTTATTGCGGAAAGCCCGAATGTAATCCTGCGTGCCCTGGCTGCAGGATATGAACCGCTTTCGCTTTTGATGGAACAGCGGGAAGCAGAGTCGGAGAAGGGCAGAGAAATCCTGGAACAGATCACAGAACTTCTGACAGAGCGATATCGTGATAAAACAGAGAAAATGCCGGTATTTCCGGTATATGTGTCGACCAATGAGGTCCTTTCGCAGATCACCGGATTCAAACTGGCCAGAGGCGTTCTCTGTGCGATGCGGCGGAGAAAACTGCCACAGATGGAAGAACTGTGCCGGAATGCCAGACGTATTGCGGTTCTGGAAAATGTGGTGAATCCTGCCAATGTAGGTGCTGTTTTCCGCTCTGCCGCAGCGCTTGGAATTGATGCGGTACTATTGACCAAAGGGTGCAGCGACCCGTTATATCGTCGCGCGGCGAGAGTCGGCATGGGAACTGTATTTCAGGTGCCTTGGACATTTTTGCCGGGGGACGACTGGCCGGATAATACCATGGCAAAATTGCGGGATATGGGATACCGTACCGCGGCCATGGCATTAAAAGAGGACAGCCTGCCGCCGGATGCGGAAGAATTACACCGGATCGAAAAACTGGCGATCGTCCTCGGAACAGAAGGAGAAGGACTCGCGGCAGACACCATTGCGGATTGCGATTATACTGTATGTATTCCCATGGCACATGGCGTCGATTCACTGAATGTAGCGGCGGCAAGCGCGGTGGCTTTTTGGGAATTGTGCAAGATTTAATGAGAAAAGCTGACAAAAAGCACAAATTTGACAGCAGAATATTGTCTATTCGTCAAAATAATATTGTGGCAGACCACAATATTATTTGTTATAATAGAAGTTGTCGAACGTAAACTTTGAGAGGTGTTCTTTCATGAAAAAACGAATCAGACTGAAAGGCAGGATCCGTACATATATTCAGTTTACTCTGTATCTGGGCCTGTTGCTGCTGGCTATTGATGTTGCGGTATTTATGCTGGATTTCCGTGCCGGCCTGCTTACCTTCGGATTTACGATTTTTTATTTTGCAATTACGCTGACCCTGTATTTTTATAATAAACCGATCATTATGAACGAACTGATCAGTTTTGCTACCGAATACGGGCAGATTCAGCGGAAACTGCTGCGGGATCTGGAATTGCCTTATGCACTTCTGGATGATTCCGGCAAAGTGATCTGGACGAACATTGCCTTTGAGAATGTGGTGCATCAGCCGAAAGGCTATAACAAATCCATTACCTCTCTGTTTCCCACCATTACCAGGGACAGGCTTCCCGACGATTCCGGTGTGGATGAGGCACAGTATGAGCTGGAGTATGAAGGCAGCGAATATGTGGCAAAATTCCGTAAAATCTCTTTAAAAGAGATGGCGGAGCACAGCGATATGATCGATGCGGAAGGATACAACGGTTATCTGATCGCAGTCTATCTGTTTGATGAGACGGCACTGCATATTGCGTTGCAGGAAGTGGATGATCAGAGTCTGACCGTGGGAATGATCTATCTGGACAACTACGAAGAAGCACTGGAGAGTGTCGAGGAAGTCCGCAGATCCCTGTTGATCGCCCTGATTGACCGTAAGGTAAACAAATACATCGCCGCTCTGGACGGTATCAGTAAGAAGCTGGAGAAGGACAAGTATCTGGTGATCATGAGGAAAAAGGCTGTAGCGCAGCTGCAGGAAAGCCGGTTTGATCTGCTGGAAGAGGTCAAAACCGTCAATATCGGTAATGAGATGGCGGTAACCATCAGCATCGGTATCGGTCTGGATGGTCTGACCTACGCACAGAATTATGAATTTGCCCGTACAGCCATTGATCTGGCGCTGGGACGCGGCGGCGACCAGGCTGTCATTAAGACTCCGGAAAGCATTACCTACTATGGTGGCAAGAGCCAGCAGGTAGAGAAAAATACCCGTGTTAAGGCAAGAGTAAAGGCTCATGCCCTGCGAGAGATCATCACCGGCAAGGATCGCGTCATTGTCATGGGACACCGGATGCCGGATGTGGACAGTTTCGGCTCCGCGGTAGGTATTTACCGTATAGCACAGACACTGGGCAGAAAAGCCCATATTGTACTGAATGAAGCTACGACTTCCGTGCAGCCGCTGGTAGAGCTGTTCAAGAACAATCCGGAATATGATGAGGATATGATCATTACCAGCCAGCAGGCCATTGATATGGCGGGCAGTAACACAGTCCTGGTAGTGGTGGATGTCAATAAGCCTTCCATCACAGAATGTCCGGATCTGCTGCGCTTTTGTAAATCCGTAGTAGTACTGGATCATCACAGGCAGGGTACAGAGACCATCGAGAATGCTACACTGTCCTATGTAGAGCCCTATGCTTCCTCTGCATGTGAAATGGTATCCGAGATCTTACAGTATACGTATGACAATATCAAGATCCGTACCGAAGAAGCAGATTGTATGTATTCCGGTATCATGATCGATACCAATAACTTTATGACCAAGACCGGTGTCCGGACTTTCGAGGCGGCTGCATTCCTGCGCAGAAACGGTGCGGATGTGACCCGTGTCAGAAAGCTGTTCCGTGAGGATGCCGCAGAATATAAGGCAAAGGCGGATGCAGTCAGCCAGGCGGAGATCTACAAGCAGTTCTTTGCAATCTCCTTATGTACGGCCGAGGATCTGCCGAGCCCGACCATTATCGGCGCGCAGGCAGCCAATGAACTGCTGAATATTAAGGGAATTAAGGCGAGTTTTGTACTTACCGATTATCAGGGTAAGATTTATGTCAGCGCAAGATCTATTGATGAAGTCAATGTACAGATCATCATGGAGCGTATGGGCGGCGGCGGTCATATGAATACCGCAGCCTGCCAGATGGAAGGCGTAGGACTGGCAGAGGCTATCGGCGTTTTGAAACAGACCATTGACGTAATGCTGGAATCCGGAGAAATATAAAGATTCCATATCAGATAGAATTATTTGGAAAGGCAGGTTTACAGTATGAAAATTATTTTACTTCAGGATGAAAAGAAGCTGGGAAAAAAGGGAGATATTATCGAAGCCAGCGAAGGATATGCGAGAAATTATATTTTACCTAAAAAGATCGGTGTGGAGGCGAGCTCCAAGAATCTGAACGATCTGAAACTTCATAAGGCGAATGAGGAGAAAGTGGCACAGGAGAATCTGGATGCGGCAAAAGCGCTGGCGGCTGAACTGGAGACAAAACAGGTAGTGGTAAAGATCAAGGCAGGAGAAGGCGGAAAGACCTTCGGCTCTGTATCCTCCAAGGAAATTGCCGTAGCCTGCAAAGAACAGCATAATATTGAAATTGATAAAAAGAAGATTCAGCTGCCGGAGGCACTGAAGAATTTCGGATCTTACGAAGTGACAGTTAAATTGCATCCGCAGGTGGCCGCAAAGCTGACAGTTAAAGTTACGGAGGCATAGATAAACAAATGCCGGCAATGGATGAAAATGTAATTAAAAGAATAATGCCTCACAGCCTGGAAGCCGAGCAGTCAGTGATCGGATCTATGTTCATTGATGCGGAGGCGATAGCTGCGGCAACAGAACAGATATCCGGCGATGATTTTTACAACAGACAATATGGAATCGTGTTTGATACCATTGTGGAACTGAACAATGAGGGAAAACCGATTGATTTCGTAACACTGCAGGATCGACTGAGATCAAAAGAGGATGTGCCTCCGGAAGTCAGCGGACTGGATTTCCTGACAAGCCTGATCGCATCGGTTCCGACTTCCGCCAATATCAAATATTATGCAGGTATTGTGGCAGAAAAGGCTACCTTAAGGAGACTGATCCGTACTAATGAAGAGATAGCCAATACCTGTTACAGCGGTAAGGAAAGTCTGGACACGATCCTGGAAAGTACCGAGAGTAAGATTAATGAAGTGGTACAAAAGAAAAATGTAAAGGAATTTGTACCGATCCGTAAAGTAGTTATGAATGCCATGGATAAAATTGAAAAGGCTTCTAAACTGCACGGAACTGTTACGGGTATTGCGACAGGTTTCATAGATCTAGACTATCGTACGGCCGGAATGCAGCCCTCGGATCTGGTGCTGATCGCAGCCCGTCCTTCCATGGGTAAGACGGCATTCGTACTGAATATTGCACAGCATGTAGCTTTTAAGCAGAATCTTCCGGTGGCTATTTTTAGTCTGGAAATGAGTAAGGAACAGCTGATCAATCGTATGTTTTCCCTGGAATCCAGCGTGGATGCCCAAAAGCTTCGTACCGGTCAGCTGAATGACCAGGAGTGGGAACGGCTGATCGAGAGCGCCGGCGTAATCGGTAAGTCTAAGCTGATGATCGATGATACGCCCGGCATCAGCATAGCCGAGCTCCGTTCCAAATGCCGTAGGATGAAGCAGGAAAACGGGCTGTCCATGATTATCATTGACTATTTACAGCTGATGTCAGGCAGTGGCGGCAGAAGCAGCGATTCCCGACAGCAGGAGATCTCCGATATCTCAAGATCCCTGAAGGCAGTAGCCAGAGAACTTTCGGTTCCGGTGCTGGCTCTGTCCCAGCTGAGCCGAGCGGTAGAGCAGAGACCGGATCATCGTCCGATGCTTTCCGATCTGCGTGAGTCCGGAGCTATCGAGCAGGATGCCGACGTAGTAATGTTCATTTACCGAGATGATTATTACAATCATGATTCGCCGGATAAAGGAATATCGGAAATCATTATCGCCAAACAGAGAAACGGTCCTATCGGAACGGTACAACTGGCATGGCTGCCGCAGTATACCAAGTTTGCAAATCTTGCGAACGATCAAAAGAAAGAATTTTAATATTGCTATACAAAAGAGAACAAGTAAGGGAAAAGTCCGAATTCCCTGTGCCTGTTCTCTTTTTATGTTGGGCAGAGCACGCGGTCAAAATCTTGAAATGGTAAAATGCAAAAAGGAGAGAATATGGGAGAGTTTTTATTGATTTCAGATGCAGCAAAGCAGGTAAAAGTAGAGAGCCATGTGCTTCGTTATTGGGAAGAAGAATTGCATCTCCCTATCAAAAGAAATGAACTGGGGCACCGCTATTATACTAAGGAGGATGTGGAACGTTTTAAAGAGATTAAGAGTATGAAAGAAAGGGGTTTACAGTTGAAAGCGATTAAAATGATACTGAGAGATGGAAAACTCGATGTCCTGCCCTCGGAAGAGAACAGTGAGCATGTCGACAAGATAGTGGCGGATACGCCCGATCAGCCGCATATGGCAATAGAAATTGTGGATAACAGTACGCAAAAGCCTGTTGAAGAGAGGATGAGTGACGGAAACGTTAAAGAAATACAGGAGAGCAGGGAAGACAAGGCCAAAAGACTGCAGTGGATTCTACAGCAGCTGATTCGCGAGGCTGTGCGTGAGAATAACCGGGAACTGTGCCGGGATATAAAAGAAAGTATGGTAAAGGAACTGGATTACCAGTTTAGAAGCAGAGAGGAACGTGAGGAAGAGAGGGATCGTAAACTGGAGCAGCGAAGTGAGGAATATTATCAGAAGATGGACGAGCTGTTGCGGAAAAAGACAAGAGGACAGATGCGGAAGCAGCAGAAAGAAGATACAAAAGGAAAAGAGAATAATGAAATAAAAACAAAGGAAAAAGAAAAAAAGAAAAGGCATTTCATTTTCTGAAATGCCTTTTCCGGTCTGCGTTTTGATTAGAAATTAATCCTCTGCAATAGCACCAACAGGGCACTGACCTGCGCAGGAACCGCAGCTGATGCACTTATCTGCATCGATTTCAAACTTTCCGTCACCCATGCTGATAGCGCCTACGGGGCACTGTGCTTCACAAGCACCACATGCTACACAAGCATCACCAATAACAAATGCCATAATCTTTTCCTCCTATTTTGCGTGTATCAAATCATCATGTTTGATACAAATTTATCAATATCACTATCTGTATTGTAATATAAATGAGGCTTGAATACAAGTCTTATTTCATATTTTTTCTCAATAGTTTCGTTGGAATCAATATTTGCTGAACTCCAGAATTTTTTTCGCATTCTGGATTCTGTCTTCGGTGGGAGGCTCGACACCCTCTAATTTATAGGGAATTCCGAGTTCTTTCCATTTGTATTCACCTAAGGTGTGATAGGGAAGTACCTCTACTTTCATGACGGTATCCAGAGTGTCAATAAATTCTCTTGTTTTCTTCAGATATTCATCGTTGTCGGTTATTCCGGGTACCAGTACATGACGGATCCACATAGGAATACCTTGTTCAGAGAGGTATCTTGCACAGTCCAGAATGTTTTTATTGGTGTGTCCGGTCAGCTTTTTATGCTCTTCGTCATCGATATGCTTGATATCCAGCATAACGAGATCAGTATATTTCAATAATTCGTTAAACTTGGAGAAGAAAGGCTCTTCTCTGGTAAAAGGCTGTGCAGAAGTATCAAGGTTGGTGTTGATGCCTCTTTCATGTGCCTTGCGGAATAAGTCAATCAAAAAGTCAATCTGTAATAAAGCTTCACCGCCACTGACAGTGATGCCACCTTCTTTGCCCCAGTAGCTGCGGAAGCGCTCTGCTTTGTCCAGAAGCTCGTCTGCAGTCTGCAGATTGTCGGTATCGGGATTCCAGGTATCTACGTTATGGCAATACTGACAACGCATATTGCATCCCTTGAGGAAAATGAGATAACGGATTCCGGGACCGTCTACTGCTCCGAAGGATTCTAATGAGTGAATTCTGCCTTTGATCATAATCATAATCTCCATTCTCTGCCATGCAGGCAGCTTAGGGGTAGTATTTACAAAAAGGAGCCGGACAATACTGCCCGGCCCCACGTACATCAAATTATCTTAGAAACCTGTTTCGGATTAGAGTCTCTTATGACAGGTTCTTGCGATAACATCATCCTGCTGTTCCTTGGTCAGGCTGATGAACTTAACAGCATAACCGGATACACGGATGGTGAAGTTAGCGTACTCAGGTTTCTCAGGATGAGCCTGTGCGTCTAACAGCTTCTCGGTACCGAATACGTTAACGTTGAGGTGATGAGCACCACGATCGAAGTATCCGTCGAGAACGCCTACCAGAGTATTCTTCTGCTCGTCAAGGTCGTGACCAAGAGCGGAAGGAGCCATGGTCTGGGTATTGGAGATACCATCCAGAGCATACTCATAAGGCAGCTTAGCTACAGAGTTCAGGGAAGCAAGCAGACCGCTCTGCTCAGCACCATAAGAAGGTGAAGCACCGGGAGCGAAAGGCTTGTAAGCTTCTCTACCGTCAGGCAGAGCACCGGTAGCCTTACCATATACAACGTTAGAAGTAATGGTCAGGATAGAGGTGGTAGGCTCGGAATTTCTGTAGGTCTTGTTCTTCTTGATCTTCTCCATGAAGGTCTTCAGAAGCCATACAGCGAATTCATCAGCTCTGGGATCATCGTTACCGTATTTAGGGAAGTCACCTTCGGTCTTGAAGTCGATAGCGCAGCCCTGGTCATCACGGATAACTTTAACCTTAGCATACTTAATAGCGGACAGGGAGTCAGCTACGTGGGACAGACCTGCAATACCGGTTGCGAAGGTTCTTCTTACGTCGGTATCGATCAGAGCCATCTCAGCTGCTTCGTAGTAGTACTTATCATGCATGTAGTGGATCAGGTTCAGGATGTTAACATACAGAGCTGCACACCAGTCAAGCATGATGTCATATTTATGCATAACTTCGTCGAAGTCAAGGTACTCGGAAGTAATAGGAGCGATTTCAGGACCACACTGCATATGTTTGCCGTTCTTGTCCAGATGCTTCTCATCCTTACCACCGTTGATAGCGTACAG
>CAKRRU010000112.1 GCA_934394515.1 uncultured Acetatifactor sp.
TAATATATTAATTGAGCAATAGAACGAAAAGGAGAATTATGCATATTATATTACACCAGCCGGAGATCCCGGCAAATACCGGAAATATCGGAAGAACCTGTGTGGCTACCGGCACCAGCCTGCATCTGATCGAGCCGTTAGGCTTCCGCTTAAATGAAAAAGAGATCAAGAGAGCCGGCATGGACTATTGGCAGCATCTGGATGTTACCAGATATATGAATTTTCAGGAGTTCCAGGAAATGCATCCGGGAGCAAAAATCTGGATGGCTACGACCAAAGCACACCAGACCTACACCGATGTGAAATTCGGACCGGACGACTATATCATGTTCGGCAAGGAAAGCGCCGGAATCCCCGAAGAGATCCTGGTAGAGCATGAAGAGACCTGCATCCGTATCCCTATGCTTCCCGAGATCCGTTCCCTGAATCTGTCCAATTCCGTAGCCATTGTGCTCTACGAGGCACTCAGACAGCAGGGGTTTGAGAGCATGCAAAGGGATGGAGAATTGCACAGACTGCACTGGAAGGAGTGAAGTTATGCAGATCCATGATACAGCATTTATAGCTCCCGGTGCGGTGGTGCAGGGAGATGTGACGATTGGAGAAAACAGCGGAATCTGGTACAATGCGGTTGTCCGGGGCGACCGGGACTCCATTGTCATCGGCAGAGAGAGCAATATTCAGGACAATGCGGTAGTGCATCTGGGCAGTGGATATCCGGTGGAGATTGGGGATCATGTGACCATAGGTCACGGTGCGATCATTCATGGCTGTAAGATCGGCGACAATACCATGATCGGCATGGGTGCGATTCTGATGAACGGCTGTACGATCGGGAAAAACTGCATCATCGGTGCAGGAGCGCTGGTGACGCAGAATGTGGAGATACCGGATAATTCCCTGGTTATCGGTAATCCCGGAAAAGTAAAACGTGCTGTTACCGAAGAAGAGATCCGGTGGAATCTGGAAAATGCACGTATTTATGTAGAGGAAGCACAAGAAGAGAAAAGAGCACTGTCCTAGCGGAAGTGCTCTTTTGCATATTCCATGTCCTGTACCAGTTCCAAGGTCCCCAGATACTGTTCCTCTTTATCGCGGACAGCGTAATAAGTTACCAGAAAAGTCCGGCCGCCCTTGTCCATCCAGACCGGCACCTGATCCAGGGTTCCGGCACGGAATTCTTCGATGATGTGACGCACCTTCTGCTCAATCTTAGGAGGATGGCAGGTGAAGACTTCGCGGCCCAGTGCCATGCCGGGACGTTTGAATACCTTGGATCCTTCGTTAAAATAACGATTGACGTTGTCGATGTCCACGAAAGAAATCTCCAGAGGAATCGTATTCAGCATGGCTGTCAGCTGCGACAATGTCAGACTGCCTCCGGGGAGATGGATCCGGGTCTCACCGCCTGCGAAAGCGTGTTCCGCAGACATGGTATCTGCTTCAGAAGCGTTGCTATGCAGATAGGTTTCCGCGGCTTCCCAGGTGTCTCCCCTGACACCGAAGCATTCGGAATAGTCTTTGGCATCCCGATAGATCTGGTACCACTCTTCCTCTGTGAAATTAAGCGCACAGTTGGGGAAGAGGATATTGGATTCCTTGTAGATCATCTCTTCCATGCGGGTGAGTACTGCTTTCAGACGTTGCCTCCGGGCATCTGTTGACTTTTGATCCCTTTGCTTCGCCAGAGCATTGAGTTCGTCCCGGATTTCGTCATCCACAGTCCACATGACCGCAGAGGGGCCGCTGATCCCATATTGTACATTCAGATGTGGATAAAGCAAGTCACCTTTCTTGGCATAGTGGATAGCAATCTGACGTAATTGCTCTAATAGTTCATTATTTATTGAGTTATTGCTGTCGTTGTTTTCCAGAGCCTGCCCTGCCCGGTGGATAAGTTTTTCCAAAGCGGCATTTTCCAGAGTAAGGGTCTGCAAGGGATGACCGGAGATCTGGATCAGGGCGGCAGCAGCGGAAAGACGCTTGTCTTTCATGTTTTCCGCGTGGAGTTTCTGCGCATTGAGAGAATGAACTGCGGCTTTTTCGGCATTGGCGATTTTCTCTTCTGTGGTGGAACCATGGAACAGCGCAGAATGAACATCGCAAAGCCGTTGTAATTCTCCGATCGAGGTGCCTTCCTGCAGCAACTCCTGCTCGGCCTGCATGATGTCTGCGGGATCTACATCCTTGCACTCTCTGACGAAATCTGTCTGGACACTTTCCAGGGCTTCTCCTTTATTTAAACGTTGTAAGTATGACTTTATTTTATTTTTCATATAAAAATTCCTCCGGATATAGTATGTTCCAAAGGAATTTCAGTTATGCCTATTTTTGTAGTTACAGCATTAAAAATTATCGTAATGCGAATCAATATAATCACAATCCACGATCAATACATAGAAAACAGAACCATAGTATTCGCTTTCCACGATACGGCCAAAGTCCAGAACGGTCTTATAGGAGCCGGTCTTTGTGGCAAGGCGGTATTTCACGTAATCGTTATCCCCGTCTCTGTGGGATTCAATCTGATCCCAGATACTTTTCTCGATCTTCGTATAATCCTCCGGATGCACCAGATTGCTGAATTTACGGTGAGTGAACTGCATAAAGTCATTCAGGTCGGTACATCCCGTGAGGTGAATCATTTCCCGGTTCGCGAACAGAATGCGTTCGTCTGTTTTGTCTGCTTTATAGATAAAAAAGGCACCGGGCAGGTTACTGGAGATATCGTCCAGTTCGAATCCAAGCTGTGTCCGCTTGGAAGTGTGGAAGCTGCTCTTGTAGCAGAGACAGCTGTGCTTTCCGCCAAGCTTTACCTCGTACAGTGCCATATCCGCGTAACGAAGCAGCTCGGAGATTTTCTCTGCGTGGGTGGGGTACTCGGCATAGCCTATGGAAATACCATAGTTGTGCACCTGCCCCTTGCTTTCAAAAGTCCGTGGAGACTTACTGAAAGCTTCGATTTGTGAAGCGGCTTCTTCTACGTTGCAATCCTTCAGGATGATGCAGAATTCATCGCCGCCGTTTCGTCCGAGAATCGCATTTTGGGGAAAAGCTTTTCGCATGGAATCCGCTAGCTGCTGTAATACCCTGTCTCCGACAGCATGACCGTACATATCATTGATAAACTTAAAATTATCCACATCCAGCAAAATTCCGACACAAAATCTGACATCGGCTTTTTGCAGATAGGAATCCGCCTGTTCATCAAATCCGGTACGGTTCAACAGTCCCGTCAAACCATCTGTCAGAGAGAGCTGACGGAATTTACGTCGTTGCTCTCTCATGATTAAAAATGCAATCGTGAGAGTCTCCAGCAGGAGAATAATACAGGCATCGTATATAAAGAAAAAAGGAATTTTTTTGCTCTTTTGCCAGCCGCCTTTTGGCATGACATCCAGTTGCCAGGTACAGCCGCCGAGTTCAAACGTGTAAGAAACCGGATCTGTCAATTCTGCACCGGAATGGTCAATCACTTTGAAATCATCTGTGAGCGGAGAGGGCGTTTTAGATAAACTGTATTCGTATTCGAAGTTCGTGAGGGCGTTTACGGAATCTATAAAAATGTCCGGAACACGGATGATGACGATGGTCAATCCCCAGAAGGTGCTGTTGCCGTTTTCATCCTGCAGGAAGACCGGATTGCGGATCGCAATTCCCTGACCGCCCTGCTTGAGTTCAAAAGGACCTTGCATGACTACAATATTGTTGTCAATTCCGTAGTTTACGATATCACAGCGAGTCTCATCATGAATCAGATCGATCTTACCGGTCTCGTTGCCGGCTTCCGGATAGATCTCGGTGACGATACCGTTCGGAGCCAGTTGGATGCTCTGGACATAATCCGCCATCATATGCTGTGCAACCACATCAAACTTATCAATATTGCCATCCTCACTGATCAGAATCTGCTCCAGTAAGTCCGTGATACCGATGCCGTAGTACAGCGCATCCGTTATCTGGTTGGCATAAGCGACGGCATTCAATTCCGCTTTTGCACGGAGTCGTTCGTAATCCGTGTGACGAACCGTATGGGCTATTATGTGCAAGATGCTTCCGCCGATGAGGAAGACCAGTACCGGCAGCAGCCATTTGATATATGAGAATTTCTGATGATCGTGGTTCATATGTGATAAAACCTCGTTATTTAATATTACTTAGCTTTTACAGATGTACTGAAATTTGTACCTCATATTATAGCACTGTCAGACATTTTTGTGTAGTAAGTTGATAGGAATGGAGCAGGCTTGCGTGAAAAATAAGATTTGTAGAAGTAAAAAGGAGGAAGAATCAGATCGTAAGCTCAATCATGTTGCCTTCCATAGCAATGATGCAGCTCTCATAGTAGCCGTCTCCCGTAGTCCGGGGACCGCTGATCACCTCATAGCCGGCTGCCTTCAGCGTGACAGTCAGGGAATCTACCTTTTCCTTACTGCCTACGCTGAAAGCAATGTGCGCATATCCTGTCCGGACAGCGTCTTTTGGAAGGTCTGACATTTCCGGCTTGTTCATGATCTCAAGTCGGGCACCGTCATCAAACGTAAGAAAGTAGGAGCGGAAGCCGGTATTCGGATTGTGGTAGCCGCAATTTGACTTTGCGCCTAGATACTTCTGGAAGAAATTCCTTGCTTCTTCCAGATCGTTTACATAAAGTGCAATGTGTTCGATTTTCATAGTCGTTCTCCTAAATAAATTCCTCACAGAAAGAAATATATTTCTCTGTAAATATACTTTGTTTTTCCCAGATAATATCAAAATCATGCTGCATTCGGAAGTCATCCAGAGGAATTTCTTTGATTGCACCGGAATGTAATTCAGTTTCCACAGCAATTTTATACAGAAAGGAGATTCCACAGTCCTTTTTCAGCAGACTGATGATGGTATGCATATTTTCAATTTCAGCATAATGAGGAAAATCAGAAATACGCAAACCACGGGCAATCAGACTTTGTTCCAGAATATTTCTCGTACCGGATCCTTCCTCACGTAAAAGAAGACGTTCCTGTACCAGATCACTCAGGGTATGAGGATGACCTGTAGGAAAATTATGAGATGCGGCACAGACAGCGATATAGTCCTCTGTGCTGTATTTTTTCCAAGTATAATTTTCTTTGGGATAATTACCTTCCACGATGGCAAGATTGATCCGGCCGTTGTCGAGCAGATGCAAAAGCTGTGAGGTATTACCATAATGAATATGAATATTTGTTTTGGGGTGTCGCGTTAAAAAATCGGAGAGTTTATCAACAATTGCATATTCACCGATTGTCATAGTAACACCGATAGAAAGAGATTCTGTTTCCAGACAGCTATTTTTTAATTCTTCCTTTATAGCCTTCTCATCGTTCTTCATCGTCAGCAGACGTTTCCTGAGCAGGTCTCCGGATTCGGTAAGAAAAAGCCGCTTGTTTTGGTAAATAAAGAGAGGGATACCGTATTCTTCTTCCAGATAGTGAATATGCTGGGATACAGCAGGCTGAGTAATGTTTAATTGCTTTGCGGCAGTGGTAAAATTCATTGTCCGGCATACTGTGAGAAACGTTTCTATTCTAAAATCCAGCATAGGCTGCTCCTTTTATCAATAAAAATAATTTATTGCTCGATATTATTATATAATTTTACATTATGAATGTCCAGAGCTATACTTTTTTCATTAAGAAAAAAGAGAGGTTGGCACTTCATGAATTTTATTAAGAAAAATTGGCGTGGTATTCTGGTTTGCCTCGCGATAGCAATACCGGCATGGATATTGGGAAAAATGTTTCCAGTAATAGGAGGCGCAATTATAGCAATTATAGCCGGAATGATGATCACCATGTTTTGGAATGACAAGGGAAAAGCAGAATCAGGAATCAAATGGACATCGAAGATAGTACTTCAGGCAGCAGTAGTCCTGCTTGGATTTGGAATGAATCTTGGTGTGATCTTTCAGACAGGAAAGCAATCATTGCCGATTATTGTATGTACGATTACTACATCTCTTGTGATCGCCTGGGTATTGCACGGATTACTTAAAGTACATACAAATACAGCGATACTGGTAGGCGTCGGGTCATCTATCTGCGGAGGTTCCGCCATTGCGGCAGCAGCGCCGGTGATTGATGCCGATGATGATGAAATAGCGCAGTCGATCGCTGTAATTTTCTTTTTCAATGTACTTGCGGCTATTTTTTTCCCGATCCTTGGAAAACTGATAGGATTTGATACGGTACATGGAGAGGCATTTGGTATTTTCGCAGGTACTGCAATCAATGACACATCATCGGTAACGGCTGCCGCATCAACATGGGACAGTATGTGGAATCTCGGAAGTGAGACATTGAATAAAGCGGTGACCGTAAAGCTTACAAGAACACTTGCGATTATACCGATCACGTTTGGATTATCATTGCTGCAGGCAAGGAAGAGTACAAAAGCAGGAAAGCAGGCTGCAAAGTTCAGTCTGAAGAAAGCATTTCCGATGTTTATATTATATTTTGTACTTGCAGCCATTTTTACTACAGTCTGTGTACATATAGGCGTGGATGCGAATGTGTTCCAGCCGGTGAAGGAGTTGTCTAAGTTTTTGATCATTATGGCAATGGCTGCAATCGGATTGAACAGTAATATCATAAAGCTCATTAAAACAGGCGGAAAGCCCATTATAGTCGGAGCATCCTGTTGGTGTGGAATTACAATTGTAAGTCTTGCCATGCAGCATGTGATGAAAATCTGGTAATTTTGGAAGATATATTCATCTGAAAAGAACCGGGATACTGTCTTGTCTCCCGGTTCTTTTGCTGCTTTCTGCTATTTGTCGCGATTCACCAAAGCAGTGCCATTTCCTTATTTCCCACTCATATAAAATATATCCATGGCTTTACCTGCAAATTCCGCAGTGCCTGTTCCACCGACAGCGTCAATGTTTTCCGTAAGTTCTCCACCACCGGCATACATTCTTCCAAGACCACATAAAATCTTATCAGAACAGGTATAAAAATGCTCTGTAATGTAAGCTTGAAGTTTTCTTACCTGCCGTTGCACCTGCTCATCGGCAGGGTCCATTTCCTTCATCTGCCCGAATTCGACAAATATCTGCATGAACTCATTAGCAACAGCAGCTTCCTCCTCTTTTGTCCGGTTCTTTGTTTTTTCTTCAAACTCCTTGTACTCGGCAGTCTGTCCCCACTGTTCTTTTGCGCGTTTAGAATACTCATCGATCTTTCTTGTGTCAAATGCTTTAAAATCCATATATTTCACTCCTATTCCTTTGATTCCCCGAGCAAAATTAATAAGATTTTCAAGATGCTCCTTTTTCATGGTAAGCAATGCAATCTGCTGTTCTAACGCTTTATTTCTGTCAAAATTAGGGGCATCTATGATCCTTTTAATTTCCTTAAGAGGAAATTCCAATTCCCGAAACAGTAAGATCTGCTGTAGCCGTTCCAGGGATGTATCGTCATACAACCGGTATCCGGACTCGGTATGTGCAATGGGTGATAAGAGCCCAATGGTATCGTAATATTGCAAAGTGCGTATACTCACTCCGGTCAATTTACTTACTTCATTTACTGTCATCATTGTCATTTCCTCCTCTCGATAAGCATACTTTAAACTATTACGCAAGGTAGGAGTCAATAGTAGTTACAAAATATTCTGATTTATGTTTTATCTTACAAACAGGAATCTGTCGAATTCGTTACATAGATAAAATTTTTTAACAAACCTTCTTATGACAAACCTTCTTTTTTTCTTTCAAT
>CAKRRU010000113.1 GCA_934394515.1 uncultured Acetatifactor sp.
ATATGATAGTATCCAGAGAAAAGTGGACAGAATTCGTAAGGATTTGTCAAATTGAGTGGCACCACGATGATGAGCAAGAGCTTGTTACCGTCTCAAGTGTATAGCAATATACATTTGAGGCGGTTTTTTGTTGTAGCTGCAGATGCGTCAGCATCCGATTTTCATGACAGTGAAAAGGTTCAGTAATCTTATGAGAAAACTAATTTCACAGGCGCTGATGCGCAGAAAGAGAGGAATAAGATTATGAAGAAGAGAATTTTGGCAGTAGTACTTACCGCAGTGATGGCAATGGGAGCACTCACCGGATGTGGCAGCACAGCAGACAAGGACAATTACACCATCGGTATTATGCAGTACGCCGTACACGGTTCTCTGGACAACTGTCGTGAAGGATTTATCCAGGGACTGGCAGAGGAAGGCATCGTAGAGGGAGAGAACCTGACCATTGAATATGTGAATGCACAGGCAGACAACGGAACCTCCGCTATGACCGCCAGCAACTTCGTCAGTAAGAAAGTAGATATGATCTGCGCCATTGCAACACCCTGCGCAATGGCAGCATACAACGCAACGATGAATACAGATATCCCCGTGATCTACACCGCTGTATCCGATCCTGTGGAAGCAGGACTGGCAAATGAGGACGGTATGCCCGTAGGCAATATCACAGGTACTTCTGATGCTCTGGCAGTAGATGCACAGCTCAAAATGATCCGTGAGGTTCTTCCCGAAGCGAAGACCATCGGTATCATCTACACCACCAGCGAGGCAAACTCCATCAGCACCATTGCAGAGTACAAGGAGCTGGCAGGCAATTACGGATTCGAAATCGTAGACAGCGGCGTTACCGCAATGAGCGAGGTAGCTCTGGCAGCAGCTGACATCGCTTCAAAAGTAGACTGCATCACCAACCTGACAGACAACACGGTAGTAAGTGCTCTGCAGACTGTACTCGCTGAAGCCAATAAGGCAGGCATCCCCGTATTCGGTTCTGAAGTGGAACAGGTAAAAGCAGGCTGTGTAGCTTCCATGGGTCTGGAATACATTGAGCTGGGCAAGCAGACCGGTAAGATGGCAGCGCAGGTGCTGAAAGGTGAAGCAAAAGCTTCCGACATGAACTTTGAAGTAATCTCTGAGCCCAGTCTGTATGTGAACTTCGCCGCAGCAGAGAAAATCAATCTGGAGCTTCCCGAGAACTACAAGACCGATGCTTATGAGAGCTTTGACGAGATCGTGGTAAGTAATCAGTAATATAATTTTTAAGATATGGAGTGTAATATCCTATGGCATTATTATTAAGCGTACTGGAACAAGGAATGATCTACGGCATCCTGGCACTGGGTGTCTACATTACCTATAAAATATTGGATTTCCCGGATCTTACGGTAGATGGCAGCTTCCCCTTTGGGGCTGCCATCACTGTGCGTCTGATCAACGGATTCGGCGTACCTGCGATTCTGACTTTACCGGTCGCATTCCTCGGCGGGGCCCTGGTCGGCATCTGCACCGGGCTGATCCATGTGAAATTAAAAGTAAGAGACCTGCTCTCCGGTATCATTATGATGACCGGACTGTATACCATTAACTTATGGGTGGCAGGCTCCGGTTATGTAGCTATTTTTGATAAGGAAAATATTTTCAATAACAGCTTTGTAGACAGTATTACGCCGTCTTTTCTGGTAAATTTCAAGAATGTGCTCATCATTTTCCTGATCACCATGGTAGCGAAATATTTATTAGACTGGTATATGAGCACCAAATCCGGGTTCCTGCTCCGTGCGGTAGGTGATAATGATACCATCGTTACCAGCCTGGGCGTGGACAAAGGTCTGGTGAAGATCGTGGGATTGTCGATTGCCAACGGTCTGGTATCCTTGAGCGGATGCATCTATGCACAGCAGCAGAGAAGCTTCGAGATCTCAATCGGAACCGGCGCGGTAGTCATCGGTCTGGCAAGTGTGATCATCGGCACCAGTTTATTCAAGAAAGTGACATTCTTCCGCGTGACCAGCAGTGTAATCGTGGGCTCTATTTTGTATAAGGCCTGTGTTGCGCTTGCCATGTTTGCAGGCATTAATCCGAACGCCATCAAGCTGATCACAGCAGTCCTGTTCCTGATCATTCTCGTGATCAGCATGGACAGAAAGAAGGTGAAGACATGCTAGAGCTTGTAAATATCAATAAAAATTATAATCCCGGTTCGGTCAATGAACTGTGCCTGTTCAAGGATTTCAACCTTACGGTAAAAGACGGTGATTTTGTATCCGTGGTGGGAAGTAACGGTTCCGGCAAGACTTCCATGTTGAATATCATCTGCGGAAGCATTGCCGTGGACAGCGGCAAGATTCTGGTGAGTGGGGAAGACATCACCAGACAGAAGGATTATATTCGTCAGCGCCGCATCGGCAGAGTCTATCAGGATCCGTCCAAAGGAACCTGCCCCGGCATGACGATTCTGGAGAACATGTCCATCGCGGAAAATAAGGGCAAACCTTATAATCTTGGACGTGGCGTAAATAAGGCAAAGCTGGAAGAGTATCGTGAAATGCTGCGCCCCTTAAATCTGGGACTGGAAGACAAGATGGGAGTGCAGGTCGGCTCCCTCTCCGGAGGACAGCGACAGGCACTGGCGCTTCTCATGGCGACCATGACGCCGATCGATTTCCTGATCCTCGATGAGCATACCGCGGCTCTGGATCCCAAGACCGCGGAAATCATTATGCAGCTCACCGACCAGGTGGTGAAAGAGAAGAAAGTTACCACCATTATGGTAACCCACAACCTGCGCTACGCCGTAGAGTACGGCAACCGCCTCATTATGATGCATGAAGGCGAAGCTATCCTTGATAAGTCCGGCGAAGAGAAACGCAAGCTTGATACCGAAGAAATCATGGGAATCTTCAATAGAATCAGTGTGGAGTGCGGTAATTAAAATAAAGAAAGAATAACGAGACGAGAATCCCGGGACAGCATACTGACTGCCCCGGGATTTTTCGCCGGTGTGGGGATACATTCTGTTTGTGCCGGAACCGTTAATCTGTTATACTATTAAATGACTTGAACAAAGGAAAAAACCGTTACCTGGGAGGAACATCTAATGTATACGATTGTAGTTGCGGACGATGAGGAAGAATTACGCAGAGCGATCATACGCAAAATTGATTGGGAGAGCATCGGTTTCCGGGTCGTTGGCGAGGCAGAAAACGGAATTGAAGCATTGGAACTTGTGGAACGGATGGAGCCGGATCTGCTGCTTACGGATATCCGGATGCCTTTTGTATCCGGAATCGAACTGGCCAGACAGGTCAGAGAGGTCAGACCGACTACCAAGATTGCTTTTTTAAGTGGGTTCGATGAATTCTCCTATGCGCAGCAGGCCATTCAGTATAATATTATCAGCTATATGCTGAAGCCGATCACGATGGAAGATCTAACAGAAGAATTGAAGAAGATCAAAGTTAAGATCGATGGGATATTTGCGGAGTTTGATGCGAGAAATTATGTAAATCCGAACCTTCAGCAATTTTTCCTGCCGCTTTTATTGGATGATTATGTGAATTTTGACAGTGAGGAACGGGAGAAACAGCTGATAGAACAGGCGATTCAAAATGGCTTTCTGAAAGACCGTAATAATTCCTTTCAATACGCAGTGATGGCTTTTACGGTGGAGGATGAAGAGGGAAGAAATCAGACGAGACCGGAACTGGTTCATTCCGTGGATATGATTTTGCAGAAATACATGAAGCATTATAGTTTTGCCATGGATGGAAGGATCATTACCGTGCTGGCTGCCACAATGGCGACCTTTGACCGGTATCTTCATATTGCCGTGGGAGAAATGGTGCAAAGTGCGGAACGAATCCTGAAAATGCATTGTCATATCGGCGTCAGCCGTATCAGGGAACGTCTGGGAGAATGTCACGAAGCTTACAGAGGAGCCATGAGTGCTCTGGGGTATTGTAAACAGGGGGAAAGCAGCATTCATTATATTGCGGACGAAGAACGTGATAATTCCATGGATATGGAGCAGGCTTCCGAATATGTTGCGCAGATGGAAAATTTGATCAGGGGAGGTTCCAGGGAGAAACTGGAAACTTATCTGAAGGATATCTTCGAAAAGATGGAAACAGAGCAGGATGCCCAGCTGAAATGCAAATTCATAATATTCCGGATGTCATCGGCACTTATCCGGATCGCTTATACGGTAACTGATGATAGTGCTCTGCTACAGCGTTTTGCCATGCTGGAGGGACCTGTGTGGGAGTCCAGGGAAAGATTTATAGCATTATGTCTGGAAGTCTGGGAACTGGTCAATGCCGGCAAGAAAAAGAGCAGCCAGATCCTGTGCGAGAAAGCAATGCAGATCATCGAAAGGGACTATGTGGATCAGTCTTTGTCACTGGTGGGTGTCAGTAACAGCATTCATGTAAGTCCCAATTATCTCAGTGCACTGATCAAAAAAGAGACCGGTGCGAGCTTTGTGGATCTGCTTACGAAGAAACGAATTGAGACAGCAAGGGAGCTGGTGCTCGGCAGTTCTATGAAAATGCGGGAAATTGCCGAACGCTGTGGATACAGTGACCAACACTATTTCAGCTACTGTTTTAAGAAATACTGTGGAATATCACCCAATGCCATGCGACAGGAGAAAGAATAAATTATGAAGAAACGCAAAGCCTCGCTTTCTTTTATCATAGCGACACTGGTGGTCGGACTGGTTACACTTTTTTTACTGTGGTCTACCTTTTTCTTTTTGTCATTATATGTATCCAGTATGAAACAGGCGGCGAAGACCAGCAGCGAGCAGGCCGTCGTACAGGCTTCCAACGCAATTTCCAATTATATTGGGGATATGCAGGAGATCATGAGCCTGATTGAACAGAAGCTGACAGAGAACGGCCGGGAGACAGAACAGACGATGGAGATGTTGTGCAGTGTCCGGTCGGATCTTGTGGCAATCTACATTTACAATGACCGGGGAGAATTGTTGGATTCTCATACGGGAACACATGAACTGAAAGAACATTACCTGAAGGATTTATCATATATTTCGCTGGATTCTTACAGGTCGGGAGTGCTGTATTTATCGGAGCCTCATGTGGAATCTCTGCTACAGGATTATTATCCGTGGGTGGTATCGGTGCTTCAGGAGATCACCGGTGCAGATGGCCGGAAGGTTCGTGTCGTGATTGACATCCGTTTTTCCAAAATATCGGATTATGTGGATAATGTCGGAATCGGGCAGCATGGTTATTGCTTTATTGCAGACAGCAATGGAGAAATCATATATCATCCGCAGCAGCAATTACTGTATTCCGGACTGAAAACAGAATCTGCGGAGCACTTTGATTTAAGCAGTGACGGTTCGTTTGAAACGGATGAACTGATCTGGAGTGTCCGTTCCCTGGACAATTGTGACTGGAAAGTTGTGGGTGTCAGTTATATCAGCGAGATGGTTACAGCGAAGGAAATGGAACTTCTGGGTAATATCTGTGTTATGCTTACGATTATCATGGGACTGACAATGATCGTGAGCTTTCTGGTGTCAAGACTGGTGACCAAACCGATACAGCGTCTGATTCGCGCCATGCAGGAATTTGAAAAAGATGCCGCGGGATATGTCTACCGGCCTGTGGAAGGGGCTACGGAGATAGAAGCACTGTCACAGTCCTATGAGCATATGGTGGGCAAAATACAGAATCTGATGAAGCAGGTACGCCAGGAGGAGATATCCCTGCGCAAAACAGAACTGAAAGCGTTGCAGGCGCAGATCAACCCTCATTTTTTATACAACACGCTGGATGCAATCGGCTGGTTATGTGAAGAAGAACGGTGCCGGGATGCCGTGGAGATGGTCAATGCATTGGCAAAACTGTTCCGTATCAGCATCAGTAAGGGACACGAGCTGATCACCATTGAAAAAGAAGTGGAACATGCCGGGAGTTACTTAAAGATACAGAATTTCCGTTATAAAAATCAGTTTTCTTATGATTTTCAGATAGAGGAAGAATGCCTGAGATATTATTGTAATAAGATCACGTTACAACCGATTATTGAAAACGCCATTTATCATGGATTGGACCGGATGGTGGATGAGGGACATATTCAGATCCGAATCTACAGTGAGGGTGAGGATGTGATTTTCCGCGTGGAGGATAACGGTGTCGGCATGTCCGAGGAGCAGTGCCGGTCGATCCTTCACAAAGAGCCGGGAGATAATTCCGGCATCGGCATCAAGAATGTCAACGACAGGATCAAGATTTACTTCGGAAAAGAGTATGGGCTCTCTATCGAAAGCGAACTGGACGAAGGAACCACCGTAATCATACGGATGCCGAAGGTGGAAGAAAATGCAGCGGCAGGATGGGAGAAGGTATGAGAAAATACAAAATGAAAAAAATACTGTCTCTGTTGCTTATGGGAATCCTGCTGTTTACGGGGATGAGCGGCTGTGGAAAAGAACCGGAGACGGGAAAGAACCGGGTGGCGTTCATTGTAAAATCCACGAAGAGCGCCTTCTGGAAAAGTGTTTTTGCCGGTGCCCGGGCAGCGGCTACGGAATATAATCTGAATGTGACCTTTAACGGTCCGGAATCGGAAGAAGATTATGAGACACAGAACGAAATGGTGCGGCAGGTCATGGAGGACGGGGTGGATGTGATCGTATTCTCTGCGGTGGACTACAATGCCAATGCGGAAATTATAGATCAGGCAGCCCAGAGAGGAATTAAGATCGTCGTTATTGACAGTGATGTCAACAGCAGCATGGTAAGCTGCCGCATCGGAACGAATAATCTGCAGGCGGGAGTACAGGCAGCGGAAGCAGCGTTGGCGGTGGAGGAGGACGAATTATATATCGGTATCGTGAATTATGATGTGAACTCCGCCAACGGACAGCAGCGAGAGCTGGGATTCCGCCAGACAGTGGAGCAGGATCCGAGAGTAAAGGATATTACTACCATCAATGTCCTGTCTGCCACAGAAGATGCCAGAGTGGGAGCTAAGGAGATGCTTTTGTCGGATCCAAGAATCAATGTGGTGGTGACCTTTAACGAATGGACCAGTCTCGGTGTGGGTTGGGCAATCCGGGATCTGGACCGGGGAGACCGGACGCAGGTAGTGGCGTTTGATTCCAATGTGGTCTCTGTGGGAATGTTGGAGACCGGGGAGGTGGATGCGCTGATCGTGCAGAACCCCTATGCGATGGGATATCTTGGGGTGGAGACTGCGGCGAACCTGCTAAATGGACAGACCGGCGGACCCAGCGTGATAGATACGGCTACCACCATCGTGACCAGAGAGAACATGTACGAGCGGGAAAGCCAGAAGATATTGTTCTCTTTTGAAGAAGAAGGATATTAGGAAATATACGTATCCCTTTTGTGCGGTTTGGGCATTCCATGTACAAAAAAATATGATGGGATCAAACAAAACGTAAAAATATGTACAAAACATGAACGGAATGTGTACAGAATAGTATAAAATCTTACCCTCTGAGTAAGATTTTGCATATCCTTTTTGTACAAGATGCCATATAATTACTTCATCAAGAGATGAAACACACACATTTTCATCAAAACAAGGAGGTATTTCATATGAAAAAGTTCATGTCACTACTGTTGGTCGGCATTATGATGCTCA
>CAKRRU010000114.1 GCA_934394515.1 uncultured Acetatifactor sp.
TACAGGAACCGCAATTTGGCGAATACGGCGCTGAATAGTTACATGCATGGAAGAGTATACCGCCTGATGAGGGGAACGAGATGAAACGGCGGTAATACAGGGAGAATACCAATGATACGAAATACAGGTCCGGGGAAGAGACTCCTGGCAGCAGGGATTGTGTTAATACTTGGCATGACCGGTTGTGGAACAGACAATGAGATAGCTCTTGCAGGGACAGAAGTGATAGGAATAGAAGCAACAGCGGCGGTGGATTCCACGGAATTGACCGCCATCGGAGAAAATGTGCCGGAGGGGAACACAGAGTCTGCGACCGCCGGAGATACAGAACAGACAGGAACTGCGAAGGAGACGGACGCAGCATCCGGGATAGAAGGAACACAGGGACAGGAATCACAGCCCACAGTGGTGCCCTGGCAGGAGCAGGACACGGCGGACCGCATGGCCGGCCGGACGAAGGTGAAAGGCATTTACGTCACCGGTCCCAGGGCAGGCAGTGCCGGGATGGAGGATCTGATCCGTCTGGTGGATGAGACAGAATTGAATGCCATGGTCATCGATGTGAAAAACGATGAAGGAAATGTGACATTTAAGTTGACCAACGAAGAAATCCTGCAGGATATTCCGGTGTTGGACCAGATCGTGCAGATGCAGGCAGGGGTGCGTTATATCCGGGATATTCAGGCGCTGATGCAGGAAGTAAAGGATCATGATATTTATACCATCGCAAGAATCGTGTGTTTTAAAGATCCGTGCCTTGCGGCGGCGCAGCCGGAACTGGCATTGCGTAAGCCTGACGGTAAGCCGGTGACGGATGCCAACGGGCTGGCCTGGGTGAATCCTTATAAGCAGGAGGTCTGGGAATATCTGACAGAGCTTGCGGAGATGGCGGCAGATCTGGGTTTTGATGAGATTCAGTATGATTATGTGCGATTCCCGGTAGGTTCGGATGCCGATGCGGCGGATTACGGTGTGGATATGGAAGCCTATCCGAAGCGGCAGGCTATACAGGATTTTCTCTCCTATGCGGGAGACAGACTTCATGAAAAGGGCTGTGTGGTCACGGCAGATGTCTTTGGCACCATCATCGGAAGCGAGACAGACGTACAGACCGTAGGGCAGGATTACACGGCGCTGGGACAGACTGTGGATGCCATCAGCCCTATGGTATATCCGTCCCATTATGCCAATGGCGTATTCGGGCTGAAGGTACCGGATGCCCACCCTTACGAAACAGTATCGGCCGCCATGCAGGGTTCTGCGGAAGAACTGCAGTCGATCCCGGAAGCGGAACGGGCCGTAGTAAGACCCTGGCTGCAGGCATTTACGGCCACCTGGGTTCCGGGGCATATCTCCTATAACGGAATTCAGATCCGGGAACAGATTCAGGCGGTCTATGATGCAGGATATGAGGAATGGATCCTGTGGAATGCAACGAACCGCTATTCTCCGGATGGATTACTTGCCGCAGGAGAAGAGCAGCAATAGAGGCAGAAGCCGGCTTTATAACAAATCCGGGCAGGAGCACAAGCCAGGAGCCCGGTCTGATAGGAGCATAAGCATGAAAGTAGTCAATAAGATCATGATAGGAATTGCAGCGTTGTGTCTGCTGTTGTGTGGCGGAATCCTGGTATTCGCATTGAACCCCAATATGACCAGTTCTCTGGCTCAGAAACTGTATGGCAATACAGTGGATATGCCCCCTGGAACCGAAGAGACCGGGGAAGGACAGACTTCCGGGAATAGAAATATCAGTGTGACGCTTCCTAATGGTATGCCGGGGGAAATGAACGGCTACGTGGCACCGTCCATGGACCAGATGCAGATTCCGGAGGACGTCAGCGGCAAGACAGGATTTACTCCCGTGCAGCCGGAAGAACAGCAGATTCCGGATCAGGAAGCACAGACTCTGGAGAAAACGTTAGGTCCCGGAGAGACGGGAGACGGGCTGTCATTTTCTACAGAGGAATATCCCTATTATCAGATGCTGTCGGAGAATCAGCAGTCTGTATACCGGCAGATCTATGCAAATGCACAGGAACTGACGGAGCGTTTTGTACCGGAGAATACAGTGTCTGCCGGTGACGTGAAGACGGCTTTTGAGGCAGTGATCGGGGATCATCCGGAGTTATTCTGGCTGGAGCCAGGTTATTCCAGCAAATATCTGTCTAACGGTCAGTGTGTGGAGATCGATTTAAAATATAACAGTACGGCAAGTGACCTGGAGAACGCAAAGCAGAGATTCGATGAGGCAGCGCAGAATATGATATCCGGGGCTGCGTCCCTTGGCAGTGACTATGAAAAAGAAAAGTATGTGCATGACGCGCTGGCTGCTGCGGTGACCTATGATCTGTCCGCGGATATGAACCAGAGTGCCTATAGCGCACTGGTAAACGGAAGAAGTGTGTGTGCCGGCTATGCCAGAGCCTATCAGTATCTGTTGCAGCAGCTTGGGATTCCATGCTATTACTGCACCGGCTATTCCGGCGGAAATCATGCATGGAATATTGTGAAGCTGGATGACGGATATTACAATGTCGATATGACCTGGGATGATGCGGATCCGGTCCGTTATGATTACTTTAACAAGACGGATGCAGATTTTGCCTCCACCCATGTGAGACAGAACTTGTCGGTATATCTGCCGGCCTGCAACGGGACGGCCTACAGCGGGGAGAATACGACAGGTGCTGCAGATACACAGCAGCCGTCTGACGGGAACGGTACGGATCCGGGACAGACGGCAGACGCAACTCAGGATCCGGAGCAGCCGGGAGACAGCCTGAGCGATTATATCAATCCGGATCCGCAGGAGCCGCTTCGCTACCCTTCCGGCAATACCGGAAACTCCGACAGTGATGCCGAAGCCACACCGGAACCCCGAGAGGATGCACTGACGGATCTGAGTTCTTACTATGCGGATTGTAAGAATAGGCTGACGGCACTGGGAAGCGGCGACCAGCATTTTGACAATGTGGTGCCCAAGAGCCTGTGGAGCAGTATTGAGCAGGCCTACAATACCGGAGCCTACGAGCAGGGATATGTGGTGGATGTGTTAAAAGATCTCGGAATGCAGTACTTTGCGATCCAGGTGCAGTTGGTGGATCTCGGAGACGGATATTACAGAGTGTATCATAATGTTGTGACTTATTAGAGGGATGATTCAAAAATCGTTCGGCCTTTGCGGGTCGGGCGATTTTTCTTTTAGTGGCTCAGCTAGTATAACTCACCTTAATTAACAGCACGTTTCACTTGTCTAAATTTCCATCTGCTGCGTTGTCGTCAGTCAACGTAGCCAACACTACGTCTCCTTCCTCCGCCTTGCAGGCTGAAAATTTATCCTGCGCGAAACATACTGTTATTAAGGGTGAGTTATACTAGGTAGTTACTTATATTATTATGCGGTATTAGCAGTATTATTAAAAGAAAATAAGAATCATTACTAATATTATTGACAGATAATTATATCTGAATTATAATAAGAATAAAGAAATAAATGGTAATAAATAAAACGCACAGGAAAAGACATACTAAACATAATCATCCGGAAACACGTTGATGTATGTAAAAATACTTCAGAAAAGGAGAACACACATGAATAACAAAGCAATGCATAAATTAAGCTATGGATTATATGTAGTAACTACGAGGGATGCAGAGAAGGCGAACGGTTGTATCGTCAATACTGCGATTCAGGCGGCATCCTCACCGAATCAGATCTGCGTCTGCATTAACAAGGCAAATCATACACATGATATGCTGCTTCAGACCGGTGTATTTAATGTATCGGTGATCAGCAAGACAGCAGATTTTTTCCTGTATCAGAGGTTCGGTTTTAAGTCCGGCAGAGATGTGGACAAATTTGCGGATTACACAGCATATAAAAACGCGGAAAACGGAGTACCCTATATCACGGAAGGAACCAATGCATATCTGGCTGTAAAGGTCAGCCAGACCGTGGATCTGGGATCCCATACCATGTTTATCGGGGAAGTGACCGAGATGGAAGTCTTAAGCGAAGAGGCATCGGCGAACTATGAGTATTATCAGAATAATGTAAAGCCGAAGCCACAGGAAGCCGTTAAGACGGCTGACGGACAGACGATATGGCGCTGTACGATCTGCGGTTATGAATATGTGGGCGAAGAACTGCCGGAAGATTTTATCTGTCCGCTGTGTAAGCATCCGGCATCGGATTTCGAGAAAGTAGTGAAATAGGAGGTAAACGATATGAGTATCGACAGCAGAAAAGTAGTAGTGATCGGGTGCGGATTTGTAGGATCATCGTCCGCATTCGCCTTAATGCAGAGTAAACTTTTTTCCGAGATGGTGTTGATCGATGCGGATCACGGACGGGCGGAAGGCGAGGCAATGGACATCAGCCACGGCATGGCATTCACCAGTCCCATGAAAATATATGCAGGAGATTATGATGACATCTCAGATGCGGCAGTTATCATCATCACAGCCGGAGCAAACCAGAAGCCGGATGAGACCAGACTGGACCTGATCAAGAAAAACAGTGCCATTATGAAATCCATCATCGGAGAGATCAAGAAGCGCCCGTTTGAGGGAATCCTTTTGATCGTATCGAATCCGGTAGATATTCTGACCTATATTGCGCTGAAGGAATCCGGGTATCCCGCAAATCGTGTCATCGGGTCAGGAACTGTACTGGATACCGGAAGATTTCGGTACGAATTAGGAGAGCATCTGGGGGTGGACAGCCGGAGTGTGCATGCATTTATCATCGGTGAGCACGGTGACAGTGAACTGGCGGCATGGAGCCACGCCAGAGTCGGTGGCATGCCGATTCATGATTTCTGCGAACTGCGCGGACATCATGACCATGAGGCAGCCATGGAGAAGATCTTCAACAGCGTGAAAAACAGTGCTTACGAGATCATTGCCAGAAAACACGCCACCTATTACGGAATCGCCATGGCGGTATGCAGGATCTGCGCTGCAATCGTCCGCAATGAACAGTCGATTCTGCCGGTATCAAGTCTGATGACCGGGGAGTATGGTCTGCAGGACGTGGTCTTAAGCATCCCGGCAGTGGTGGATGAAAACGGCATTGAGACGGTCGTTCCCATTGAACTCAATGAAAAAGAACTGACAGAATTAAAAAATTCTGCGGAAGTACTGAAAAAGGTGATTTCGGAGTTTTATTCATCGTAAGACAGCCGGAGTTCAGATGTCATCCAAAGGTTTTAATAATGTAAAATGACTGCGCTGTGTCTGCAGGACGTCAAGCTTAACGAGCTTGCCGAGTTCTGTGGACATGGCGCTTCTTTCTACGCCGAGATAATCAGCCAGTTCCTGCCGGTTAAAAGGAATCGTGAAATCATTGCTCCCTTTTTTGGTTGCCTGATCCGTGAGATAGGCCATTAGCTTTTCACGGGTCGTCTTCCGGGAAGTGTATTTGATTTTCTGATTCAGGTAGATATTTTTTTGTGCAACGATACCCAGAAGATTTTGCACCAGAGTATGATGGAATTTACAGCCATTGTCACACGTATTCAAGATTGCTTTTGCATTCAGAAAAGTGATCGAGCAATCCTCGGCAGCTACGATATCCACCGGGAGGACCGGAATCCCGGCACAGGCAAAGGCTTCTCCGAACAGGGAACCCTCGGAGATCGAAGCGGTGATATTGCGGTTGCCGTAGTAGTCATCCTGCAATACATGAATGGATCCGGACTGCACGATACCGATAAAATCCACCGGGTCGCCGGCATGCTTGATATATTCTTCTTTTTGATAAGTCTTTGTGTATGCATGCAGCCGTTTTAACATAACGGGAATATCATCCGGGGAAATATTCTGAAAGAGCGGATTGTTCATAATAAGTCTCCTTTTGTTGGAAAAACAACATACTAATGCAGAGAATTTTAATATAATCATGGCAGAAAGTCAAGATATCATGAGTGCAAGTGAGTCAATACGCTTACATGATTGATGAATGACGAATTGAATCATGATAGTTACGAAGCAACGGTAAGCACCGAAGGTGCGAATCATGATATCATGTATGTTGAAACAAGCAAAATCAAGGAGGAACGTATGATTCGGAAAATTATTCACATTGACGAGGACAAGTGTAACGGCTGCGGAATCTGTGCAACCGCATGTCATGAAGGTGCAATAGATATTATCGACGGAAAGGCAAAGCTGGTGCGCGAGCATTTCTGCGACGGATTTGGCGACTGCCTGCCGGGATGCCCTACCGGTGCAATCACTTTTGAGGAACGGGAGGCTCCGGCTTATGATGAGGCAGCAGTAAAGCAGGCACAATTGGAAAAACAGCAGGCGAAAATGCAGCGCGAAGGTATGCAGCTGCCCCACGCAGGATGCCCCGGAAGCAGAATGCGTCAGATGAAACGCAGTGAGAACGAAGAGACTGTGACAGAAAATGCTGCAGCATACAATACCAATGTTGTGATGAAATCCCAACTGGGCAACTGGCCGGTACAGATCAAGCTGGCTCCGGTACAGGCACCTTATTTCGAAGGCGCAAAATTGCTCATTGCGGCAGACTGCACGGCGTATGCCTATGCGAATTTTCATAAGGAATTCATCCGGGGCAAGGTAACACTGATCGGCTGCCCGAAACTGGACGCGGTAAATTACAGTGAAAAGCTGACCGAGATTATCCGGAACAATGATATTCAGTCAGTGACCATCGTCCGTATGGAAGTGCCCTGTTGCGGCGGACTGGAGATGGCAGCGAAGAAAGCAATCCAGGACAGCGGCAAGTTTTTACCCTGGCAGGTAACCACGATCTCTATCGATGGGGAAATTCTTGAGTAGAATTACAGGGCAGAAAGCCTGGTTGTCGATTATGCAGGGATTGTTTTACGTGAATGGCAATGGGCTTTAGAAAAAGATAGATTTGCAGGAAGGCAAGGGTAGGAAAATGCAGGGAGATAACATTATCAGTGCATTGATCGGTCTGGTGGGAGCGGTATCCAATAACGGAAAAACGGGGCAGACGGACCAGGTGATCAGAGAGGCTTTTTTACATCTGACGGATCAGGACAGCGAGGAAGCAATAGTACAGAAGATCCACGAAGAGAAGTTCCACATCGCTCCGGATTGTGCCACTTGCCTGAATCCCTGCGGCAATACCTCGGATTACGATATGACGCAGTATTATGCGGCGGATGTAGAAATCATTGAGGCAAAGCAACATTTAATACAGGTTATCCGGGACAGACTGATGTCTACCACGCCGGCATCAGATATTCCTGAGACTGTCTACCGGGGAATTGCCTATCTTGGATATGCGTTGGAACCTGAGACTTATGAAAAGATTGTGCAGGAATTGTGAAGGTAACTTGAAAGTTAGTTAAATAGTATTTCTCAAATCGCCGTAGACCCGATTGCATATAAGAAACGCTGACATCGCGGTGTGCTCTAGCACACTTTGCTCGGAAACAGAGCGCAACGGTACATAAGCGGCCAAAGTACGCCCGCTAAGTACCGGCGTCTGTTTACGGTCAGCTTATTCTTATATGCAACCGGGTCTACTGGGTTACTGAAAACTTTAGAACCACAGAATTTCCAGAGTGAGCAGATAACTTTGGGAGTTTGGGTTTGTTCA
>CAKRRU010000115.1 GCA_934394515.1 uncultured Acetatifactor sp.
TTTGGCAGATGTGAGACTGCCGAGAATAACAGAAAGTTTACCGTAGAGATGAAGTCTGTGAATCATCGCTACCTTGACGTGAACATCAAAATGCCGAAGAAGTTGAATTTCTTCGAATCTGCGATCCGCAGTGAATTGAAGAATTATATTTCCAGGGGCAAAGTAGATCTGTTCATTACTTATGAAGATTTTTCCGAGAATACCTCCAATGTCCGTTACAACAAGGAATTGGCGGCGGAGTATCTGGGATACCTGAAGCAGATGGCCAGTGATTTTGATCTGGATTGTGATATCAGGGTGTCCACCCTGTCGAAGTATCCGGATGTCTTCGTGATGGAAGAACAGGATATCGACGAGGAAGAGCTGTGGAAGGAACTGCAGAGAGCCTTAAAGGGTGCCTGCGAGATGTTTGTACAGACCCGGATCACCGAAGGGGAACATCTTAGGGATGATCTGATCGCGAAGCTGGACGGCATGCTGAAGCTGGTAGATTTCATTACAGAGCGTTCTCCGCAGATCATTGCGGAATACCGTCAGAGACTGGAAGAGCGGGTGAAGGAACTGCTTTGTGATACCACAGTGGACGAAGGAAGACTTCTCACGGAAGTGACGATCTTCGCAGACAAGGTGTGCGTGGATGAAGAACTTGTGAGACTGCGCAGCCATATCGAGACCACGAAAAATACGCTGATCGCCGGCGGAAGCATCGGACGAAAACTGGATTTCCTGGCGCAGGAGATGAACCGCGAAGCCAACACGATTCTGTCCAAGTCCAACGACTTAGAGATTTCCAACTGTGCAATTGAACTTAAGACCGAGATCGAGAAGGTCAGAGAGCAGATACAGAATATTGAATAAAAGGTGAGCAGATGAACCGACTGATTCATGTGGGATTTGGCAATATTGTGAATACGGATAAGATCATCGCCATAGTCAGTCCGGAGTCCGCACCAATCAAACGTATGGTGCAGAAAGCAAAAGAAACCGGGCTTGCGATTGATGCCACTCAGGGGCGGAAGACGAAATCCGTTCTGGTCATGGAGAACAGTCAGATCGTTCTGTCGGCACTGCTCCCCGAGACAATTGCGGGAAGGGCACAGGCACTGTGGCCGGACGAAGAAAAAGAGGATAGCGAAGATGGAGAATAAAGGAATTTTGATGGTGATCTCCGGATTTTCCGGAGCCGGAAAAGGAACTCTGGTAAAGAAGCTGTTGTCGGAATATGATAATTATGCATTGTCCATTTCCATGACCACCAGACAGCCCAGAGAAGGTGAGCAGGACGGAAGGGAATATTTCTTCCGGACCCGAGAACAATTTGAAGAAAATATTGCAAAAAACGGATTTATCGAGTATGCTCAGTATTGTGGCAATTATTACGGAACGCCGAAAGCATATGTAGAAGAACAGATGAAGGCAGGCAAGGATGTTATTTTAGAGATCGAGATCCAGGGAGCAATGAAAATCAAAGAGCAGTTTCCCGAGAGCCTGTTATTGTTTGTGACACCGCCCAACGCAGAGGAATTACAGAGGAGACTGGTGGGCAGGGGTACCGAGACAGCGGATGTTATTGCACAGAGACTGACCCGGGCTTATGAAGAATCAGAAGGCATGGATGCCTATGATTATATAGTAGTGAACGACGATCTGGACGAGTGCGCCGCAGAAGTACAGAAATTTGTACTGGCAGCGAAAAACGAGCCGTCCCGTCGTGTGGAATTTATCAAAGAGATCAGAGAGGAACTGAAAGGTTTCGCGAAAGGAGCAAAATAAAATGTTACATCCCTCTTATACCGACTTAATGAAAGTAGTAAACAGCGAGGTAGAACCCGGAGAAGCACCTGTAGTTAACAGTCGTTATTCTATCGTTATGGCAACTGCCAAGAGAGCAAGACAGATCATCGCAGGAGATGAACCGTTGGTAACCGCAAAGGTTGATAAGCCCCTGTCCATCGCAGTAGAGGAGCTGAATCAGGGTAAGATCAAGATCCTCGGAGATGATGAGGAAGCATAAAACGCATGAAGATATTATTTGTATCCCTGGGTTGTGACAAGAATCTTGTCGATTCCGAGAAGATGCTTGGCATGCTCCAGGAAAAAGGTTATACCTTCACGGACGATGAGGCAGAGGCAGACGCAGTAGTCGTTAATACCTGCTGCTTTATCGGCGATGCCAAGGAAGAAAGTATCAATACGTTATTGCAGATGGGAGAGCTGAAGGACAGCGGGCAGATTAAAGCCCTGATCGCCGCAGGCTGTCTGGCACAGCGTTACCGCGAGGAGATCCAGAAGGAAATCCCCCAGGTGGATGCTATTATCGGAACCACTGCCATCGACGAGATCGTGGCCGCACTGGAAGAAATCCTGGCAGGCCGGAAACAGAATCACTATGAAGATATTAATGCCGCCCCTGTGACAGAGACGAATAGAGTTGTCACTACAGGCGGACATTTTGCGTATCTGAAAATTGCAGAGGGCTGTGATAAGCACTGCACCTACTGCATTATTCCGAAGGTCAGAGGCAATTACCGCAGTGTGCCCATGGAGAGCCTGTTAAAAGAAGCCGCAGAACTGGCAGACAAGGGTGTTCGGGAACTGATTCTGGTAGCCCAGGAGACTACATTGTACGGTGTGGATCTGTATGGCAGGAAAGAGCTGCCGAGACTTCTGCATGAACTGGCACAGATCCCCGGCATTTACTGGATCCGCATTTTGTACTGCTATCCGGAGGAAATCACGGAGGAACTGATCGATGCTATTGCTGCAGAGCCTAAGGTCTGCAATTATCTGGATATTCCTATCCAGCATGCTTCCGACAATGTGTTAAAGCGTATGGGAAGACGTACCGATCAGGCAGAACTCCGTGCTATTATCGGCAGACTTCGGGAGAAGATTCCCGATATCTGTCTGAGAACCACATTGATCAGCGGATTCCCCGGAGAGACACAGGAGGATTTCGAAGAACTGTATCGTTTTGTGAATGAGATGGAATTCGACCGCCTGGGTGTATTCCCTTATTCTCAGGAGGAAGATACTCCCGCAGCGACCATGGAAGATCAGGTTCCTCAGGAGGTAAAGGAATTCCGCAGAGATGAACTGATGGAATTGCAGCAGGCTATCGCTTTTGACAAAGCAGAGGATATGGTAGGCCGTGTGCTGACTGTAATGATCGAGGGAAAGGTTGCGGACGAAGAGACCTATGTAGCCAGAACCTACAGGGATGCCCCTAATGTGGACGGTTATCTGTTTGTAAATACTTCAGCGAATCTGATGACAGGGGACTTTGTAAAGGTACTGGTCACGGATTCCAATGAATATGATCTGATAGGAGAGATATACCATGAGTAAAATGAATCTTCCCAATAAGCTGACTATTTTCCGTGTTATTCTGATCGTGCCGTTTATTATCCTGTTACTGGGAGGACAGGCCGGATGGTTTGGCGATAATACTTTCGTGACAGATATGATCGCACTGGCTATTTTTATTATTGCCAGTCTGACAGATATGATCGATGGAAAGATTGCGAGAAAATATAATCTGATCACAGACTTCGGAAAGTTCATGGATCCGCTGGCTGACAAGCTGTTGGTTTGCTCTGCCATGATCGCACTGATCGAGATGAACCGCATCCCTTCCTGGGTGGTTATCATCATCATCGCCAGAGAGTTCATTATCAGCGGTTTCCGCCTGATTGCTTCCGACAACGGCGTAGTCATTGCCGCAAGCTACTGGGGCAAATTCAAGACCACCTTCCAGATGGTCATGATCTGCCTGATGATCGCCAACTTCCCACAGTTACAGATCCTGACGGACATTATTATGTGGATCGCACTGATTCTCACGGTGGTGTCTTTAATCGATTATCTGGTAAAGAACAAGGATGTAATGAAGAATACGAAGTAAAAGTTTTATTTCATCGAAAGGCGGTAAAAATATGACAGCTGAGATCATCTGTGTGGGTACCGAAATATTACTTGGAAACATTGTAAATACCAATGCATCCTATCTGGCGGAAAAGCTGGCTGGAGTCGGGCTTGACTGCTATTATCAGACAGTAGTGGGAGATAATGCGGAGAGACTGGCAGGTGTTTTGAAGTGCGCAATGGAACGCTCTGATGTAATTTTGCTGTCCGGCGGACTGGGACCTACGGAAGACGATCTGACCAAAGAAACGGTAGCACAGGTCTGCGGTAAACAATTGTCGGTGGATGATCGCAGCATGGAGCGGATCGCAGAGTTTTTCGCTGCGAGAGATCTGCAGCCGACAGAAAATAACTGGAAACAGGCTATGGTGCCGGACGGTGCAAAAGTGCTGGATAATGACAACGGAACAGCACCCGGTATCATTATTGAAAAAGGGAAAAACCGTATCGTCCTGCTTCCCGGCCCGCCCGCAGAACTGATTCCGATGTTCGAACAGCAGGTATTGCCTTATCTGGACGAACTTACTCCGGGGACGATCTGTTCCCAGATGGTGAAAGTATGCGGTGTGCCGGAAAGCCAGGTGGAGGATACCCTGAAGGATCTGATCGATGGACAGACGAATCCTACCATTGCAACTTATGCCAAGACAGGAGAAGTACATATCCGTGTGACGGCTTCCGGGGAAACTGTAAAAGCAGCCGGAAAAGCAATCAAACCCGTAGTAAAGGAACTGAAATCCCGTTTCGGAGGAGATATTTACAGTACCAAGGCGGAGACCACGCTGGAAATGGCAGTGGCGGATCTGCTGTTGGCAAATAAACTGACGGTGACAACGGCAGAGTCCTGCACCGGGGGGATGGTCGCTGCAAGGATCATTAACGTACCCGGGGTATCGGAATGCTATAAGGCAGGCCTGGTGACTTATTCCAATAAGGCAAAACGGAAATTCCTGGGAGTGCGTAAGAGCACACTGGACAAATACGGTGCAGTCAGCAGCAAGACCGCCGGAGAGATGGCAAAGGGAGCAGCACTTTTGATGAAATCGGATGTGTCCGTGGCTGTGACAGGAATCGCCGGACCGGACGGCGGAACCGAGGAAAAGCCTGTAGGCCTGGTATATATCGGATGTAGCGTAAAGGGAGAGGTTACGGTAAAAGAGTATCATTTCTCAGGAACCCGAAGCCAGATCAGAGAGGCATCCACCTCTGCGGCGCTGATCCTCATGCGCAGCTGTATCCTGAAATACTTCAGTAAAGTTACATTTGGCAAAAAGTAACAAAAAAATAATTTGTGAGATACCCTCAAAACAGAGGGGGACAAAATTGTAGATAGTGCCGAAAACTTTAGAAATGTATCATGCATCCTTGCGGGAAGTGGGGAAGTGTGATACATTCTTTTTGTATCTTGATCTTATGACCCACAACATATCTGCCATTTCTGATCATCGACAGCTCAGGCATTCGCCAAAATTTCAGACGATCATCGGAACGAAAAAAGGAGGAATGCTATGAGGGAGTTTTAATGGACATAAAACAGGTATAATAAAAATAGACATTGACAAACACGAACAAATGTTTTATCCTAAATAAAAAGCAGAACATTTGTTCCTTAAACAAAAAGGAGATTGACATGGAAAAAGACGATAAGCTTAAAGCATTGGATGCGGCGCTGAGCCAGATTGAGAAGCAGTACGGAAAGGGCGCGGTGATGAAGCTGGGAGATCCCACGGCGCAGATGAATGTGGAGACGATTCCCACCGGTTCTTTAAGTTTGGATATAGCATTGGGACTGGGCGGTATTCCCAAGGGACGAATCATTGAAATCTACGGACCGGAATCCAGTGGTAAGACTACTGTTACCTTACATATGATCGCAGAAGTACAGAAGAGAGGCGGCATTGCCGGATTTATTGATGCGGAGCATGCACTTGATCCCGTCTATGCGAAGAATATCGGTGTAGATATTGACAACCTTTATATTTCCCAGCCGGACAACGGGGAACAGGCACTGGAGATCACGGAGACCATGGTACGTTCCGGCGCAATTGACATTATTGTAGTGGACTCTGTAGCCGCACTGGTACCCAAGGCCGAGATCGATGGAGATATGGGAGACAGCCATGTAGGCTTACAGGCACGACTGATGTCCCAGGCACTGCGTAAGCTGACCGCTGTGATCAGCAAGTCCAACTGTACTGTTATCTTTATCAATCAGCTGCGTGAGAAGGTAGGTGTCATGTTCGGCAACCCTGAGACTACTACCGGTGGACGTGCCCTGAAGTTTTATTCCTCTGTAAGACTGGATGTCAGAAGGATCGAAGCATTGAAGCAGGGCGGTGAAGTAATCGGTAACCGTACCCGCGTCAAGGTCGTAAAGAATAAGATCGCACCTCCTTTCAAGGAAGCGGAGTTTGACATTATGTTCGGAGAGGGTATCTCTATGGTAGGAGATATTCTGGATCTGGCAGCCAGCTGTGACGTTGTAGCCAAGTCAGGTGCATGGTATGCCTATGAGGGCAACAAGATCGGACAGGGCAGAGAGAATGCAAAGCAGTATCTGAAAGATAACCCTGCTGTCTGTGATGAAATCGCAGAGAAGGTCAGAGAACATTACGGATTAAAGAAAGACATCACTGCCGCAGCAGAGAAAGAAGAGTAACTCCATGCTGGTAACACAGGTTACGGAACTTTCCAAATCGAGAAGTAAGGTATACATTGATCAGGAATTCGCCTTTGTATTATACAAAGGCGAATTGCGTCTCTACCATATAAAAGAGGGAGAAGAGATCCGCCCGGAGGATTACCGCACGATCATGCAGGAGGTATTACCTAAGAGAGCAAAACTGCGTGCAATGAATCTGCTGCAGGGACGGGAATACACTACATCCCAGTTACGGACCAAATTACAGCAGGGATATTATCCGGCGGAGATTACAGAGCAGGCCATTGCCTATGTGGCGGGCTTTCATTATATAGATGATCTTCGATACGCTGTGGATTATATCACTTATCATGAGAACAGCCGGAGCAGAAGGCGGATCGAACAGGATCTGTCAGGCAAGGGGATTTCAGCAGCCACTATAGAAGAAGCCTGGCAGACATGGCGTGAGAATGGTGGGGAACAGGATGAACAGAGCATGATCAGGGAACTGCTTCGTAAGAAACATTATGATCCTGACACGAAAAGAGATTGGAAAGAACAACAGAAAATATACGCATTTCTGGCAAGAAAAGGCTTTTCCGGGGAAGCTATCCGCAAGGCAATCGGTGGCGGATACAGTGATGATTTCCAATGACCGTGTCTGTGATCCGGTTATCCGCCAGACAGCAAGAAATAATGCACAAAGAATACTTTCATTGAGGAACTATTTTTGGTCTAATTGTGACTTGTACTTGACAGAGGGATAAATTCAGTTTACACTAATAATGTTGTGAATTGCTTGTTAGAATGTACATAAATTGCATTCTATGATGAACGATAATTTGTATTGTCGGAGCAAAATGTACAATGAAAATTTCATAAGGAGGTGCTCCTGTAGTGGACACTA
>CAKRRU010000116.1 GCA_934394515.1 uncultured Acetatifactor sp.
CTATATTAGTATCGTCAATTTTTACCCATCCGATTAGTCTTTTGTTCTTATTTAATAAATTTTTATATTCATCCAGTACCGGAGGCGGGGTACTCTGTCCCTCATCTGACGTATAATGGATCACCGGAGTCTGGGACGTACTGCCGTTTGTCGGTTCCTTGTCCTTGAGTTCACTCAGCTGTTTATAGTTATCCGCTGTCCGGTAGTTGTACCAATTATACATCCCGAAATACCCCAGGCAGACAACTGCGACCATACTGCAACAGACCACAAGGAACTTTCTTCTCTTCTCCTGTTTCTTCAATTCCTCTTTTACGATCTGGTCCAGTTCCGCCTCATTAAACTGCTTTTCCTTACTTTTTTTCTTTGTAAAAGTCTTCTTTTTTGTCTCTGTTTTTCTTTTTGCAGGTTCCTTTTTAACTGTTTCCTTTTTCTTCGGGACTTCTTTTTTCTTTTTCGGAATCTCCTTCTTCTTTGCAGTATCTTCCGAAGGCTTTTTATCCCTTGCGGAAGAGCTTTCCGTTCCGGTTCCTTCCTGTCTGCGGATCTCTTCTGCCAGTTCTTCCATATAATCCTGTCCCAGAATACTATGGAATCTGCACTTTCCGCTCCGGAGCACTTCAAGTAATTTCTTTTGATCCGCCAGGCTCATCTTCTTCGTCTGTACCCGGAGATTCCCGATCACCTGCTGATCTTTCAGGGCATTCCTGTAATCCGCTTCCGTGCGGAACTGCCGCCCCTCTACCACATATATCTTCTGTGTCATCTATACTATCCTTAATTTTAAAGCTGCATTTTATATTCTATGTCTGTCTGCATAGATATCTATATTTTACTATATCCGAAAATTATTGCAAGTCTTTTCCGGAAACATTGACAGGCTCCCCCGCATACAATAGAGCATAAATAAAATGTGGAGGCACTAAAAATGAGTGACTTAACTGCTACAAATTGCGGCTGCAATAACTCCTGCGGCAATAACAACTGCGGTAACGGTATCTTTGGCAACAGTTGCATCTGGATCATCCTGTTACTGTTCTGCGGCGGTGGCTGCGGCAACAATAACAATGGCTGCGGTCTGTTAGGCAACAACAACGGCTGCGGCGGGAACGATTGCTGTGAATGGCTGATCTGGATTCTGCTTCTGTCCTGCTTCTGTGGCGGAAATAATGGCTGCGGAAACGGCTGCGGCTGCTAATCTCTGACATCTCCTGCTTCGGGAGACTCCGGAGTCATGAGGGTACGGTCATCCCGGGGTGCGGATTTATCCGTGCCCCGAAGGACTGATCGGCATAAGCACATTGCCGCTCTCATAAAATACTAGTATAACTTATGCAGGAAGGTATGGGTACATGGATGATAAGAGAATCGACAAGGCGGCTGCCTTTGATACCTTATTTACTTCAAACCGCATTCAGATTCTGAAAATACTGGCTTATTATATGGATCCCCGGCTCCTGAAAGGACTTGCTGTCTACATAAAAATGTCGGAATTGCAATATACACTGGCACTGTTTTGCAGGCATCCGGAGACTTCTCTGTGTATCGGTCCACCCTGTGCAAGCGAAAATATCACCGGCGAATTGTGCAGTGATCTCATGCCTCTGTGTAACGAGACACAGAAAGCATCTCTGCACCGAATCACACAGATGATGGACAATATCCATAATTTTCAGGAAATGATGGAAATGGTTCAGGTTATGCAGGACTTATTCCCGGAAGGTTTCTCCGATTTCTCCGGCATGGATCCGTCCCTGTTGTCCGGACTTTTTTCCAATTTTAAAACAGAATCAGGAGGTCAGCAGGATGGATGATTCCCAGAAGACACCACTCTGGATGCAGGATGATCTGGTAAAGGACATCCCACGAGAAAAACTTGACTTTCTCTCCGGGCTTTTTATCCGGGGACACGGTAAAAGTCAAAAAGAAATGATGGCACTTCTGATGACTGCCATGCGAAAGGCCAGACAGGAACACCTGACCTTTACACCGCAGGAAATGCAGGCAGCCATTACGGCAATCAAAAAATACAGTACAGAATCTGAACTTCGCCAAATTGAAAATATTCTGGAGAAAAACAGAACTCAAAATAATAACTCCCGGCAGACATAATGTCTGTCGGGAGTTATTTTTCCCAATAATCGTAATCGGTTTACACTGCTTATATTATTTAGCTACGATGTTGACGATTCTGCCGGGAACATAGATTTCTTTTACGATGTTGCCGGTCAGCTTATCGCCCAGAGCCTCTTTTGCCATGGCGATAACATTTTCCTTCGTCTCGTCTTTGGCTACTTTAATGGTCACACGCATTTTGCCGTTAACCTGTACGCCGATCTCCACAACGCTTTCTACCGTTTTCTCTTCCTCGAACTCGGGCCATTTTGCCTGATACAGTCTGCCTTCAAATCCGGCGGTCTGCCACAGTTCCTCGGTAATGTGAGGAGCTACGGGGTTCAACAGCGTAAGCAGTGTCTTGTATTCGCCTCTGGTAATGGAGTTCTTCTTGTAGAACTCATTGATCAGGGACATCATAGCTGCAATCGCAGTGTTGTACTTCAGGTTCTCGAAATCGCTGCTGACCTTCTTGATGGTCTGATGCATCTTGGTCTCTAAGTCTGCGCTGTAGCCTTCTTCATCATTCAGGATATCCTGCAGTTTCCATACTCTCTCGAGGAATCTGCGGCATCCCTTTACACCTTCCTCACTCCAGGAAGCGCTCAGATCAAACGCGCCGATGAACATTTCGTAGGTACGTAAGGTATCTGCACCGTAATCCTGTACGATATCATCCGGGTTTACTACGTTTCCGCGGGACTTGGACATCTTCTCGCCGTTAGATCCGAGGATCATACCATGGCTGGTTCTCTTCTGGTAAGGTTCGGGAGTAGGTACGACACCCTGATCATACAGGAACTTATGCCAGAAACGGGAATACAAAAGATGCAGTGTGGTATGCTCCATACCGCCGTTGTACCAGTCAACCGGCAGCCAGTATTTCAGTGCTTCGGGACTTGCCAGAGCCTTATCATTGTGAGGATCTGTATAACGCAGATAATACCAGGAAGAACCTGCCCACTGAGGCATGGTATCCGTCTCTCTCTTGGCAGGACCGCCACAGCAGGGACAAGTGGTATTTACCCAGTCGGTCATGGCAGCCAGAGGAGATTCTCCGGTATCGGTAGGCATATAGCTCTCTACCTCGGGTAACTGCAGAGGCAGTTCGCTCTCATCAATGGGAACATATCCGCACTTATCGCAATGCACAATAGGAATCGGCTCACCCCAGTAACGCTGTCTGGAGAATACCCAGTCTCTTAATTTATAATTGGTCTTGCGGTTACCGATGCCCTTCTCTTCCAGATAGTTCATGATCTTCTCTTTGGCTTCTGCAACAGACAGACCGTTCAGGAAATCGGAATTGACCAAAGTACCGTCAGCGACATCGGTATATACAGCTTCTTCTACGCTGACAGGGCTTCCGGCTACAACTTCGATAATGGGCATGCCAAACTTTTTGGCGAACTCCCAGTCTCTCTCATCATGAGCGGGTACTGCCATGATAGCGCCGGTACCGTAAGTCATCAGTACATAATCGGATACCCATACAGGGATCTCTTTACCGTTGACGGGATTGGTCGCGGTCAGACCCTGGACGCAGACACCGGTCTTATCCTTTGCCAGCTCGGTACGTTCGAAATCGGACTTTTTTGCAGCCATCTCACGATATGCCACAATGTCATTCCAGTTCTTGATCTCATCCTTGTATTTATCCAGTACAGGATGCTCCGGAGATACTACCATGTAGGTAACACCGAACAGAGTATCCGGTCTGGTGGTGTAAATGCGTAGCTTCTCATCTTTTCCGGTGAGGGTAAAGTCTACTTCCGCACCCTGGGACTTTCCGATCCAGTTCTTCTGGGAAACCTTGACACGCTCGATATAATCTACGGTGTCCAGTCCCTGGATCAGCTTGTCTGCATATTCAGTGATCTTCAGCATCCACTGGCTCTTGACCTTACGGATGACTTCGGAACCGCAACGCTCGCAGACACCATTGACTACTTCCTCATTTGCCAGACCCACCTTACAGGAGGTACACCAGTTGATAGGCATCTCTGTCTTGTAAGCCAGTCCTGCCTTGAACAGCTTTAAGAATATCCACTGGGTCCAGTGATAATACTCGGGATCCGTGGTATTGATCTCTCTGTCCCAGTCAAAGGAATAACCTAAGGAATGCAGCTGATTCTTGAATCTTGCCACGTTATTCTTGGTTACGATCTTCGGATGGATGTGATTTTTAATTGCGTAATTCTCGGTAGGGAGACCGAATGCATCCCATCCCATGGGATACAGCACGTTGTAACCCTGCATTCTGCGCTTACGTGCTACGATATCCAGTGCGGTATAAGGTCTCGGATGACCTACGTGTAATCCCTGTCCCGAAGGATAAGGGAACTCTACCAGTGCGTAATATTTGGGCTTGGAGAAATCGTCGGAAGTCTTGAATGCTTTTTCGTCATCCCAGACAGTCTGCCATTTTTTCTCTACCTCTCTGTGATTGTAAGGTACTGCCATAATTATTTCCTCCTAAACTATGAGAAGCTTTCTATTTAAATCTTTTTTGTTCTCAAGTCGTTAAAAAACTACCGATTATTTTATCGTGTTTTGCCGATACTGTCAAGGACTGCGGGACTATCCACGGGCATTTTGACAATTTCCCGTTATTTTATGCAATATAGTATCAAAATGTAATGTAATATAGTAAGAAATACATTTGAATTTTCAGTTTGCTTTTCGCATATACTAATATACGAGGTGATGAAATATGCTGGCATGGATCTCATTACTCTTAAAGCTGATGCAGCGCTTCTCATAGTTTCACGGCAGTATAAGCCAAAAAGAACCGGGAAACAAACTTCCCGGTTCTTTTTTGTATCCCATGTTCTGTCAATTCGTGTTAGTCTTCCGCATTGTTCTCGGCAACCTTTGCAGCTCTGGCTGCGACTTCTTTCTCCTGTACATCTGAAGGAGTCTGTTCATAACGTGCGAATTCATAGGAGTAGTCTCCTCTGCCGCCGGTCATGGAACGCAGATCCGTGCAGTAACCGAACAATCCGCTCATGGGAATATCCGCTTCAATGATCTGTTTACCGCCGCTCATGGGAGTCATCCCCAGTACACGTCCGCGTCTCTTATTCAAGTCTCCCATAATGTCCCCCGTATAAGCGTCGGGAACCGTTACCTTCAATGACATGATCGGCTCTAAGAGAACCGGGCACGCTTCCATCACACCTTTTTTGAATGCCTGGATTGCGGCAGTCTTGAACGCCATCTCGGAAGAATCCACCGGATGATAGGAACCGTCATATAATACCGCTTTTACACCCACAACAGGATATGCCGCCAGAGGTCCCTTACCTACCGCTTCCTGGATACCCTTTTCCACGGCAGGGAAGAAATTCTTCGGCACTGCTCCGCCTACGACTTCTGTTGCAAACTCATAGGATTTCGTCAGATCTCCGGAAGGCGAAAACCGCATCTTGACGTGACCGTACTGACCATGTCCGCCGGACTGCTTTTTATATTTGTATTCCACATCCGATTGTTTTTTGATTGTTTCCTTATATGCGATCTTCGGTTTGGACAGTTCGATTTCTACTTTATATTCGTTCAGTAATCTGCTCACCACAATATCCAGATGCTGATCGCCCATGCCGTATAATAATGTCTGCCGGTTCTCCGCATCGTTTACGACGCGAATGGTCAGATCCTCGTGCGTCATCTTCTGCAATGCCTGGGAAATCTTATCCACATCAGCCTTATTCTTCGGTTTATATCTCATATATGTATACGGTGTGGAGATATCAAACTTACCGTATTTGATCGTTGTAGTCTTCGTAGACAGACTGTTGCCGGTTCGTGCCGCCGTGAGCTTCGCCAGAGCTCCGATATCGCCCACATGCAGTTCACTTACTTCAATAGGTTTATTGCCCTGCAATACATAGATCTTTCCGATTTTTTCCTCAATATCACGGTCTATGTTGTATAACAGATCATCCGTCTTCAAAACACCGGAATTCACTTTGATCAGAGAGTATTTTCCAATGAACGGATCCACGATGGTCTTCCAGATATAGGCTGATTTTGCTTTGGAAAAATCATAATCCGCATGGTAGATTTCGTTCGTTTTTAAATTAATGCCCGCCACCTCTCTGTTCTCCGGGCTCGGCATGTATTTGATAATATCATCCAACAAGGTGTACATTCCCTGACACAGGACATTCGATCCCATGGTCATGGGTACAATACTGCCGTCACAGACATTTGTACGAAGGGCTGCACGGATCTCCGCTTCTGAGAAAGTCTCTCCGCTGAAATACCGCTCCATGAATTCTTCGCTGGTCTCAGCCACTGCTTCCATCAGGGTATCACGGCAGATCTGCAAGTTGGCCCGGCTGTAATCCGGCACGTCGCAGGGAACGACTTCTTTCCCTTCCCAACGATTACCGCTCTCGGTAATGACATTGATATATCCTACAAATTTCTCATTTTCACGAATCGGCAGATGGAACGGCGCCATCTTCTTGCCGTACAGGTTCGTCATGTCCTCTACGACCTGACGGAAGGATGCATTGTCTACATCCATGTTGGAGACATAAATGAAACGGGGCAGCTTATATTTTTCGCAAAGTTCCCATGCCTTCTGTGTGCCGACTTCGATACCGGACTTGCCGTTGACTACAATAATGGCTGCACCGGCAGCGCTGACTGCCTCTTCCACTTCTCCCACGAAATCAAAATATCCTGGAGTATCAATGATATTTATTTTATATCCTTCCCACTCGATGGGTATCACGGAGGTACTGATAGAGAAATGACGTTTCTGTTCTTCTTTACTGTAATCGCTGATGGTATTGCCGTCGTCTACCTTCCCCATACGGGAGGTGATGCCGGACAGATAAGCAAAGGCCTCTGCAAGGCTGGTCTTACCGCTGCCGCCATGGCCCAGTAATACTACGTTACGGATCTTGTCAGTTGTGTAAATATTCATATCCCATCCTCCATTTATTCTGTATTTTGGGTATTTTGCCAAGCCTTTGGATTGGAATTTTAACCCCTTATGTGTATTTTACTAAATATGTGCTGTGATTACAAGTAATTGTTGGTAAATATTGCACATTTTAGGATTTATTATGAAAAAGATGGTCTATCATTACACAAGAACTGCAGTAAATTGAAAGTTAGTGAATGATTATTGGCTAACCGGACGAACTCCCGGGACGAACAGAATGCCTTCCGGCAGCTGTAACGTCTCCGAGTGTGAATTCCCT
>CAKRRU010000117.1 GCA_934394515.1 uncultured Acetatifactor sp.
TATGGTTGGGGACTGAAGGAGCAGAGAATGATATCGAATCAGATTTTACAGAACACCATTGAAGGATTGAAAGGAATCGCCAGAGTAGAATTATGCGTCATGGACGTGGACGGCAAGGAAGTGGCAGCTACCATGGAAATGGGGAACTGCTCTAAGCCTGCGGTGGAATTCGCAGCATCACCGGCGGACTCCCAGGAGATCCAGGGATATCAGTATTTCAAAATCTATGATGAGCAGCAGCTGGAATATATTCTGGTAGCCGGCGGAACCGGTGAAGATGTGTATATGATCGGCAAAATGGTTGCATTTCAGATTCAGAATCTGCTGGTGGCTTATAAAGAGAGATTTGATAAAGATAATTTTATCAAAAATCTGCTGTTGGACAATCTGCTGTTAGTGGATATCTACAGCCGTTCCAAGAAGCTGCACATCCAGACGGATGTCCCCAGAGTGGTCATGATCGTGGAATCTGCAGGCGGCAAGGATAATAACGTGCTGGAACTTGCAAGAACACATTTCGGAACCGGCAGTAAAGATTTTATTACGGCTGTGGACGAGAGCAACGTGATCGTTGTGAAGGAATTCGCGGAGACGGATACCGGAAAAGAGATCGAGAAAGCTGCAAGAACTCTGGAAACAGCCTTGTTAAAGGAAGGCATTAAGGAGATCCGTATTGCATACGGTACCATCGTGCATGAGATCAAGGAAGTCAGCCGTTCCTACAAGGAAGCAAAGATGGCTCTGGATGTAGGTAAGATTTTTTTCGATGAAAGAGATATTATTGCATACAGCGAACTGGGAATCGGACGACTGATCTACCAGCTGCCGATTCCGCTGTGTAAGATGTTTATCCGTGAGATCTTCGGCGGCAAGAGCCCGGATGATTTCGATGAGGAGACGCTTACCACCATTTATAAGTTCTTTGAGAACAGTCTGAATGTGTCGGAGACCTCCAGACAGCTGTTTATTCACAGAAATACACTGGTTTATCGTCTCGACAAGCTGCAGAAGAGTACCGGACTGGATCTGAGAGTGTTTGAAGATGCGATCACTTTCAAAATCGCATTGATGGTCGTAAAGTATATGAAGTATATGGAAACGTATGAGTATTGATCACTATTCAGAGCCAAGTAAATATCGATAAAGGCACGTCGAATGCTCGCATTCGTAAGAGCCTTTAACGATATTTATTTGGCGAGAAAGCCCCAATGAGCAAAGGGAAAGCTCCGCTAGGAGCGACTTTGCGAATTGAGGCTCTGAATAGTGATCGATACGTAGGATTTAATAAGCAACAGGCAATAGAAAGGCATGATATAAAATGGCAAAAAAAGAAGCACAAAGGCTGAAAAGAGAGAAGTTCATAGAGGAAAACGGGATCATCTTTCTGGATAATGTAAGTAAGTCTTATTCCTCAGGCTCTCCGGCACTGAATGGTGTATCACTCAGCATCGGAAGAGGAGAATTTGTATTTATCGTGGGCGACAGCGGATCCGGTAAATCAACACTGATTAAATTACTGCTGCGGGAGCTTACAGCGACCAGCGGCAGTGTTTATGTTATGGGAAATGATCTGGCGAAGCTGAGACACCGACAGATTCCGCGATTCCGTCGTAATCTGGGTGTTGTGTTCCAGGATTTCAGACTGTTAAATGACCGTAATGTATATGAAAATGTGGCATTTGCACAGCGTATCATAGAGACTCCTGTGAGCGAGATCCGCAGAAATGTTCCTGCAATTCTGGCAACCGTGGGTCTGGCAGGCAAATACAAGGCCAAGACAAAACAGCTTTCAGGCGGTGAACAGCAGCGTGTCGCTCTGGCAAGAGCGCTGGTTAACAATCCTTCCGTACTGCTGGCGGACGAGCCTACCGGTAATCTGGATCCGAATAACTCCTGGGAGATCATGAAACTTCTGGAAGAGATCAACGAAAGCGGCACCACGGTAGTTGTGGTTACTCATAACCGCGAGATCGTCAATGCCATGCAGAAACGAGTGATCACCATGAAAAAGGGCGTGATCATCAGTGACGAAGAGAAGGGTGGATATATTGATGAAGATTAGTACACTTTTTTATACGATCAAACAGGGATTTGCCAATATTTTCCGTAACAAATGGTACTCCCTTGCTTCTATTGCCACGATATCCGCATGCCTGTTTTTATTCGGATTGTTCTATTCGATTGTTGCCAATTTCCAGAACATTCTGAAGACAGCGGAAGAAGGCGTGTCCGTAACCGTATTTTTCCACAGCGAGATGGACAATTGCGAGAGCCATACAGATGGGCAGATCCCTTCGGAACAGCGGATCGAAGAGATCGGACAGGAGATTGCCAAGCGCGCAGAGGTATCGGAAGTTCAGTTCCAGTCTGCCGATGAGGCATGGGCTACCTTTGGACCGGACTATTTCGGTGAGGACTATGCGGATGGATTCCCGGAGAATCCGCTGGCGGGAGAAGATACTTATGAGATCTTCCTGAGTGATGTATCCATGCAGGATGCGCTGGTGACCTGGTTACAGTCCATTCCGGAAGTACGCAAAGTCAATTATTCTGAAATGACGGCAAATACACTCAGCGGATTGAATCTTCTGATCGCCTATGTGTCCATGGGAATTATTGTGATCCTTCTGGCTGTCAGCATTTTCCTGATCAGCAATACGGTAGCCATCGGTATTTCTGTCCGTGCAGAGGAGATCAATATCATGAAATATATCGGAGCCACGGACTTTTTCGTACGTGCGCCCTTTGTCCTGGAAGGTATGCTGATCGGACTGATCGGAGCGGCAGTGCCGCTGGGACTGATCTATTCCCTGTACAATTACGCATTGAATTATGTTGTAAACAGATTTATGGTACTCAGCGGATTTCTGAATTTCCTGTCAGTAGAGGAAATTTTCCACTTCCTGACTCCCATATCTCTCGGTGTGGGCGTAGGTATCGGTTTCCTGGGAAGCATTTCGACAGTAAGAAAGCATTTGCATGTATAAACGGAGACAAAATTGAATAAGACGAAAAAGAGCCTTCTGTGCCTGACACTGTGTGTGATACTGGCGGTTCCGCTCTGCGTTGGCGGTCTGCGGGTGCATGCCACCAATATGTCATCCATCACCTCTGACAGCATCCGGGAGAAACAGGATCAGATCACTCAGGCACAAAAAGAAAAAGAGCAGATGAAAAGTAATCTGAGTAATCTGGAGCAGATCAAAAAGGATCTGGAAACGCAAAAGACAAATCTCAAAAATTATGTGGCACAGTTAGATAAGAATCTGAGCCAGATAGAACAGAATATAGCGGAACTGAAGAGCAAGATCACCGCGAAAGAAGAAGAGATCACCCGGACCCGGGAGGAACTGGATGCGGCACTGGAAAAAGAAGAAAATCAGAAAGATGCCATGATCAGCCGCATAAGATTGATGTATGAGAAAGGTGATTCGTACATCCTGGATATGATGCTGAAGGCAGAAAGCTTCAGCGATTTCCTGAACCGTGCGGATTTCGTGGAGCTGGTCATGGCTTATGACAGGCAGCAGTGGAAAGACTTCATGGAGAACCGCAAATATATCGAACTGTGCAAAGAAGAACTGGAAGCCGAGAAAGCGATTCTGGATGAAGCCAAAGCCGGTGTGGAACAGGAACAGTCCAATATGGAGGCTCTGATCGATCAGAAAAACCGGGATATTACAGCGTATGAGACAGATATCTCCAACAAGGAACAGGCGATCAAGGAATATAAGCAGTCGATTGCGGATCAGGATGCGGAGATAGCTGCACTGGAAGCTGCAATCGCAGCAGAGAAAAAGAAAATACTGGAAGCCAGCGGTACGGTACTGACCTATGACGGCGGTACATTTAAATTCCCTCTGGCATCCTATACCAGAATATCGGATGATTACGGTAATCGTATCCATCCCACGCTGGGTATCGAACAATTCCATAACGGTGTGGACTTTGCAGCACCTAAGGGCACGGCAATCTATGCGGCTTATGACGGTCAGGTGGTGGCAGCTACTTACAGCAATACCATGGGCAACTATGTGATGATAGACCATGGCGGCGGATTGTATACGATCTATATGCATGCATCAGCACTATATGTATCCAAGGACGATGTGGTCGTGAGGGGAGAGACCATAGCGGCTGTAGGTTCCACGGGACGCTCCACAGGTAACCATCTCCATTTCAGTGTCAGAAAAGATGGAGCGTATACCTCGCCCTGGAACTACTTGTCACAATAGATTGTCTAATAGACAGATTGTGTGACTGCTTGCAGGCGAAGCGCGGAGAAATGCGTATTGTGCCACCACCGGCGGTAATCATACCTAAAACATAAGGAGAGCATTTATGGAGGGAAACGAAAACAAGCAAAAAAAAGGTCTGTTCTTAAGCGGTCTGATCGTAGGATTCGCAGCGACCCTTTTGGTCGTCGGCGTGATCTTTATTGCTTTTCAGATACACCGTATTTTCAGCATGAAGGATGATGTGTCGGCACAGGTGTCTTACGACGAAGATTCCGCAGTCAACGCGCAGACGGTGAAGAAACTGCAGCTACTGGAAGATACGGTAAAGGAAAACTTTTATTTAAGCGATGTGACAAATGAACAGCTGGAAGACGGTATGTTTAAGGGATTGATGGAATCTCTGGATGATCCGTATTCCGAGTACTATACAGCGGAAGAGCTGACAGAGCTGACGGAACAGACACAGGGTATCTACTACGGTATCGGTGCCTATGTCAGTATGGATACGGATACAAATCTGCCGAAGATCAGCGGCGTCATAGAAGGTTCCCCGGCAGCAGGTGTGGATCTGAGAGCCAATGACATTATCTACGAAGTAGACGGGGAATCCACTGCAGGCAAGACCCTGACAGAATCTGTAAATATGATCCGGGGTGAAGAAGGCACCACAGTAGACTTAACGATCGTCCGACAGGGCGCTGGAGACTATCTCCACATTACGGTAGAGAGAGACAGAGTCGAAAGCCCCACGGTAAAATACGAGATGCTGGATGATACCATGGCATATATCCAGATCACGGAATTCGATGATGTCACCATAGACCAGTTTACGGATGCACTGGCTACCGTAAAAGGTTCCGGAATGGAAGGGCTGATTCTGGATCTGAGAGGCAATCCCGGCGGAAGCCTGGATGCCGTGGTACAGATCGCCAGAAAGCTGCTTCCGGAAGGTATGATCGTGTATACCGAGGATAAGGCAGGCAAACGCTCCGAGTACACCTGTGACGGCAAGAATCCGCTGAAAGTACCGCTGGTAGTACTGGTGGATATGAACAGTGCCAGTGCTTCCGAGATCCTCGCGGGAGCGATTCAGGATTACGGCATCGGAACTTTGGTAGGTACGACCACTTTCGGAAAAGGAATCGTACAGCAGATCATGCCGTTCACTGACGGATCGGCGGTCAAGATCACAATCAGCGCTTATTATACGCCAAACGGACGCAATATCCACGGCACCGGTATCGAGCCGGATGTTGTCTGCGAGTTTGACGGAGAGGCCTATTACAACAGCGATGACCCGGTAGACAATCAGCTGGAGAAGGCAAAAGAAGTGCTGCGCGAAATGATGAACTAAAAAAAGTGTTGACAAAGCGTACAAAACTGTTTAATATGTAACCCATAAAAACAAAGGCGTTTTTACCGAATCGGTAAAAGCGCCTTTTTCTGTTATCAAAATTCCTGCCCGGAACACAGATTGGAGGAGCAAAATGATCAGACTGGAAAATGTATGTAAGAATTTCGGAGATCTCCAGGTGCTGAAAAATGTAAATCTGGAAGTAAAAGAAGGCGAAAAGCTGGTTATCATCGGACCCTCCGGTTCCGGTAAGTCTACGACTGTACGATGCATGAATTTCCTGGAGGAGCCGACCGGTGGTCAGGTATATATCGACGGACAGAAGCTGACCCATGCGAATAAGACAAAAATCATTCGGGAGTCCATTTCCATGGTATTCCAGCAGTTTAACTTATATCCGCACATGACAGTGTTGAAAAACCTCACCATTGCTCCCATGAAGCTGCATCACAAGAGTAAGAAAGAGGCGGAAGACCTTGCCTATCATTATCTGGATGTCGTGGGACTAAGGGATAAGGCACATGTATATCCTACCACCTTATCCGGCGGACAGCAGCAGAGAATCGCCATTGCGAGAGCCCTGTGTGCACAGACGAAGATCATCCTCTTCGACGAGCCGACTTCCGCACTGGATCCCGAGACGATTCAGGAAGTGCTGGATGTCATGATCAAGCTGGCAAAAGAAAATATCACCATGGTAGTGGTCACCCACGAGATGGGATTTGCCAGACAGGTAGCGGACCGCATCGTATTCATGGCGGATGGACAGATCATCGAGGAAGGAACACCCGACCATTTCTTCGAGAATCCTTCCAACGAGCGGGTAAAACAGTTCCTGGGCAAGATCATCCGCTAGGACGTACAGACTTGTTTTTCATGGTCTGACCACGGAACAGCAACAGCAGCTTAGTCAGTCAGAAAGTTCCGTGTTTAGATAGATCACTATTTCAGCCATATCACCTTACATATTGCGGATATGGTGAAGAATAGTCAGAGAATATGCGAATTAAAAGGAGGAGAAATGTTATGAAAAATCTGAAAAAATGGACTGCACTGGCAGCAGCAATGGCAATGACAGCAACCTTACTCACCGGATGCGGAAGCTCCGAAGCCCCGGCATCTGAGGCGGCAGCAGGCACAACAGAAAGTGTTGCGGCAGAAAGCACCACAGCAGAAACTCCGGCAGCGGACGGAGCACTGGCAGCAGATGTACAGGCAATCGTAGACCGTGGGGTACTGCGGGTCGGTGTAAAAAATGCAGTAGTAGGCTTCGGTTTCCAGGATACGTTAACCGGTGAATATTCCGGACTGGAGATCAGCCTTGCAGAGAAGATCGCTGAGAGCCTGGGCGTAGACGTAGAATTTACCGCAGTTACCGCAGCGACCAGAACCGAGCTTCTGGATTCCGGCGATATCGACTGCGTACTGGCTACCTTCACCATTACCGATGAGAGAAGACAGAGCTGGGATTTCTCCACTCCTTATTATACAGATTATGTAACCGTACTGGTAGAGGATAAGAGCGGCATCGGTTCTCTGGCAGATCTGGTAGATAAAAAGGTCGGCGTATC